>NZ_DASPHO010000752.1:0-6700 GCF_035629615.1 Hyalangium sp. | reverse complement strand
AACCTGCACCGCGACGAGATCCTCGAAGCCGACGATCTCCCGCGCAAGTACGTCGCCTTTACGCCGTGCTTCCGCTCCGAGGCCGGATCGTACGGGAAGGACGTGCGCGGGCTCATCCGCCAGCACCAGTTCCACAAGGTGGAGCTGGTGAAGTTCGCCACGCCGGACACCAGCCTCCAGGAGCTGGAGGGCATGACGGATGACGCCACCGACATCCTCCGCCGCCTGGGGCTGCACCACCGCGTGGTGCTGCTGTGCACCGGAGACATGGGCTTCGCCTCGCGGAAGACGTACGACATCGAGGTCTGGCTGCCAGGCCAGGGCACGTACCGGGAGATCTCCTCGTGCTCGGACTGCGGCGACTTCCAGGCCCGCCGGGCGAAGATCCGCTTCCGCGCCCAGAAGGGGGACAAGCCCCAGCTGCTCCACACCCTCAACGGCAGTGGCCTGGCCGTGGGCCGGACGAGCATTGCCATCCTCGAGAACTACCAGCGCGAGGACGGAAGCGTGGCGATCCCGGAGGCGTTGGTGCCGTACATGGGGGGGATGCGGGAGATCCGGCCACTGTGAGGCACTACCCCATTGCAATGGAATGCGGATGAGGTAGAAGGGCGGCCCCGCGCACCATGGCGGGCCGCGCGGCGTGTAGTGGAGGAGTGGCCGAGCGGCTGAAGGCAGCGGTCTTGAAAACCGCAGAGGGTGAAAGCCCTCCGTAGGTTCGAATCCTACCTCCTCCGAATTTCAGGCCTTGTCGTAAGCAGTTCTTTGACAGAGAAACGTTGGAGAGATGGCCGAGAGGCTGAAGGCACAGGTTTGCTAAACCTGCATACTGGAAACGGTATCGAGGGTTCGAATCCCTCTCTCTCCGCCACTTATCATCAGGTCGCAAGTCGCAGCGTTGGAAGACACGCTCCCTTAGCTCAGCTGGATAGAGCGTCGGACTACGAATCCGAAGGCCGGAGGTTCGAATCCTCCAGGGAGCGCCACTTTCCCTGCCGCTTCTCTCCATGAGTGAAGACGAAGCTTTCATGCAGCAGGCGCTCACGCTGGCGCGGGAAGCAGAGGCACTCGGAGAGGTCCCCGTAGGCGCGGTGGCCGTGCACGACGGCAGAGTCGTCGGCACGGGCTTCAACCGCCGCGAGGTGGACCGCAACCCCCTGGCTCATGCCGAGCTGCTGGCGCTGGATGCGGCGGCCAAGGCACTGGGGGTCTGGCGGCTCACGGGTGTGACGCTGTACGTGACGCTGGAGCCGTGCGCCATGTGTGCCGGCGCGCTGGTGCAGGGCCGGGTGACACGGCTGGTGTTCGGGACGATGGATCCCAAGGCCGGAGCGGTGGGCTCGCTCTACAACCTGGCCGAAGAGCCGCGGCACAACCACCGGCTCCAGGTGACAAGTGGCATCCTGGCGGAGGAGAGCCGCCTGCTTCTCAAGAGCTTCTTCGAGCGCCTGCGCGACAAGAAGCGTGAAAAGTGAATACTGGAGAGCTGGCCGAGTGGTCGAAGGCACCTGACTCGAAATCAGGCGTACCGGTAACGGTACCGTAGGTTCGAATCCTACGCTCTCCGCTTGTAGCAGGGCCCTGGAGAGGTGGCCGAGCGGTTGAAGGCACACGCCTGGAACGCGTGCATACCTTAACGGGTATCGTGGGTTCGAATCCCACCCTCTCCGTAGGTGTTATTTTTGTGGTCGGGACAACGTGGGGACGTGAACCCCGCCAGGTCCGGAAGGAAGCAACGGTAGCGCACCTTCGCGTGTGTCCCGGCCGTTTCTTTAGAAGTGAAGAGCCGATGCCCTCCTGGGGTATCGGCTCTTTGCTTTTGCGGGTGAGCGGGCCTGGGCTCCCTGCCTCGCCTGCCTCAGTCGCGGGCGAGCATCGTCTCGCGGCCCACCTGCCCCACCACGCGGAAGCCGGCGGCCTGGAGCTCTGGGAGGGCCCGGCCCCCGAAGGTGACGGCGCGGTTGAAGGTGGAATCACGCATGGCGTGCTGGAAGGCCTGATCGTGGGGCCAGTCGCAGGTGAGCCAGGGGATGTTCTTGCCGATGTAGAAGAAGCCCCCCGCGCCCCAGAGCCCCTCGTTGACGATGAGCAGGCCCGAGGCGCGCTCGTCCCTCGTGGCGGCGACAATGGCGCGGAACTGGTCCCCGCGGAGATCGTGCGGCGGGTAGAAGCTGGCGGCTACCACGGTGGAGGACAGCGACACGAATGAGATCACCGAGCGGACCCTCGCGGCCCTGGCTGTATCCATGAGCCATGCCGCCAGGGCTGGGGCAGCTGCGAGCAGCAGCAGCACGAGTGCCGGATAGAGGAAGCGCTCCTCCTTGTGCGGCGTGGCGGTCACCGCCAGCCCGTAGGCCACCGCGCAGAACAGCGGCAGGGAGACGGCGCGGCGGCGGCGCAGGGCGGCGTAGCCCAGCGGCACTGTCAGCCAGAACCAGAGGGGGAGCGCGGTGAGGAGCACTGGCACGTAGAAGCTGGGTGGGTTCGCGCCGAACTGCCTTGCCGCCTCACCCGAGAGGACGTTGAAGCGCAGGTAGGCGATGAAGGAGTGGAAGGGCGTGCCCCAGGTGGCCCAGTCGAGCGCGCCCAGGCCCAGCGCCGCGCCGAGCCCACCCAGGCAGGTGAAGGCCAGCACCCGCCACCGCCTCGCCAGAACGAGCCACACCAGCGCCGCGGCGACGAAGACGGCCGAGCCGTAGCGCGCCACCACCGCCAGCCCCAGCGCCAGCCCGCCGAGCAGCCCGGCACGCTCCAGGCGCTCCTTCCGATCGAGGGCCTCCATCCCCACCACGAGGAACGCCGCGGAGAAGGACTCGCTCATCGTCCGGCCCGCGAAGAAGAGCACCGGCCCATAGAGCCCCACGAGCAGGGTGGCATACAGGCCTGCCACGGTCCCGAGCCGGCGCGCGCAGAACCGGTACGCGGCGAGCAGCATCCAGCCGTGCAGCGCCGCCTGAGGCAGCGCGATGAGGGCCCGGTAGGCCTGGGGGTGGGTGATGCCCAGCAGGTTCGCCAGGCGCAGCATCCCCGAGACGACGAGGGGCGCCGCCCAGTTGCGCAGCCCGTCCCGCCACTCCCAGGCGAGCACGCCGTAGCCATGAACGCGATGCCAGGCTGGCTCGAGCACCTGGTACACCTCGTCGGGATGGATGCGGCCCAGCTGCGCCACGGCAATCACGGTGGGCACCAGCGCCACGACTGTCATCCAGGCAAGGTCTATCCAGGACAGGGCCCAGGATGAAGGCTCGGCACCCTCTGTCTCCTTCAGGGGAGGCTGGGGAGAGGCCGGAGTGGGGGAAGGCTGCGGAGCTGAGGCGGACATCGGACGGGCGCGACTCTCCCCGCCCCAGCGTCCGCGCGCAAGTCACGCGGAGTTTGTCCGCCTGCCCTCGGCTCGGCTAAGAGCAGTCAACGCGGAGGGGGCACCATGCCAGACGTCATCATCGTGGGTGCAGGCCACAACGGCCTCGTTGCTGCAGCACTGCTCGCGCGCCGGGGCCTCAAGGTCACCGTGCTCGAGGACAAGGCGATGGTAGGCGGTGCGAGCAAGACGGAGTACCCGTTCCGCTCCGCGCCGAAGCTGGGCGTCTCCACCGGAGCCTACCTGCTGGGACTCATGCCTCCGGAGCTCATGCAAGAGCTGGAGCTGGAGCTCCCCCTCAAGCGCCGGGATCCGCACTACTTCCTGCCCACCCTGGACGAGCGCTACCTCCTGTTCGGCTCGAACGAGCAGGAGATGAAGCGCCAGTTCCTCGCCTTCTTCTCCGAGGCCGACTGGAAGGCCAACCAGGCCATGAATGCCGAGCTGGCCGCCATTCGCGACGACCTGGCCCCGGCGTGGCTCCTGCCGCCGCTCTCCCTCGAGGAGACCGCGGAGCGCTACATCCGCGCGGACCTGCGTAGCCACTTCCTCCGGCTCTGCCGCGGCTCGCCCCGCCAGTACCTGGAGCGTTTCGGCTTCGAGTCGGACCTGCTCAAGGCCATGTACGCCGTCACCGACGCCTTCTCGGGCGCGGACGTGGAGTACGACACGCCTGGCGCGGGCATGAACCTGCTGGCCCACAACATGTGCCGGCTGCCCGGCAGCGGCGGCACGTGGATGATCGTCGGCGGCGGCATGGGCACCGTCACCCAGCAGCTTGCGAAGCTCGTCCAACGGCACGGCGGGACGATCCGCACCGGGGCAAAAGTCGCCTCCATCCGCACGGACCGGGGCGTGGTGAAGGGTGTGGTGCTGGAGGGCGGTGAGGAGCTCTCCGCCAACGTGGTCGTCTCCAACGCGGACCCGTTCCGCACCCTGAAGCTGGTGGAGGCCTCGGCCATCCCCGCGGACTACCGCCAGCGCGTGGACGCCATGGCCACCCCGGGCACCACCCTCAAGGTGAACCTGTGCCTCAAGGGCCTGCCTACCTTCACCTGCCTGCCCGAGGACCGAGGCCAGTTCGGCCCCACCATCCACCTGCTGCCCCAGGAGGACGTGCTCGAGTCCCTGGCGAAGTCCTACGCGGACACCAAGGCCGGTAAGCTCGCCGAGTTCCCCTCCATCGAGTGGTACTTCCACACCCCCATCGATCCCACCCTGCGGGATGACCAGGGACACCACAACTCCGCCCTCTTCGTGCAGTGGGTGCCCTACCAGCCCAAGGGCTCGTCCTGGGAGAAGGAGGAGGCGCGCTACGTCCAGCACCTGCTCTCCATCTGCGACCGCTTCGCCCCGGGCACCAGCGATCTCGTGGTGGAGACCTTCGCGCTGCCCCCGCCCAAGATCGAGTCACACTTCGGCATTACCCACGGCCATATCCAACACGTGGACAACAAGCTCGGCTTCAACGAGCGGCTGCCCTACGAGACGCCTGTCCAGGGGCTCTACTTCTGCAGCGCCGGGTGCCACCCTGGCGGCGGCGTCATCGGCGCCTCCGGGCACAACGCCGCGGGAGTGGTGCTCAAGGCGCTGGGACGCTGAGCGACCGCCCAAGCCTCAGACTCAACGCGCGACCGCGCACAACGTTCGGCGTTATGCTCCTCCGCCATGTCTGCCATCTCCCTGCCCGAACAGGCCCGCGTCGTCGTCATCGGCGGCGGGATCATCGGCTGCTCCGTCGCCTACCACCTGGCCCACATGGGCTGCAAAGAGGTCGTGCTCCTCGAGCGGGATCGCCTCACCTCGGGGACCACCTGGCACGCCGCCGGGCTCATGGTCACCTTCGGCTCCACGTCCGAGACCTCGACGGAGATGCGCAAGTACACGCGCGATCTCTACAGCCGGCTGGAGGCGGAGACCGGCCTGTCGACTGGGTTCAAGCCGATCGGCTTCATCGAGATCGCCACCGACGCTGATCGCCTGGAGGAGTACCGCCGGGTCGCGGCCTTCAACCGCTACTGCGGGGTGGACGTACACGAGATCGGCCCAAGCCATGTGAGGGAGCTCTTCCCGCTCGCGCGCACCGACGACATCCTCGCCGGGTTCTACGTCAAGGAGGACGGCCGCGCCGATCCGATTGGCGCGACGATGGCCCTGGCCAAGGGCGCGCGCATGCAAGGCGTCAAGATCATCGAGGGCGTCCCCGTCACGGGCCTGCTCAAGCAGCGCCATGCCGTCACCGGAGTCACTACGCCTTATGGCGACATCCAGGCCGAGTACGTCGTCAACTGCGCCGGCGCCTGGGCCCGGCAGCTCGGCGAGAAGTCAGGCGTGAACATCCCGCTCCAGGCCGCCGAGCACTACTACCTCATCACCGAAAAAATCCCCGGCATCTCGAACACCTGGCCGGTGATCGAGGACCCCGCCTCGCACGGCTACTACCGTGAAGAGGTGGGCGGTCTCATGATCGGCCTCTTCGAGCCGATCTGCGCGCCCTGGAAGGTGGGAGGCATCCCCGAGGATTTCTCTTTCGGGGAGATCTCTCCCGACTGGGATCGCATGGGCCCCTACGTGGAGAAGGCCATGTCACGCGTGCCGATCTCGCTGGAGACGGGCGTGCGAAAGTTCTTCTGCGGCCCTGAGAGCTTCACCCCGGACCTGCAGCCCATCGTTGGAGAATCGCCCGAGCTCAAGAACTACTTCGTCGCCGCGGGGATGAACTCCATCGGCATCTTGACCGGCGGCGGACTCGGGCGGGTGATGGCCAACTGGATCCTGACGGGGAAGCCCGGCGTCGACATCACCGGCTTCAACATCGATCGCCTGCACACCTATCAGTCGAACCCGGAGTACCGCCGCACGCGCACCGTCGAGTCGCTCGGCATGGTCTACCAGTGCCACTATCCCACGCGCTCGATGATGACCGCTCGCGGCGCCAAGCGCTCGGCGGTGCATGATCGCCTTGCCGCCCGCGGCGCCTACTTCAGGGACGTGAGCGGCTGGGAGAGCCCCGACTGGTACGGCGAGCCCGGCACCACGCCGGATGCCGGGCCGCTCTCCTTCGGCAGGCAGCGGTGGTTTCCCCACTGGGCCGCGGAGCACAAGGCGACGCGCGAGGGCGTCATCCTCATGGACATGTCATTCATGGCCAAGTTCCTCGTGCAGGGACGCGACGCCGGGCGCCTGCTCAACCACCTGTCTGGCAACAATGTGAATGGGCCTTCCGGGGTCATCACCTACACCCAGTGGCTCAACGAAGGCGGGACGATCGAAGCCGATCTGACGGTCACCAAGCTCGACGACGAGCGCTACTGGGTGGTGGCGTCGGACACCGCGCAT
>NZ_DASPHO010000751.1:0-10311 GCF_035629615.1 Hyalangium sp. | reverse complement strand
AGGGCCCGAGCGCAGGCTCTGACGCACACCCCTCCCGTTCGCGCCGAGGCCGAAAAATCGGCCCGCGCGGTGTTGTCAATGGGGCAGTGGCGCGATCAGGAGAAAGCCCCAACTATTTCGGGGGTTTACCTGCCATCCGGGTCTGACATAAGGTCTCCGCCCCGGTGCCCCAGGTGGTCAGGTGTCCGCTGTAGGACAGCTTCATCCGGGAGGTACCCAGCGCCTTGGTGGAGGGCTCTTCAGGCCGTGAGTGACGAGCGTCCGGACGCGCTGCTCAAGAGCGCACTCGAAAAGATCGTCTACTTCGAGGCCCGTGCGGACCAGCTCCACCGTGAGCTGGAGGCGGCCCGGCAGGAGGTCGATCGTCTCAAGCGCGAGCTGGCCGACACGGGACAGCGAGAGATCGTCGCGCGGAGGGCGCAGGCCGAGCTGGAGGTGCTCGTCAACCGCGCCCACGCGGAGCGGGACGAGCTGGCGCGCATCAACAAGGCGCTGCGAGATGAGCGCACGCAGCTCATGGGCAAGCTGCTCGATGCCACCCGCATCCACACCTCGGACCACGCTCGCGATGACGTGGACGATGACCTCGGCATTGACCTGGCGTCCTTCATCTCGCAGCTGCGCAGCGAGGCGCTGAATCAGTCGAGCTCGCCCGCTGCGTCCGCGGTGGAGGCCCCGGTCATCCGCAGCACTCCGCCGCCCGTCGCCGCGAGGCAGGCTCATGAGTGGCCACCTCCGCCCGTGCCGGATGGGGACGAGCCCCTGTTCCCCTCGGGGATGCACGGGTTCGCCGTGGCGGCGGCGGTGGCCCCCAAGGTGGCCTCGGTCGTGGCGGCGTCGCCGGTGGTGCAGCAGGCGCAGCGCTTGTTCCTCGAGGGACGGCTGGGTGTGAGCCCGCAGCAGCTCGCCGAGCTGTCCGGGCAGATGGGGGCTGTGGGGAGCGCGGACGAGACGCTGTTCGGCTTCTCCGTGCGAGAGCTGTCCGCCGCGAATCCCGCCGCGCGCGTCCGTGCCGCGGAGCGCCTCAGGTCCCTGGCCCTGCCCGCTGCCGCTCCCGCACTGGCCACCGCGCTGCACGGCGAGACGGATCCGGCCGTGCAGGTGGCGCTCCTGCAGACGTTCGCCGGACTGTGCCGCGGGGAGGGCGCCTCCGTCGTCTCGCCGCTCCTGGCGTCACCCGTGGCGGAGGTCCGCATCTCCGCGCTCAAGGCCCTGCTCTCGCTGGCGCCCGACGAGGCCGCGCCGCATCTGGCCCAGGCGATGAAGGATCCGGACCGCGCCGTGCGCCGCCGGGCCTCGCTGCTGGCGCTGGGGCTGGAGGGCGCGGCGGCACGGCGGCTCGGCGAGGAGGCCATCCACGACACGGTGCCGGAGGTGCGCGCGCTGGCCGCGCTCGCGCTGGGCGCTGCCAATGGAGAGGGGGCCCGCACGCTGCTGCTCGAGGCGCTCATGGACTCCGAGCCCCGCGTGCGCAAGGCCGCCGCGCAGAGCCTCTCGCGCATCCTCGGCCAGGATGTCTCGTCCATGGTGGGGCTGGATGAGCCTCAGCGACGCAGGGAGATCCGCCGGCTCGCCGCGCTGCCCGTGCAGCCCGTGCGTGCGCCGCTCGTGGCTCGCCCGGCGCCAGCGGCCGCTCCCGTCGAGCCCGTCTCCCCAGCTCCCGCCGTGGCCCGCGCCCCCGCGCCCGTTGCCGCCGCGAAGCCCGTGACGCCGCCGCCTGCTCCCGCTTCACCGGTGGCTGCGAGCGTCGCTCCCGCGCAGCCGCCTCCCGTCCCTGCGGCGACGCTCGCGAGGTCCGTCCCGGCCTCCGCTCCCGAGCGCTCCGGCCCCGTTCGCGCCGCCCTGGCTGTCATGGGCACCCGGTCCACCCCCGCGGTCGCCGCGCCCGAGCTGAGTACCCCCGCGGCGCGCCCGGGTCCCTCGCCGGTGGAGGCGCTCTGCACGTCGCTGATGGCGGACATCCGCGCGGCCATCCGGGGACGATCGATGGGAGAATTGACGTCGGCGCTCTCCGCTCCCGTGGAGCTGGCCCAGGAGGCCTTGACGCTCCTGCTGGCGCGGGGCGCTGTGATACGGCGGGGACACAAATACTTCGTGGCATGACGCCACGTCGCCGCCCCATGGATTGATCGAAGGGTTCTCGATGGAAGTTCCGACCTACACAGCCAAGCAGGTAGCCGAGATGCTCGGCGTGTCCGCGAAGGAGCTCTCCGAGGCGCTGAAGAAGGACGCCTATAGCCCGGATGACTTGTGGGAGCTGCGCGCGACGCTGCAGAAGTACCCGACGGTCATCAACCACCGCCGCCAGCTCTTCCTCAACTTCAAGGGCGGCACCGGCAAGACGTCCCTCTCCAGCTCCTACGCGTGGCGGCTGGCCGAGCTGGGCTATGCGGTGCTCCTCGTCGACCTGGACAGCCAGGGCCACGCCACCAAGTGCCTGGGCTACGAGGGCGAGGACTACGCGAAGACGCTCCAGGACGTGCTGGTGCGCAAGGCGCCCCTGGCCCAGGTCATCCAGAAGTCCACGCTGCCCAACCTGGACTTCGTGCCCTCCAACCTGAGCATGTCCACGGTGGACCTGGCGCTGATGCCCATGGCCGGCCGCGAGTTCAAGCTGCGCAACGCGCTCCGGGAAGTCGAGGCCCAGTACGACGTCATCGTCTTCGACGCGCCGCCGTCTTTCGGCCTGCTCAACCTCAACGCGCTGATGGCGGCCAATGACTTGTTCGTCCCGGTGCTCGCCGACTTCCTGTCCTTCCACGGGCTCAAGCTGCTCTTCGAGACGGTGCAGAGCCTGGAGGAGGACCTGCAGCACGTGCTGGACCACGTGTTCATCGTGGTGAACGCCTTCAACGCCACCTTCAAGCTGGCGAAGGAGGCGCTCGAGGCGCTGCAGACGCACTATCCCGAGTACCTGCTGCCGACCATCATCCGGCAGTGCACCAAGTTCGCGCTGTCCTCCAGCGAGGGCCGCCCCGTGTTCGTCGCCGACCCGAACTGCAAGGGCGCCACCGACATCCAGGCCATGATTGACCACGTCCTGCCGCTCATGGCGGCCAGCTCGCCCAAGGCCGGCGCCAAGGCCACCAAGGCCACCAAGGCCACCAAGGCCAGCTGATCTCTTCTCCTACCTCCTTCTCCGCTCCTTCTTCGCTCCCTGTCCGCCCATGAAGAAAGCCTTTGAACAGAACGTGTCCCGCGCCAAGCCGCGTGTCCGCCTCGGCGCGCTGACGGGCCTCCTGGAAACCTCCGACACCGGCGAGACTGCCGAGGCCGTCGAGGCAGCGTCCGCGCCTGCTGTCGCCGAGGCTCCCGCGCCCGCCGCGCCCGATCTCTCCGCCGAGGTCCGTGCCCGGATCGAGCGTGCGCGTGCCCCCCGTCCTACTGCCGCCGAGGCCATCGACGCCGCGCTGCGTGCGCCCTTGTCTCCGCCCGAGGCCCAGGCGATGGCCGCCGTGCACACCGAGGTGTTCGGTCCGAGGGTGGAGGCTGCCACTCCGCGCGTCACGGCCGCGGAGCCCGAGCCGGTGGCTGCCGCTGTGCTCGCTGCGCCAGCCGAGGTGATGGTGGCACCAGTGGCGGCACATGTAGCAGCGCCCATGGCGGCGCCCGTGGCCCATGGGAATGCGCCTGCGACAGAGGTCGAGGTGCAGACGCCGCCCACGCCGGTGGAGGAGCTGGACGCGGATGCGCGGCGCGAGCGGCTCAAGGAGCGGCTCAAGGCGGTGCGCGAGAATCCACGCCAGGAGCCGCTGCCCGCCTCGGTGTCGGAGGCGGGGATGCGGGCGGTGGAGCGCATCAACGCGCTGCAGACCGAGCTGACCCGGATGAAGGGGCTGAACCTGTCGCTGACGCAGGAGCTGGAGGCGGCACGGCGTCAGTCGGAGAAGGCCACGGAGGAGGCGCGCCTGAGGATGGACGAGGCGCGGCGGCTGGCGGGAGAGATGGAAGCCCGAGTGAAGCTGCTCGGCGACCTGGAGCGCGAGCTGGCGTCGCTGGAGGGCGAGCGAGACGAGGCGCTGCTGTCGCTGCAGGAGTCTCGGCAGGCGCTGCACGCGGCGGCCACGGAGCGCGCGGAGCTGGAGACGGAGGTGGCCAAGGGGAAGAAGGCGTTGGCCGACAGTCTGTCCGAGGAGGAGCGGCTGGCGGCGGAGCTGGAGAGCGCCAAGGATGAGGCCGGCTCGCTGCAGCGCGCGGTGGACACGCTGAAGAGCGAGCGCGACGTGCTGGCACAGCAGGTGGCGGCGCTCACGGCCGAGCGCGCAGAGCTGCTCGAGGCACGCAAGGCGCTGGAGGCGGTGCACCGCGCGCTCAGCCAGGCCTCGGTCCGCTGAGCCGTTCAGCTCCTGCTCGCCCAGAGGGCAGGGCGGCAGTCCGCCGAGGCAGTCGCTGAGCATGAGGCACGGCGGGGCGCGGCACGAACCTGTATGACAAGCATACAGGTTGGCATGGGCTGCGCCCGGAGCGGTTACCGGGCATCAGGCTCGAGGGACTCAGCGGCTGCCGCCAGGGATGCGCTCCTGTGGGAGGCTCTCCAGGTACTGCAGCGCTGGGGTGAGCGAGGGATCTGTCTGTGCGGTGGCCCGCAGGCTCGCGAGGAGTTCGGTGCGAGCCTGCCGGTGATCCCGGCGCTCGGCGCGGAGCTCCGCATCGGTGCTGAGGGGCATGTGTCCGAGCGCGAGATCCAGGTTGTACGTGCTCCGGCCCGGATCGCCCTCCACGGGGTGGGCCTCTACCGCGCGGACCAGCCCGAGGAACTGGTCCCCGGTCAGCCCCAGCGTCTGGGCGCGCTGGGCGAGCGTCACCCCATCCGCGGTGGACAGGCTGTAGGGCGCCAGCCGCGCGACCTCCTGCACCTGCTCCGCGGAGAGCCCCAGCCCCTGGCGCAGGAGCTGGATCTGGTCCGGATCCGCATGCTGCAGCCCATCCATCAGGTTCGAGTCCCCCAGGCCGATGGCGCTCAGGTGATCACGCTGGGCCTTGCGCAATTCCCGGTTCGCCTGGTCGTTGGCGATGAGGTCTCCGGTGCTCGACACCAGCCCGCCCACCGCTACGAGGCCTGCTCCCCAGGGACCGAGCGCCGCATACCCGAGCCCGGAGGCAAACGTCATCAGGCTCCCCGTCAGGGTCAGCGCATCGCCCGCCAGGCCCAGATTCCGCCCAGTGCCCGCGGGGGCCTTGAGGTGGCCCGTGTAGGAGAGCGCGCTCGAGAGGGCTCCCAGCAGCGGCCCCGCGAACTTGTTGAAGGTCTCGACCTTGGCGGCCCCACGGAGCAGCGGCCCCCCGCCTGCCTTGGCGGAGTTACCCGTCTCCGCGAGCGCACCCGCAACGCTCCTCAGGGTCGAGGGCGTAAGGGCCGCGGTGGCCGAGCTCGCATCCGAGAGCCACTTGAGCTGGGAGTCGAGCGAAGTGGAGGTCCCCGCACCATGCACCGCGTAGAGCAGTGAGAGCGCGTTCCACTTGTCCCCGAAGGAGGGCGGCAGGTCGGCCTCGAAGGGCTTCAGCGTCCCATCGGCGATGCCCTTGAGCGGGTCCATGGTGCCGTGGAAGTTGGGGCCGGGCAGCTTGCCCGGGGGCGGGGTGCTGCTGAGCGTGGACAGCTTGCGCAGCGCTCCGTCGAGGTTCACCGAAGGGTCAACCAGCCCCTTCCACGGCGCCAGCACCTCTTCCGGCCGCACGCTCCCGGGAGGCTTGCCCAGCATCGAGGCGCCGTAGAACGGCAGCGACTCGCCGAGCACCTCGTTGGTGAGATCATACCCGCTCATTGCCTTCACAGCGAAGGGATCGGCCGCGAGCGGCGCGCCGAAGCGCAGCACAGCCTCTGCCTCGGGCGTGCCCGCAAGCGCCTTCATTCCCTCGAAGACGGGCCCTGCCTGTCCTCTGTCAGAGATGGCTGCGAGCACCTCCACAGGGTGCTGCTCGAACACCGCGGCGAGCTCACGCTGGGCGGCGGCCTGGTTCGCGTACACCGTCTTGTGCTTGGGATCCGCGTGGAACGCCTTCACGTACTGCTGCACCTGCTGTTCGGTGAGCGCATCCCCGAAGCTCGCCAGCTCCAGGGCCAGCTGCTCGTCAGCCTCCTCCGCCTTGCTCGTGGCGTCGGCGAGCTTCACCTGGGCCACACTCACCTGCGCGGCCGTCGCGTCCACTCGGGCGTAGACATCACGATTCGGGATGCACATGGCGTCGGCCACGGTGGTCCACGGATTGGGACCGGCCTTTCCTCCGACGGCGACCGCCTCGTGCCGGTTCACCCGGAGATCCAGCGCCCGGTACGAGAGCGTTCCCCGATCCAGCGAGGAGGTCAGCGCGGCGGCGAAGGTGGCCTGGTCCTGCTTGAGCTCACGCGAGCTCTGCACGAGCGCCTTGTGCGCTTCGGGCTTCATCCCCGCAGGGGGCAGGCCCGGCAGCGGCTCTACCGCCGGCCCGTGCGCGAAGAGGTGCTCCGCCACCAGGTCCATTCCCAAGGCGTTCGAGCGCACCAGCGAGGAGGGGTTCTGCGGAGCCGAGCCCGGCTTCTGCAGCTCGGACATGTAGGCAGCCACGTAGGCCGGGTCCGACTTGTTGCGCTCGAGATCGGCCATCACGTTGCGGGTATAGGTCCGCGCGGGCGCATTGGGCGCGGAGGGAGGCTTGAACTGGGAGGCGGGGATCTGGCGCGCGAGGGCCGCGTCGCTCACGGCGCGCTGCTGGGAGGGCACCGAAGAGGTGCCCGGGGAGGTCTTCGTGGAGGCACTCGCCGAGGTGCTGGGTGCAGTGCTCGGGGCCGCGGGCGCCAGCACTGGCTTCTTCGCCTTCGCCGACGAAGGCTTCGCGGAGGAGGCCTCGAAGCTGCTCACCTCCTCATTCCGCTGAGCCGAGGTGCGCTGAGGTGCAGGAGCCGGCTTGGAAGTGTTGGGGGTTGGGGAAGTCTGCGGGGTGCCCAGATTCTGCTCGGTCTTGGGAACCCACTGGCCACGTCCACTCTCGCTGATCTCCATCTTCGGCTCCTTCGGGCCCACGGTCAGAAATACCGGCCTCGCGTAATGAACGTGGAGGGCCGGAAACCTTACGTGGCGCCGCGAAGGAGCCGCCCGGGAGGCGCAGCGCACCCTGTGCGCCTCCCCAGGTTCCAACGGTTTACGCGGAGGTGATGGTGCCGTCCTGCACGCGGAGGGTCTGCGTGCTGAACTTCCCCTGCAGCTCCGTCGTCGTCCGCTTCGTGTAGTCCTTGTGGACCTCGGAGCTGGGGATGAGGTGGTAGGTCGCCAGCAGCTCGTTGGGCTTCACCTCCACCACCACGAAGCCGTGGCTATCAGACTCCGAGAAGACGAGGTTGGGGTTGGCCGCCTGCAGCGTCTGGTCCGTCTCGGCGGCGATGTAGCGGTAGATGGGGCTGCCCTGCGCGAAGCCCGCGCCCAGCACCGCCGTGCCCGCCTCCTCCTTGATGGAGCCGGACGAGATGGCCGGGGCCGTCAGCGTGGGGACACCCTCCTCCACCGAGGCGAACGAGGCGTGGATGTCGCCGGAGAGGAAGACCGCGTTGGTCGAGTTGTCCTTCACGTACTTGAGCAGCTCCTTCTTCTTCGTGGGGAAGCCGTCCCACTGATCCGTGGTGAAGTAGAAGCGCTGGCGCAGCGAGGGGTCCGGGATGTCCGTCTTGGCGCGCAGATCCAGTATCAGCGCGGAGAAGGACACGGAGCTGACGATGAGCTTCCAGGTGTTGGTGCTCTTCACCTTGTCCCTGAGCCAGGTCTCCTGCTCGGTGCCCAGCGCGTTCTCGCTGCTCGTCTGCGTGGCCGCGTAGCGGTAGCCCGCATACAGATCGTAGGTGTCCTTCACCACGATGTTGCGCACGCCCCGGACGTCGAACGGGTTCAGCTTGCCCATGTGCACATAGGCCAGGCCCCGAGGCTTGTCCGCCGGGGAGATGACGAGCGCCGCGGCCCCGGCCTGCGTCAGCACCTGGTTGATGTAGGCCAGCGCCAGCTTGCCCTTCACCCAGGTGTCCGCCTGCGCCGCGGCCTCCTGCTGCGTCAGCCCGGCCTGGACCGCGATCGCCAGATACGCCTGCCGCAGCGTGCCCTTGTGCTGCGCGTACTCCACCGCATCCACATCCACGTACGCGAACAGCTCCGAGGTGAAGGCCGGCGCCGCGCCGACGGCCGTGAGCACCGCCTGGTCCATCACCACCGTGCCCGGGAAGGCGTCCTCGGGGATGATGTGGTCCGGCCGGTAGGTGCGGTAGTCAGCGACGATGAGCTTGGCGTGCTTGCCGTAGTCGAAGTCCCGGTAGATGCGCGTGTTGGGGTACTTCGGCTCGGCGTCCACGTCGATGGTGCCCGTGGACGAGACGCCCACGGCGTCGATGGGCAGGTACTCGAAGAAGGCCTGCTCCGCGTAGCGTCGCCGCTCGTCCTGCTTCTCCACCTGGCGCCCGTTCGTGTACGTCGCGTTCGAGCCCCAGCAGTCGTTGGAGAACTCGTGGTCATCCCACATGTTGATGAACGCGTAGCGCTCGTGGACCTTCTGGATGATGGGGTCCGTGCGCAGGTTCTTGTAGAGGTCGCGGTAGTTGGAGAGCGACTGCGCGGCGTAGTACTGGAAGACGCCGGTCTTCTGCACCAGCGCCTCTTCGGGCTTGCTGAAGATCACCTCGCGCAGGGTGTTGGTGGACTGGAAGGCCGGGTCGCCTGTCGTCTCGTAGATGTAGTCGCCCAGGAAGATGATGGCGTCCACGTCCACGTCCAGCTGCACGAGGCGCTGCCAGGCGTTGAAGTAGCGCCCCACGTAGTCCTGGCAGCTGGCGACCACGAACTTCACCGGCACGTCGTCACCCGGCGCGGGTGCCGTCTTCGTGCGGCCCACCGGCGAGATGAAGCGCTCGCCATCGTGCTCGTAGATGAAGCGGTAGTAGTACGTGGTGCGCGGCTGCAGGCCCGTCACCTTCACCTTGAGGGCGTTGTCATGCGCGGCCAGCGCCTTCAGGCCCTGCTCCTGGACCACGGCCTGGGCGAAGCTCTCGTCCGGGGAGACCTCGAGCGTGAGCGTCGTGTCTCCGCCGTGCTCGGAGTCCACCGCGCGAGTCCACAGCACCACGCTGTCGGGACGCGGGTCGCCGGAGGCCACGGACTGAGGGAAATAGGCGCGCGACTGCTCCGCCTGCTGTTCGGTCGTCTCTTCGTCGCTGCATCCGAAGGCAGTGGTCGCCGCGACCGCGACGATGGACTGCAGGATGGTGCGGCGTTGCAGTTTCTGGGACAAGGAATCCTCCAGTAAGGCCGGGCCAAGGGGCCTCCGGCGCGCGCAGAGTACCGCCCGCGCGTCACGAGGGGAAATGGGGGAGTGGCGAGCCGCGGAGGCGGCCAGGGTGAGGCCCGCCGTGAAGGGCAGGCGACTACGGCTTGTCGCGAGCCACGGCGCCTTTGACGGAGGCGAACTCGGGCGGCAGCGGAGGCTGCGCCAGCTCCTTGGGGTTGGCGGCCAGCTCGGGGAAGTCCTCACCGCCAGGCGCGGGGGAAGCCGAGCGCTCGAGGAACGTGACGAGCCTCTTCACGCGCTCCACCTTCTGGGGGTGATTGCCGAAGCTGTTGCCCCTGTCGGGGATCTTTCCGATGAACCGGACGTACTCCCACGGGTTGTACCCGGCGGAGATGAGCAGGCGGACGGCTTGCTCGTCCGCGTCGAACTCGTCGTGCTCGCCGAAGCCTTGCGCGACCAGCTTGTCCATCAAGCCGCCTGCCAGGTTGCCCAGCAGATCGATGTCGTGGTCGAGGTCCAGCGCGCCGGCCACACGGTTCACGGCCCCCTGCACGCCCGGGAGTGCTCTCTGGGAGAGCTGCGAGAATCCCGAGACGAACTTGCCCCCATTGCACTGAGAGACCTTGACCTGGTTGTACCGGGTCAGGGCGTGCTTGCTGGTGATGTGGGCGATCTCGTGGGCGAGCACTCCGGCGAGCTCCGCCTCGTTCTCCAGGCCCTGGAGCAGCCCCAGGGTCACGAAGACGTAGCCGCCGGGCGCGGACGTCGCATCGAAGGCCTTCTCGTTCTGGAGCACGCCGAAGGTCCACTGCAGCGTGGGCCGGGGAGACTGTGCGCCCAGGTTCCGGCCGACGATGTTGAGGTAGCGCAGGAGCGGCTCGTGAGTCTTGTCCACGGGAAGCAGTCCGCCGCCGCGCTGCACCCAGTTGAGGGCCACGGCGCCGCCCAGCGCGTACTCCTCCTCGATGGGGACGGGGGCGTTCAGCTGCTCGCACTCGGGAGAAGTCCTGTTCCCGGTGGCCACGGTCTCCATCGTGCGGGCGACACGGGCGCACGACAGCGTCAGCAGTC
>NZ_DASPHO010000750.1:0-9322 GCF_035629615.1 Hyalangium sp. | reverse complement strand
TGCGGCGGATGCGCGCGGCGGCGGTGGGCAGGCCCATCTCCTCGAGGAGCTTCTGGTAGGGCTCGAAGTCCTCGGGTGTCCAGACGGTGCGGGCCTTGATGTCGGCGAGCATGACCAGCTCCTCGGCGGAGCGGCCCTGGGCCTCCTGACGAGCCGTGAAGAGGGCGGCCATCACCATGCGGGAGGGCTCGGCCTCGACGGCGATGGCGGCGTCGGTGAAGAAGGCGCGCGAGGCCTCGTCCAGCGAGGGCTCTCTTGCCTTCTGCCGCATGCGCTCGAGCATGCCCTGGAGAAGCTCGGCGTCGAGCGCGGCCTTCACCGCGCGGATGAGGTTCTCGATGGCAGCGCGGCGGGTGCCGGCGTTGCTGGCGGCGCTCTTCGCGGCGCGCATGGGCTCCCAGAGGACGCAGGTGAACCACAGCTCCTCTTCGGGGGCGAAGAGGGAAGGGGTGGAGGGCTCCTGGAGCTTTGCCTCTACCCGGGCTGCGCGCTCCTTGGCCTCGCGGGCGATGCGCTCGACGAGGCCCGGGTCGGACTGGACGTGCTGAAGGAGGGCGTCGATGTTGCCCTCGCTGGCCATGCGCAGGGCCTCGCGGGCCTCGGGCGGGAGGTCTCCCTCGGCGAAGCGGGTGAGCGCCTCGAACTTGTCGGCCAGCTCCCGGTGCTGAGCGCACCACTCGCGGAACTGGACATCGAAGACGACGTCGAGGACGGGGATGTCCTCGGGGCGGAAGCGATTCTTGTTCGAGGGGGAGGCGAGCAGTGCTCCCACGCACAGGGCCTGGCGATCCTCGGGGGAGTGGCCGGACTCGGCGGCGCGCTTGAGCACGGCGGCGCGGAAGCCGTCGAGAAAGGCGCGGGTGCCGAACTCGCGCACGGCGCCGACGAGCAGGTCCCGGCGGGCCTGAGCGGGAGCCTGCTCGACGGTATCGGGCAGGGCCGCGAGCGCCTTGCTGAGGTAGGCCTCAAAGGCGGCGTCATCGAAGCGCAGCTGGGGAGCGGGGCCCTGCCGGGTCAGCAGGGCGCCGAGGTGTTCGAGCGCCCGCGACAGCTTGGAGACATCCGGGTCCCCCAGGAGGGCCATGGCGGCCTGGAGATCTGCGGTGAGCGGGTGGGGCAGCGAGGGCGGAGGAGCGGCCTGGGCGCGATCCTCGGCGGCGTGGCACACCTTGTATTTCTTCCCGCTGCCACACGGGCAGGGATCATTGCGGCCGGGCTTGGCGGAGCTCATTCAGTCCACTGTAGCGTCCTTGAAATGAAAAGCCCGGGTCCTCGCTGGGAGGAGCCCGGGCTCGAGACAGTCTCGAACATTGTCGCCAGGGCGAAGCGCTTCGCCCCGGCGAGGAGCCGTCACTTCATCGCGTAGCCGATGGTGAGCCCCAGGACATGGCCGGTGCCACCATAGGTACCCTCGAAGCCAGCGGCGGTGCTCTTGGTGTCCTTCAGGTAGACGAACTGGTAGCCCAGGTCCGCCCGGATGGGATCGAACTTGAGGCCCAGGCCCGCCGAGGCCTTGTAGCGGTTGGCGTCCGGCAGATCCGGAGTGAGCGTGTCCTCAGGGCTCGGGATCGGGTCATACGAGGCGCCCAGCCGGACCAGGAAGTTCTCCGTCAGCCCGTACTCGATTCCCAGGCGGTAGTTCCAGGTGTCCTTCCAGTTCTTGGCCACGATGTTGGTGAGCGCCGGGTTCTCGAACTCGATGCCGAAGTCCTGGAAGGTCGACCAGAGGACCAGCTGCGCGTCGAGCGCGATCGTGAGGTTCTTCAGGGGGGTGAAGCCCAGGCCCAGGTTCGCCGAGCCGGGGAGGGTGACCGTTGACGAGATCGGCTGGTCGATGAGCGTGCCCTGGAACCCAGCGGGGACGTCCTGGAAGTCCCCTTTGCCCTTGAACTTCATCTTGAGGGGGCCGCGGAACGTCGCCGCGAAGTCCAGGAGCTTGTCCAGGACGACGACGTTGATGCCCGCGTTGTAGCCCAGGCCCCAGCCACCGCCACCGAGCTCGATGGTGCCTTCGGTGTCCACGAAGTTGATCTTGCGGGTGATCTCGACCGTGCCGCGGACGATGTTCAAGCCCACGCCGACCCGGAAGCGCTCATGGGCCTGGTAGGCGAATGACGGGTTGATGAAGTAGGTGGCCAGCCGGGCGTAGAAGCCCCGGGTGCGGAAGGGGAAGTCCTCCTCCCAGTTGGAGCCGGCGGCGAAGGGCACGTAGATGCCCAACCCCGCGGCCATCTGATCGTTGATGCGGTAGACGCCGAACAGGTGGGGCGGAGGCACCACGGTGGTGCCCATCTGCTGCTTCGTGCCCCCCTCGGGGGTGAACGACAGCTTGGGCAGCGTGGTGACGTCACCCACCGTGATGTCGAGCTTCTCCACGCCCAGGATGTTGGCGACGTTGAAGGCGATCGCCGTCGAGTCATCAGTGACGGCGGTGGTCGCGAACGACATGCCGGTGGCCCGGCCGCTGTGGGTGTCGAAGGAGAAGCCCGCGGCATGGCTGAGGCCGGCAGCGAGCAGGGTCACGACAGAGAGTGTCTTCTTCATCATGGAGTGCGTTTCCTCTCTCTCGAGGGGTTACGGGAGGGCCCCGGTGTTGAGGAACTCGATCGCCTGGGACTGAGCATCCACCGTCGTCGCAACGTTGCTGAAGTTGAGCAGGAAGCCGTGGCGCTCACTGAGCGGCAGCTCGGCCTCGGTGGCGGGGATGAATTTGTAGCTGACCACATCCTTCTTGTCCGCAGCACGGCTGTTGGCCGAGGCAATGAGGGCCTCCGTCAGCGGGTTGGGAGCGACCTGATCGCCCTCGATGTACTGGATGAAGGCCTGACGCTCAGCCGGAGACGCGGGGCCGTTCTCCACGGAGTAGATGTAGTTGATGGGATCCGCTGGGTCGAGAATCATCCGGGAGAGCCCGAGGAACTGATCGAAGGCTGGCGTACCCTGGATGATGCCCTGGGCGGACAGGGTCGCCAGGAAGCCCGCGCGCGCCTGAGCGAAGGCAGGGGAGGTCAGCAGGAAGCCGTTCAGGTTCCCTGCTGGCACGTTGAACAACGCGTGCCGGACCCTGGGAGACGCGGAGGTGTAGAGGGGACCCAGGATGCCGCCGAGGCTCTGACCGAGGTAGTTGATCTTGGTGCCATCGAGCTTGCCTGCGCCCTGGGCTGCGAGCTGGGTGTCGATGCCATCCGCGGCGAGCACGCGCTCGAGCTGGGCATGCTCGATGGTGTGCTGGCGGAAGTTGTCGCGGGTCGCGAAGAGGTTGCTCAGGTTGAGTATGTTCCAGCCGGAGATGTAGGGCTTGGTGCCGTCGCTCCTGAAGCTTCCGCCCTCGCAGGCCCCCGCCGTGGCGTCCGTCGCGCTCGTTGAGAGGCAGCGGCCCTGGCCACTCCCGGCACAGAAGAAGTCGCCCGTGGTGGGCGCGGAGGGATTGCACGTGGCGGGGGTGTCGGAGATGCAGCGACCGTAGCTCACGCTAGAGGGATCCACATCGCAGCGCGAACCTGTGGTGCAGGCTTCGTCGGGAGCATCGATGGGATTGGTTCCATCCGTGATACCCGCGGTCGCGGTGATACCCACGCAGGTGCTGCGATCACCGTGGAAGACGGTATCGATGGCGACGGTTGCATGGTTCACCGCAGCGAGGGCGTTGATGATGGGGACCGCGGTGCTCCGGGAGCTCCGGAGGCCATGACTGAAGATGGTGACGGGATAGCCGTTCGCCGGATCCGCCGCAGCCTGGGCGGGTAGCGCCAACAGGAAGGGCACGCGCTCGAACTTGGGCGCCGCCGGGTTCAGCGTGCCGCCCGTCCCCGTCAGCACGAAGGGCAGGACGATCGAGCCCTGGAAGACCTTGCCAACGTTGCCGCTGGGGAGGCCTGCCGCCGCCATCTGGCCCTTCACGGTGCTCGTGACGTCAAACAGATAGAGGGGCTGGTTGGGCAGGCCCGCGGGGCCGTACTGGACAGCCGGCAGGGCGTGCAGCTGCTGCAGCACGGAGACCGTGCTCTGCGTGGAGTAGGCCCACGCCAGCGCGATCTTGGAGCGCGGCAGCGCCGCCTGCGCCAGCCCGTCGAACATGGGCTTGAGGCCCGCGCGCAGCGGCTCGAGCGCGTTGGCGTTGGCGTCCGAAACGCCCGACACCTGGCTCTTGCCATCCACCACCAGCGGGCTGCTCAGGCGCAGCAGCGCGAAGGCCCCGGCTGGCGCCACCTTTCGGCCCCGCTCGTCCTTCAGGTCCGTCGTCAGCACCGCCGCGTAGGTGGACTTCTCGTCCAGCGGCAGCTGCGGCACGAACTGGAGCTGCTGCGGGTTGGTCGGCGTGGTGCCGTCCGCCTTCTTGCTCGAGGCGCAGTCCAGGCACGCCGTCACGTTCGGCGCGGTACCGCCCGGCGTCAGCTTGATGAACGTCGTGCCCCCCGCCAGGCTGCCCGCGTCCAGCTTGCTACCCGTGTCGATGGCGCCCAGCGTGTCGCTGTTCTCCGATATAGCGGGCGCGGTGGTGGAGAACCCGTCCAGCGTGTTCAACCCCATCAGCAGCTGCTTCTGCGTGTCCGGGGCGTTGGCCGGGATGGGCAGGTTCACGCGCGGGCCGCTGGCCGAGGTTGTCAGCAGGATGTTGTTGGGGAAGGGGATGATGCTCCTGGCCGGGTCGAACGTGGCCTCCGGCATGTTCATGATGCGGAAGGTCCACAGCAGCACGATGTCCTCGCGCTTCACGCCCTGCGCCGCCACCGCATCCAGCAGCGGCTTGTAGGAGCGGCGCAGCGTCTCCAGCCGCAGCGCGCTGGCCGTCTGGTCCGCGAGCCGCTCGGCCGGATCCGTCTTCGCCGAGGGGATGAGGTCCGTCGTCGGCGCGCAGTCCTTCGCCGTCAGGTCCTCGCAGGTGACGAGCGGCTTCTCCAGCGTGGCAAGTGCCCACACCGAAGAGCCCACCACCTTCTTGCCGCCCACGCCCTTCAGGCCGCTGTCACCGCCAATGAGCGCCACGGCATACCGGCCGCCCTTGGGCCAGCCCGTGGCCGGCGGAGCGATGACGAGCTGATCCGTGTCCTCGTCGTAGGCGATCGTCGGGGTGACCGTCGGCGTGGCGATGGGCGTGCCCTGCAGCAGGTCGATGAACCTCACAGAGCTCGTGCTGACAGTGCTCTTGTCCAGGTCGACGATCTTCGTGGACGCCGTGACGCTGGTCGGAAAGCCGTTGAGGGTGTTGAGGTAGTCCTTCGTGAACTCCTGCTGTGCCGCGGGAGCATTGGGGTCGATGGGCGCGTTGACCAGCCCTGTCGCCGGATTAATGGCCAGATCGTTCGGCGTGGGGACGACCGCAGGTGAGACGGCCGGGTTGAAATCCGCGAGTACGTAATCTGGTGCGGGATCCTGCGCGATGTCTGGTGCGCAGGAAGCGGCACCCAGGGTCAGTGCCCCGACGAGCAACAGCTTCTTCATTGTGGGTAACCCCCTCCAAGGTGGGACTACTGGCTGAGGGCCGGTTTGCTAGCACGTTACCGAAGGTGTCGAAAGCATTGCGGAGTGACGCACTGAGTCACGCGCGGGGGACCATACCCGCTTCTGCTTCGGGTAGGCTCGCCGCCGCGCATGAACCGAGAAGAAGCCAACGAGGCTCTACAGCTCATTCGCCGCGTCGTCACTCAGGCTCGGGACGACTCGGCGCTCCAGAACTGGGGCGTCATCTGGATCCTCCACGCCTTCACCAACGGGGGCGGCTTTCTCGGCACGCACGTGCTGTATCAACAGGGGCACCGCGCGCCCGGGCCCTACCTCCTGCTCTGGGCTGCCATCGTCCCGCTCAACCTGGTTGCCATCTTCTGGCTGCAGCGGAAGGAGGCCGCTGGGGTGCGCTCGTTCATCGAGCGGCAGGTGTGGTCCATCTGGACGACGTGCATGGGGGGTATGGTGCTGGTGGCGCTCGTCAACTGGCTGCTCGGGCTGCAGGTGCTCTTCATGCCCGCGGTGGGGTGCATCCTCATCTCCGTGTCCTTCTCCGTCATGGGCGCGCTCATGGGCCGGGCCTGGTACACGGCCGCCGTCGTCTACGCGCTGGCCGCCCTGGTGCTGGCCCGCCTGCCCCAGCTGGGCTTCGCGGCCCTCGCGGCGCTGTGGTTCCTCACGCAGCTCACCGGAGGGCTCCTGCTGCACCGAGCCCGACGCAAGCGCCTCGTGGTCGGCGGCGTACAGGCGCGGCTCGTATGAAGCTGACGCTGACACCGCCCGAGCTGGCCGCCATGGTGACCATGGCCATGGCTCGGCTGGGAATCGCCCGGGAGCGGCTCTTCAACCGCATGGAGGCTGCGAACCAGTCTCGCACGGCGTGCGAGACGGCCCTGCGCGCGCTCACGAGGCGAGGGCTGGTGGTGGAGGAGGATGGCTACTACCTGCTGACCCCACGCGGCCACGCGGAGCTGTACAAGAACTATGACTTGCTCCAGCGGTCCCAGGACCTGAGCCCCTCCAGTGTGGACATGGAGGAGTGTCCCTCGGTGCCCTGGCTCACCCAGGTGCAGACGGTGTGGGTGGAGGCGCTCTCGCTCAACTATGCGGTGGAGCCGGACGCGCTCGCGCAGGTGCTCCCCCCGCCCCTGGAGCCGGAGATCCACCGGGGCAGCGCGTGGGTGCAGGTGCTGATGTCCTCGCTGCGCGAGATGCGCCCCAAGGGGCTCGCCGGCCTGGCGGGCTTCAACTTCTACCAGGTGAGCTACCGCGCCGCGGTGCACTACCGCAACGCACGAGGGGCCTGGCGGCGCGGCGGCTACTTCGTGCGCAGCGAGACCAATGACGCGCTGATGCGCCGCATCGGCAACGCGCTCGTCGAGTTCAAGTTCCACGAGTTCGGCGAGGCGGACATGGTGATGGCCCGCGAGGGGGACCAGCTCACCTTCGCGGTGGATCCGCTGCCTGCCTTCCCAGGGGGCCGGCTGGTGGGGGTGTTGGATACACAACCTCTGCCAGGGCCTCCTCCCGGCTCGGTGTGGCCCAGCCTGGAGGAACTGCACCATCCACTCGTCGAGTGCTACGACGCCTTCGGCGTGGCGGACGGGTACATGTATGTGCTCACCGTCGACCGGGGGCCGTGGAAGGCGCGCTTCGTCCGGCCGGTGGAGCTCTACTGTGAGGCGATGCAGGACGGGGTATTCGCGGGCCACGCACGGCTGGACTCGGTGCTGCACCTGCGCGAGTGCCCCTACCGCTGGCGCCCCCTGAGGCGAGAGCGCATTCCCGCTGCAGGCTGAGCGCTCGCTCTGGCGCCTGCTCCTGCTCAGGCAGCCGAGCATGCCGCGAGGGCTTCGGTTACGCTGACGACATGAACCGAATGCTCAGTGTCGTGGTGTTGAGCCTTGCGGTTGCGGGTGTGGCCCGCGCCGAGGAGGCCGGTGGCTTGACGTGGACTGCCCCGACCGAGTGGACCGTGCAGGGGGAGCGCCCCATGCGCGTAGCCACCTACAGCATCCCCGCCGCGAAGGGGGACCTGGAGGGCGGGGAGCTGGCCGTCTTCTACTTCGGCGAGGGCAAGGGTGGGACGGTGGAAGCCAACGTGAAGCGCTGGGTGAGCCAGTTCCAGAAGGCGGACGGCTCCCCCGCGGAGAAGGAGGCGAAGACGAAGCAGGAGAAGCTCGCCGGCTTCCCGGTGACGACGGTGGACGTGAAGGGCACCTACACGGGCGGTGGCCCGATGATGGGGCCCTCCACCCCCAAGCCTGGCTTCCGGCTGATCGGCGCCATCGTCGAGGGCCCTGGCGGTGCCGTCTTCTTCAAGCTCACCGGTCCCGACAGGACCGTGACGGGCGCGGAGAAGACCTTCCGCAAGATGCTCGAGGGGATGAAGAAGAAGTAGGAGCGCCTGCTCCATGAGGGAGGGTCCTCCCGAGGGCACCTCCCAGGCAGCCATGAACCTCGAGCAAACGATTCAAGACTTCACCCAGCGCTCCTCGCTCCTCCTGCTGGGCACCATCACCGCTGCGGGCTTCGCGGCGATCTACTTCGGCTTCGGCAGCCTGGGCACGTGGCTGGCTCGCCGCGTGGGCCCTCGGCTGGGACTCGGGCATGTCGTCGACGAGCGGTCTCTGCGCCCGGGACAGGTGCGCGAGGAGGTGGGCTGGTCGCTCGTGTCGATCGCCATCTTCGGAGCGTATGGCGCGCTCACCCTGTGGCTCGACGCCCGAGGCCTGACGCACATCCGCTGGGAGCTGACGGCGGGAGGGCTCGCCCGGGATCTGCTGGTCCTGACGATCTGGAACGAGGTGCACTTCTACGCCTGCCACCGCCTGCTGCACACGCGCTGGCTCTTCCGTCACGTGCACTTCATGCACCACCGCTCGCGGGTGCCGACGCCCTTCTCGACGTACAGCTTCCACCCGGTGGAGGCCACGATGCTCGGCAGTGTGATGGTGACGCTCCAGCTCTTCTACGACGTGAGCTTCTGGGCGGCCGTCACCTACCCGCTGGTGAGCCTGCTGATGAACACCCTGGGCCACCTCAACTACTCGTTCTTCCCGGGCCGCTGGTGGAACAAGCCGCTGCGGGCCGCCGAGCACCATGGCCTGCACCACCGCAAGGTGAACGGGAACTTCGGCTTCCAGAGCCCGACGCTCGACCTGGTGCTCAGGACCGAGCTACCTCCTCACGACATCGGCGCGCCCGTGAAGGAGCCCGGCCCAGCGGTGTGAGGAGTTCTGGGGCTGTGCTCAGGGGCCGCCGGCCTGGAGGGCTCAGGCGGCCTCGGTGACGGGGAGGCGCGGCGCCTGGACGGTGGAGACGATGCGCGCCAGCTGCGGCATCCGCCCGTGCTTGCACTCCACCAGGAAGCCGTGGAGCGACTCGGCCGAGAGCCCGTGCAGCAGCAGCCGGAAGCCTGCCCGCATCGTCGAGAGCGGCACCATGGGGTGACGGTTGTTCACCAGCGCCACCAACCCCGGGGCCTGCATCAGCGTGGCCACGTAGATGGCGATCGTCTCGTCCAGCTGCAGCGAGTTGCTCGCGCGCCAGAAGTCCCGGTCCGTGAGGAAGAGCTGGTACATCGGCGTGAAGATCTCGATCGCCGACTGCAGATCCATGAAGTTCGTCCACCGGCGCGGCATGGGCTCGATGGGGAACTCGTCCGAGATGCCGCTGAAGTCCAGCTGGGGCGGCGGCCCCAGCGTGCGGCCCTGCTCTCGCGCGGCCCGGTTGAGGCGGATGACGAAGTTGTAGAGGTTGAGATCGTGGTTCAGGAAGATCTCGTCCTTGACGTGGTCCAGGTTTGTCGGACGGATGGGGTTGGTCGGCACGCCGAGCTCCGGCGTGTTCCGGGCGATGAAGTCCAGGATCTCCG
>NZ_DASPHO010000749.1:0-5670 GCF_035629615.1 Hyalangium sp. | reverse complement strand
GACGATCTCGACCTTGAACTTCTCGCCCTTGCCCTCGAAGAGGGCCACCGCCTCGTCCATGGAGATCTCCGAGCGGACGAAGGGCAGGTTCTGGGCGATCTCCTTGTTGGCCTCGGCCTCGATCTTCTCCAGGTCCTCGGGCGTAAAGGGCTTCTCCCGGAAGAAGTCATAGTAGAAGCCCTCCTCCGTGGCCGGGCCGATTGTCACCTGGGTGCCCGGGAAGAGGCGCTGCACGGCGCTGGCGACCACGTGCGCGGCATCGTGCCGGATGAGCTCCAGGGCCTCGGGGCTCTTGGTGGTGAAGACCTGGAGCTTTGCGTCTTCGGTGAGCGGCCGGGCCAGATCCACGTCCTGGCCGTTGATGCGCGCGAAGAGCGCCGCCTTGGCCAGTCCAGCGCCGATGCCGTCACGCACGAAGTCCGCGATGGGAGTTCCCCGAGCCGTCTGCTTCTGGCTGCCATCGGGGAGCGTCACCGTGATCATGTCGGACATGTGTGAGACCTCGAAACGCGACGGGCGGCAGGCTTGCTGGAAGCCTTGCCGCCCGCTGTGAGACTTCCGTTGAGGATGGGTCGTAGTGGGATCGAACCACTGACCCCTACCGTGTCAAGGTAGTGCTCTACCGCTGAGCTAACGACCCGTGTGTGAAAAGCGCGGCGGGAATAGCAGTGGCCTCCCGCAGCTGTCAAGGAAACACCGACGGGGGCTCCTCCTCTTCCTGACCGCTCCTGACTCATGGTGACGGGGTATTCAACAGTCGTCGCACCCGAGTCATGACCGCGTCGAACATGGCGGGCGTGAGGCGGCCCGTCTGAGTGTTCTGCTGGCTGACGTGGTAGCAGCCCACGAGGGTCCGGCCCCCTGGCAGGGGCACCTCCGCCCCGTGCCCGAACGCCGGCCGGGGTGTGGGCAGCTCCACCCCCGAGCGGGCCAGCGCCACCAGGGCGGCGTTCCACCCAATGGCCCCGAGCGCCAGGAACACCCGCGCGGGCAGCAGCGCCAGCTCCCGATCGAGGAAGGGCGCGCAGCGGGCCAGCTCCTCGGGGAGCGGCTTGTTCTCTGGAGGCGCGCAGCGGGCCGCCGCGGTGATGTAGGCGCCGTCGAGCGTGAGCCCGTCATCCCGGTGCTGGCTCGTGGGCTGGTTGGCGAACCCGGCCCGGTGCAGCCCCGCATAGAGGAAGTCCCCCGAGCGGTCGCCCGTGAAGATCCGTCCGGTCCGGTTCGCCCCATGGGCCGCTGGCGCCAGGCCCACGATGACCAGCCGCGCGCGAGGATCGCCGAAGCCGGGCACGGGCCGGCCCCAGTAGGTCCACTCCCGGTAGGCGCGGCGCTTCACTCGCGCCACCTCCTCCCGCCACTCCACGAGCCGAGGGCAGGCCCGGCACCGGGTGATCTCCGCGTGGACTCGCTCGAGCTTCGTCACCTGCTCCGGCCTCGCACCACTTCTTCCAGCCGCTGGACCCAGGCTCGTGCCCGTGCCAGCTCGCTCGCTCCCGTTCCTACCTCGATCTCCAGCTCCGTGGGGGTCTCCCGCTTCAGCAGTGGCACCAGCGCCACCTCTTCGGGTGAGCCCTTCATGAGGACCCTGCGCCCCAGGCCGCAAGTCCTCTCGGCTGCCCCCTCCTCCAGTCGGAGGGAGATCGTGGCCAGGGCCGCACGCCAGGGGACTTCGGGGCACAGCGGGCCGAGCTCCCCAGACCAGGAGAGCAGCTTGCGCCCAGGGAGCTGAGCGAAGGTTCCCCAGGCCTCCAGGCTGATGTCCGAGGTGCCAGGAGCCCAGATGCTCCACGAGGGACGCAGCGCGCCCAGCCGCCGGACGAGCTCCGCGTCGAGCGCCCCTTGGATCTTCACCGCGCTCCGTCGGGGTCCGAGCCAGTGCAGCCCCGGGCCCGCGAGCGACTGCGCCTCCAGCCATGCCCCTACCCGAGGGGCCTTGCGGAGCTGGCGGACGTGCTCCTCCTTCAAGGGCGGTCGGAGCTGAACGTAGGCCTCGGGGAAGAGGGCCAGCGCCTCGAGGGTGGAGTCCCGCAGGGTGTTCGAGCTCGTGCGCAGCCAGAGCACCGTCCCACTTCCGGCAAGCGCTCTCAGGTCGTCCGCCGCCACCGACTCGTCCACCACCAGGTGCAGCCGATACCCAGGGAGGAGGAGCTCGGCCGGAGCTGGCGCCTGGGCCAGCAGCGTCACCAGGACGGCGGCGGCGATGCTCACGGCCCGGTGGTCCCACCGGTGTAGATCGGTGTCTTCTGGTACCGCAGCACCACCACGCGCAGCACCACCTTGAGGATGGCGCTCACAGGCACCGCCAGCAGGATGCCCACGAAGCCGAACAGCTCGCCGAACGCGAGGATCGCGATGATGATCGTCACCGGCCTGAGCCCCACCTTCTCGCCCACGATGCGCGGGGTGATGACGAGCCCCTCCGAGAGCTGAGCCACCAGGAAGGTCCCCGCCACCACGGCGAGCTGCCAGGGCCCCTGCCACGACAGCATCAGCCCGAGCAGCGCCAGCACCAGGCCCATCGCCGTTCCCAGGTACGGCACCATGTTCCCGAAGCCCGCGATGACGCCAATGACGATGGCCATGTCGATCCCAGCGATCACCAGGCCCGTGCTGTAGATGACCGACAGGATCGAGCCCACCGTGAGCTGGCCTTGGACGAAGGCGGAGAGTACCTCGTCCACCTCGGAGAAGCGCTGGCTCACCAGCCCCACCGCCCGCCGAGGAATGAGATCGCGCACGAGCCCGATCAGCCGCGGATAGTCTTGCAGGAAGAAGAACCCGAGCACCGGCACCACCGCCAGCCCGAGCAGCGTCGCCACGAACCGGGCGGTGTTTCCCGCGAAGCTCGCGGCCAGCCGGGCCGCCGCGGGCCCGACGCTCTTGAGCAGCTCGGAGGCCTTGGCGCCCAGCTCCGTGGTCCGCTGGTTCACGAACTCGGGCACCGAGACTCCCAGCAGCCCCTCTACCCGGGGGATGACCTGCGTGCTCGCCCGGCGGAAGAAGTCCGGCAGCTTGGCCGCCTCCTCCTGGAACACGGGGATGAGGTAGAGCACCGCCCCCACCAGCACCAGCGTGCAGGCCGCGAAGACAATCGTCGTGCCCCACGTCCGGTCCACGCCGCGACGCTCGAGCGCGCTGACCACCGGGTTGAAGACGTAGGCGCCCGTGAGCGCCAGCAGCACTGGCACCGCCACGCCGCCGAACACCGCGAGCAGTCCGAACACCAACCCGAGCCCCGCTGCCATCACCAGCGACCAGGTGAGATCGATCTGCCGCGCCTCGTCCTCGGGCAGATCCGAGGACACCTGCGAGCGGACGGCGTGCAGCGGGGGCGCAGGGGCGTTGGGAGCCGGAGCAGCCGGGGAGACGGCCACAGCGCGGGGCTCCTTCGGGGCCTTCACCGCGCTAGCACTGCCTTTCTTGCGACGTCCGATGACAGGACTCCTCGTCAGGAACCTACTGGTTGCGATCCACGAAACGGCCGAACGCGTCCTTCATTGCCTTCGTGTTCAGGGGCCCCGGTTTCCCCAGCTCGTTCCCCACCTCTATCTCCTGCTTGCCCTGGAGCTCGACGAATTTCTTCTCCCACTCGTCCAGGGAGACCACCTGGGGCGCAGCCACCTGCTTCCGCTCACCCGGCTTCGGGTCCTGGCTGGCGGGGGTCTGGCCTTCTACCGCCTTGCGGACGAGCCGGCTCACCACCACGCGGCCCTCCACCACGCGCACCATCATGCGCAGCTTCGCCGCTGGCATGATCGCCTTCGCCGTGTCGTGGACGTAGTCCACCCGGAAGATCGTGCCGCGCACACCGGCCACCGCGCGATCGGTCTGCACCTCGAACTTCGAGTCCGAGCCCGCCAGCGCCTTCTTCACCTTCGCCCAGACCTTGCCGAACCCAAGCCTCGCCGCGAAGCCCTTGCGATCCTGGCCCTCGAACGTGGCCTCGTCGATGATGAGCTGGCTGCGCTCCGCCAGCATGATCACGCTCTCGTCTGTCAGCGTGAGCTTGAGGTTGGAGGCAGGGCCAACGTCGATCGTGTCATTGACCTCGATCTCCGAGCCCACCTCGAGCGCCTTCACCTCTTCCCCATTCGTCCGCTTCGCCGTGCCCTCCAGGGCCGACACCTTTCCAACGCTCGCCAGCGCCAGGCCGGGCAGCAGCAGCGCGGTGGCGGCCCACCCCCACACACCCACGGTCGACTTGAGCCATGCCTTCACGGAGTACCTCTCTCGGGAGTCTCGGTCCCCATCGGTCGCAGCCGCACATTCAGCACGGCCCTGGCCCTGTGGGGATCGATGTAGGTGGTGTACGGCCAGTGGCCTTCCTTCTTCACCTCGATCTGGTGCAGCCCCTCGCCCACCCGCAGCCCCCGGGGCGCCCCCCGGAAGTCACTGCACAGCCCCTGGGTGACACCATCCAGGGAGACCTCCGCGTCCGGAGGCTCGCACCGCAGCACGACATCCCCGCTCGGCGCCTCCGCGTTGCGCAGCAGCTCCCGGGCCTGGGCCATCGTCGCCGGCTCCTCCTGGCGTCCGGCACAGCCCAGCGCGACCAGCGCGACGGTGGCCCAACCCCCACCGCGCATCAGCGCGCCAACGTGATTTCGATGGTGTTGCCCGACATGCCCGTCACGTTGACCTTCTTGCCCTTGTAGGTCTTCCCGCTCACGGACTCGGCGACGGTGTCCGTGGTGCCCACGACCGTGAGATCGAACCGCGCCTTGCCGTCCTTGATGGTCACCTGCCCCATCTCGCGCAGCCCGCTCAGGGACTGGCCGAGCACCTTCATGAAGCCCTGAATCGCACCGTAGTCCGACAACCCGTTCAGCTTCACGACCACGCGGCTGCCGTTCATCATCGCGTTGCGCAGGTACTCGGCGACGGGGGCCCGCACCGCCTGCACCACCTGATCGCCACGCTCCTGGGTCACTTCACGAGCCGTGTTCTCATAGGAGATGCCCGGCCGCACCTTCTTGTGCATCCCCACGTCCTCCGTAGAGTGGCCAAACTTGCCGACGACCTTGGTCAGCTGGGTCCCGCTGTCCGTCGCGAAGAAGGACAGGCTGTAGTCCCCGGAGACGAAGAAGAGGATCTGTCTGCCACTCTGGTCCTTCTCGGGCAGCAGGCCGGTGTTCCCCGGCGGCTGGTGCCGATAGATGACGTTGCCATAGAGGATGTAGTCCGCCTGGGCGAGGTCACCGAGCTCCCGGGCCTCGACGTCGGAGAGCGTGGTGACGCCTGGCTCCAGCCGGACCTTGCCCATGGCGAAGTTCGGGTCGAGGATCGTCCAGCCGTCCTTCGCGAAGGCCTGGGTGAGCACGGTGCTCATCGTCTGGCTGGTGATGGAGGTGCCATCCGAGCTGACCGTCTGCTCGTGCAAGAGGATGATGAGCTTGCGGCTGCCGAGCTGTTGGACCAAGGCCTGCATGGCCTGCAGATCCTTGTCGATCCGGCCAGAGCCCACTTGAGCGCGGATCATGACCTTCATCACCCCCCGCTCCTCCTCCTTCTTCAGGACCTCGTGCTTGCGCACGTAGCCGTCCGTCTTGGAGAGGATCCTGTCGGTGACGAGCTGGCTGTTGGACGTCAGCGTCGTGGAGGTGATCAGCACCCCCACCACCTGCTCCACGGCCTCCCGCAGCGCTGCGTTCTTCGCGTCCTGGAAGGCCT
>NZ_DASPHO010000748.1:0-2642 GCF_035629615.1 Hyalangium sp. | reverse complement strand
TCATGACGCAGTGAGCCTTCTTCGCGGAGCATTCCAGAGGCCGGGGGGCCTGTACCGGAAGGCTCCAGGGAGACTTCCGCAAGACAACACCCGTGAAGGGAGCTGTGGTCCAGGCGACAGGAGCTGAACAGGCGATCTCTCCCCTTGGCTTTGCCGCGGGCCCGCTTTTTACTGTTGGGGCTCTGTGGCTCCCCGGCTGTCACAGCACCGAGCCCACACCCGAGAGGTCATCCCATGACGGAATCCCAGTACGTTCGCATCACGGAGAAAGGCTCCGACCCCGAGGGCGCGCTGGCGAAGCAGTACAACGATGCGCTGCTGAGGCAAACGCTCCTCGTGGCGGACCTGCCGTGGATGCTGGGGCCCTTCAATCCCGACGTCGCCCAGGAGGTGCTCGAGACCTTCACCCACGCCGGGGGGCAAGGGCGCGTCCTGGCCGATGCCTTCTCCTCGGAAACAGCCGAGGCCCCCTCGCGGGCTGTGAGCAAGTCCAAGCCCAGGAAGGCGGCGAAGAGGCCCTCCGGCGCCAAGGGCCAGAAGGCGGGCAGTGCCAAAGCGCAGAAGGCCGCGGGTGCGAAGGGGAAGAAGGCCACGAGCGCCAAGAAGGCCGCGAGCGTCAAGGCGAAGAAGCCGAGCGGCGTCAAGGCGAAGAAGGCCGCAAGCCCCAGGAAGGCCGCAGGCGCGAAGAAGAAGGCCAGCGGCGCCAGGGCGAAGAAGGCTCCGAGCCGCGGCAAGGCGGCGGGTGCCGCCAGGCGCAAGCGCTGAGAGTGCTCCCACTGCGGGAGCAGTGAGGCGGAGGCCCTGTGGACCTCATCATCGAGAACGGCCTCGTCTTCGATGGGCTCGGAAGTCCTCCGCGCCCGTGCCATGTCGGCATCCAGGGGAGCACCGTCGCCGAGCTCTCGGAGGCTCCCCTGCCACGGACCCCCGCCACGCGAGTCATCGATGCACGCGGGCACTGGGTCATGCCGGGCTTCATCGACCTCCACACGCACTATGATGCCGAGGTGGAGCTGGCCCCCTCGCTCTCCGAGTCGGTGCGGCACGGCGTCACCACCATCGTCCTGGGAAGCTGCTCCCTGAGCCTGGCGCTGGGCACGCCCGAGGACCTCGCGGACATGTTCTGCCGTGTGGAGGCCATCCCCTACGCCACCGTGCGCTCGCTGCTCGAGGAGCGCAAGCGCTGGAACACGCTCGGCGAGTACCTGGAGCACCTGGACTCGCTGCCCCTGGGGCCACACGTCGCCTCGTTCCTCGGCCACTCCGCACTGCGAGCAAACGTGATGGGCCTCCATCGCAGCCTCGACCGGCGCGAGCGCCCCAGCGCGGAAGAGCTGTCCCGGATGGAGGCCCTGGTCCGCGAGGGCCTGGACCTGGGCTACCTGGGGCTGTCCATCCAGACGCTCAAGTGGGACAAGATGGGCGGCAGCCGGGACATCCGCAGCCGGCCCCTGCCCTCCACCTTCGCGCGTTGGAGCGAGTACCGCCGCCTCACGCGCCTGCTGCGAGAGCGCGGCCGCGTCTTCCAGGGCGTACCCAACGTCAGCACCAAAGTGAACGTCCTGCTCTTCCTGCTGGAGAGCGTGGGCCTGTTCCGCAAGCCGCTGAAGACGACGGTCATCTCGATGATGGATGCGCGCGCCAGCCGTGGCATCCACCGGCTGGTGGGCATCCTCTCGCGCACCTTCAACCGCCTGTTGGGCGCAGACTTCCGGTGGCAGGCGCTGCCCGAGGTGTTCGACCTGTGGGCGGACGGCATCGACCTGGTCGTCTTCGAGGAGTTCGGAGCGGGCACCGCAGCGCTGCACCTCCAGGACGCCACCTCCCGCTCGGAGCTGCTGAAGGACCCTGCCTACCGTGAGCGCTTCCGCCGGCAGTGGACGAGCCGCTTTCTGCCCAAGGCCTTCCACCGTGACTTCAACCAGTCGGAGATCCTCCGCTGTCCGGACGCGAGCCTGGTGGGCAAGTCCTTCGCACAGGTGGCGAAGGAGCAGGGGCGGCACGGGGTGGACGTCTTCCTGGACCTGGTGGCGACGTACGGGGACGCGCTGCGCTGGTTCACGGTGATGGCCAACGACAGGCCTGAGGAGCTGGACTTCATCTGCCAGCATCCGGACGTGCTCATCGGCTTCTCGGACGCTGGGGCGCACCTGCGCAACATGGCCCACTACAACTTCCCGCTGCGGCTGCTGCGCCGCGTGCGCGAGGCCGAGCGCCGAGGCCACCCCTTCATGAGCATGGAGCGCGCCGTGCACCGGCTCACGGGGGAGATTGGCCAGTGGATGGGGCTGGACGCGGGCGTGTTGGCGCAGGGCAAGCGCGCGGATGTGGTGGTGGTGAATCCTGAGGGTCTGGACGAGAGGCTCGAGGTCGCCACCGAGGCGCCTATGGAGAACTTTGGCGGCTACGTGCGGCTGGTGCGTCGCAACGACGCGGCGGTAAAGGCCGTCCTCATCTCGGGTCGAGAGGCCGTCCACGACGGTTCGGTGACACCTTCACTCGGCCGGGAGCGAGGCTTCGGGCAGGTGCTCCGCGCGACGTCCTCGGCTCGTCTACCGGGGAGCGGGTGACGCCCCAGGCGCGGTCCGGCTGACACGCACCGGCACTCCGCTGAACGCGGCATTGCCAGTGAGCGTGTCCAG
>NZ_DASPHO010000747.1:0-7918 GCF_035629615.1 Hyalangium sp. | reverse complement strand
TACTGGGACATCCCCGTGCCCTTCGACGAGCGCCTGGAGGTGGACTGGACGCCCGTCTGGTCTCTCACGCATGAGCGCCGCCGCTACCTTCCCACCGCCTACTGCTACAACCGCTACCCCATCCCCCGCGAGGAGAACTTCTGCCCGGCGGACTCCAACGGCCACGCGGCGGGCAACTGCCTGGAAGAGGCCATCCTCCAGGGCTTGCTCGAGCTGGTGGAGCGGGATGCCTCGGCCCTCTGGTGGTACAACCGCCTGCGGAAGCCCGGGGTGGACCTGAGCAGCTTCCAGGAGCCCTACTTCCAGGCCCTGCGGGAGCACTATCACTCCCTGCACTGGCAGGTGTGGGCGCTGGATCTCACGCACGACCTGGGCATCCCGACTTTTGTCGCGCTGGGGCGCTCGACGCGGACTCAGCAGTACTGCATCGGCTTTGGCACCCACCTCGATGCGCGCATCGCGCTCCAGCGAGCGATCACCGAGTTCAACCAGATCTTCGATCCCCGCGACACCTTCAAGTCCCCGTGGGCCGACTACGACATGCTGGATGAGTCCTTCCTTCACCCGGACGAGAAGCTGCCACTCAAGACGCTCGCGGACTTCCCCGCGCCCCGCCAGGAGGACATCCGGGACGACGTGCGTGAGTGCGTGGCCCGCGTGGCGCGCGTCGGACTGGAGACGCTGGTGCTGGACCTGACCCGGCCGGATGTGGGCCTGAACGTGGTGAAGGTGACCGTGCCAGGGCTGCGCCACTTCTGGCCGCGCCTCGGACCCGGGCGTCTCTATGACATCCCCGTGAAGCTGGGCTGGCGCTCCAGCCCGTTGACCGAGGAGCAGCTCAACCCCGTCCCCTTCCTACTGTAGGAGCTACCCATGCGTGAAGGCCTTCGGATACTGGACTCGGACCGCCACGTCATCGAGCCCATCGAGATGTGGAAGGAGTACCTGCCACCTGAGTACAAGAGCGGCGCGCCCTATGAAGAGATCATCGCTCCAGACGAGACGCTGGAGCAGCGCCTGGCGCGGCTGGGCCCCAAGGGGATGTTGCCCATCACCCCCACGCTGATGCTCGACGGGCAGGCGGCGTGGAACCAGCTCACCGAGCGCGCCATGGTGGAGATAGCCTGGAGCATCGCGCAGCGGACCGTGGCCTACGGGCAAGGCATCACGCCCTCCCACCACCTCCGGACCATGGAGCAGACGGGGATGGACGCCGCCTTCCTCTATCCGACGATGGGCCTGGGTCTGCTGCGCATCGATGGCATGGAGCCAGCCCGGGCCACGGCCTTCGCTCGCGCCTACAACCACTGGCTACGGGACTTCTGCCGCGCGGATCCCGAGCGCCTGCGGGCCGTGGGCGCGCTGTGCCTGCACGAGCCGGAGGTGCTGCCGGGCGAGGTGGAGCACATCGCCAGCTTCGGCTGGAAGGCTGTGGTCATCCCTCCCAACCCCGTGGGCGGCCGCACGCTGGCACACCCCGCCTACGAGCCCTTCTGGTCCACCTGCGAGCGCCTCTCCATCGCCGTCTCTCTCCACGAGGGCTCTAACGTGCGGCTCCCCACGGCTGGCGCAGAGCGCTTCACCACCCGCTTCGCTCATAACGCCTCCTCGCACCCCCTGGAGCACATGCTGGCCTTCCTCACCCTTATCGAGGGGGGAGTGCTGGAGCGCCATCCGCGCCTGCGCGTGGGCTTCTTCGAGTCCGGCTGCTCGTGGCTGCCCTACTGGCTCTGGCGCCTGGACAACTCCTACCAGTTCATGGCCGGCGAGGTGGCGGAGAACGTCCGCATGAAGCCCTCCGAGTACTTCCGCCGCCAGTGCTTCATCGCCATCGAGCCCGAGGAGCCCGGAATCTCGGAGGTCGTCCGGCTGCTCGGCCCGGACAACCTCCTGTTCGGCACCGACTACCCTCACGCGGACCACGGCGATGACATCGTGGACCACATGATGGGACTGCGCGCGGTGCTGCCGGAGGACGCCTTGCGCAAGCTCCTCTGGGACAACCCGGCCCGCTACTACGGGCTCAGTGGCTGAAGCTCAGGTGGAGAGCTTCCCGAGCAAGGCCCTCGCCCGGACGAGCGCGGGTGTCTCGAGCCCCTCGGTGAACCCTCGCACCCGCGGCGCCAGCAGCTCGCGCGCCTCGGCCTGCTGGCCGCGCTCGCGCAGCACCTCGCAGAGCGTGCTCGTGGCCTTCAGCTCCCACATCCTCGAGCCATGCTCCCGCGCGACGTCGATGGCCTGCCGCAGGCACGCTTCCGCCGCCTCGCTCTCTCCCCGCTGGCGCAGGCAGAGGCCCTTGACGCGCAGCAGCTCCGGGATCATGTAGCGCTCGCCCATGGCGCGCCCCCAGCTCGCAAGCTCGTCAACAAGCTTGAACGCGGCGTCATACCGCCCCGCCTCGAGCTCCAGCTCCGCCAGCAGGAGGTGGTAATGGGTCTTCGAGATCTCCAGGCCGACGCCCTGGAAGGTGGCGAGCAGCTGGCGCAGGGTCTCCACATCCCGCGTCGCCCAGCACTTGAAGAGCTGGCTGTACGCGCCATGCAACGGCAGGCCATGCTGCTGCATCGCCTCCATGCCAGCGCTGGCCACGGTGAGGAGGAGCTCCCGCTCCTCGCTCAGCTGGAGAAACGTGAGTCGATAGAGGTATGCAAGCCCGATGGAGCTGGCGTGCTTCGTCTCTTGAGCCCAGGCGAGCGCCGCCTTGCTCAGGGTGTCTGCCTGCTCCGGGTAGCCTGCCAGCCACTTCATCAGGCTCAGGACTCCCTCGGACATGGAGCGAGCATCCTGCCCGTACAGGAAAGCCAGCTTCGCGTGCTGGGAGGGCTCGTAGCGGGAGAGGACGCGCTCGAAGCACTCCTGCGCCTCCCGCAGCTGGCCCTCGGAGAGCGCATTCTGGCCATGCGCGGCCGAGGTCATGAGCTCCAGGTCGGCGTTCCCGGTCTGCCTCGCCATGCCCAGCAGGCGCTCCGACAGGGCCCGGGCGCGCGCGCGCTGACAGCGGCTGCTGTGGAAGACCATCAGCCCCCACAACGTCAGCACGATCTGGGGGCTGTCTCCCAGCAGATCAATGAGCTGCTGGGAGCGCTCCGCCAGCTCACCGATCCGCGAGTCAGCCCAGCCGCGGACGGCCATCAGCGCCGGGGTGAGCACGCCGTTGAGCCCCAGCTCGAGCTGCGCCCGCTCGCGCGGGTCCGCCACCGCATCCAGCCACGTCAGCGCCTCGGTGATGTAGGCGATGGCCTCCTGGTTGGCCGAGCGTATCAGCGCGGCCAAGCCGGCCTTCTGGGCATAGCCAATCGCCTCGCGCTTCTGGCCCGCGGCGGCGTGGTGCATCGCCAGCAGGTCCGGGCGTGTCTCCACCAGCTCCGGGAAGTCCGCCTCGATCGCGGCCGCGACGCGGGCATGCACCTGACGGCGCATGGGCTTGAGCATGGACTCGTAGGCCGTGTCCCGGATGAGCGCGTGCTTGAAGACATACGTGGGGTTGCGCGCCCCGCGCCGGCGGTGCATGAGATCCGCGTCCACCAGCGTCTTCAGCTCATGCTGTAGCACGGCCTCCTCGCGCTGAGAGGAGGCCTTGAGCACCTCGTAGCTGAACTCGCGCCCCAGCGCCGCGGAGAGCTGCGCCAGCTCCTTGGCAGGCCCCAGCCGATCCAGGCGCGCCATGAGCGAGTCTCGGAGCGTGGTGGGGATGATGAGGTTCGACAACGTCCACGTACGGGAGGGTGTCTCGCCCTTCGCGGGCATGGACTCCACCACGATGCGGGTGAGCTCCTCCACGAAGAGCGGCACCCCGTCCGTGCGGTCCAGGAGCTTCTCCATCACCTCGCGCGGCAGCTGCCGGTCCTGGGTGAGGCCGCTCACCATCTCCTCCGCCCGCGTGCGATCCAGGCGGCTGAGCTGCAGGTGGTGCGACGTCGTCCACGACGCGGAGAACTCGGGGCGCGCGGTGAGCAGCAGGCAGATGGACGCGCCGGAGATGTCATTCACGATCTGCGACAGCAGCTCCAACGTCGTCGGGTCCGCCCAGTGCAGATCCTCCACCAGCAGCAGCAGCGGCTGCTGCTGTGCCATCTCGAAGAAGAGGCCCAGCAGCGCGTCCAGCGTCTGCTCCTTGGCGCGCTGCGGGGAGACATCCGGCGGAGGATAACGGTCGGCTCCCCCCTTCACGGAGAGCAGCCCCAGGAACAGCGGCATCGCCTCCGCGAGGACGAAGCCGTGCTGCGACAAGAGCGCCTCGAGCGCCGAGATCGTCTGCCCCGCCGTCCACTCGCGGCTGATGCCCAGCCACCGCTCCAGCAGGTCCACCACCGGAGAGAGGGCGTTGTTGCGACCTTCAGGGATGCAGCGACACTCGAGCGCGGTGTGTGGGGTGCCTCGGCCCTGACGGATCAGCTCCTGTACCAGCCGCGACTTGCCGATGCCCGGCTCGCCGGTGAGCAGGATGCTCTGCCCGCTGCCCGTCACCACCTGCTCCCAGCGCTGCTGCAGGAAGCCCAGCTCCTGCGCCCGGCCGTACAGCTGGCTGTCGTGGCTCGGCGTCGTCGCCTGGCCCTTCTTGTACTCGTGCAGCACCCGGAACGCCGGCGTGGAGGAGCCCGAGCGAGCCCTCACGAGCTCGAAGGCGAAGTGGCCACGCAGCAGCTGCGACGTCGCCTCGCTGACCAGGAGGGTGCCAGGCTCCGCCAGCCCCTCCAGCCGCACCGCGAGGTTCGGCGTGGCGCCCATCAGCGCGGGCAGGCTGGCAGGTCCTCCCCGCCCCTCCTGGCTGATCACCAGCCCCGTGTGGATGCCGGCGCGGAACTCCAGGCGGACCTTGTGCTCGCGCGCCAGCTCTACGCTCCGCTGCTCCATCCGCGTGCTCATCTCCAGCGCCGCGCGGGCCGCCCGCTGGGCGTCATCCTCCTGCGCCTTGGGGTAGCCGAAGTAGAACAGCATCCACTCCCCCAGGATGCCGCCTACGTGTCCCTCGGAGTTGCGGGCGAGCTCGGCGCAGAGCGCGTGCAGGGACCTCAGCAACTTGTCCAGGTCCTCCTCGTCCATCGCCCCACCCGCCTCCTCGGAGACGCGGAGGCTGCAGCAGACGGCGGTGAGCTGCCGGCGCTCGCCCTCGCTCGGCGAGGGGTACGTGTCCGGAAACGCAAGGGGCGTGGGCGTGGGCGTCCGCGAGGTGTTGTCGCTGATGGGCCAGCGCTCAGCGGCACAGGCCTCGAGCTCCCGCATCAGAGTCTGAGCGGTGATGTCCCGCAGCTCGGGGTTCTTGTTCGTCACCTTCCGCAGCAGCCGGCCGAGCCGGTGGCGCTCCAGCCATGCGGGCATGGCGATGGGCTCGGGCCCCAGCTGCTTGAAGATCACTGCCTGCAGCGTGGGCCCATCCACCGCCCGCTGCCCGGTGAGGCACTCCAGGAAGATGAGCCCCCAGGAGTACAGGTCCGAGCAAGCCGTCACCGGCTCGCCCCTCAGCTGCTCCGGCGCGGCATAGGTGGGCGTGCCCAGCACCTCCTGCGTCTTGGTGATTTTCGCCAGATCCTCCTGGTTCTCAGAGGGCAGCGTGCCCAGCCCGAAGTCCAGCACCAGCGCATTGCGCCGCACCCCCGTGCTGGTGACCATGATGTTCAGCGGCTTGAGGTCGCGGTGCATCACCCCGCGGTTGTGCGCGCAGGCCAGCGCGTCCAGCACCTGGAGCATCAGGTGCGTGGCCTCCCACGCAGACAGCGGCCCCTCGCTCGACAGCACCTCTGTCAGCGTCCGCCCCGGCACGTACTCGAAGACGGTATAGAGCACGTCCGGCTCCACCCGCCCCGAGTCGATCAGCCGCACGATGTGAGGGTGATAGAGCTGGGCGCACAGCTGCATCTCTCGCTGGAAGCGTGCGATGTGGGCTTGATTCGTCGAGTGCAAGGCCCGCAGGACTTTGATGGCCACCTCATGGTGGGTGACCTGCTGGCGGGCTCGGAACACCTGCCCGAAGCCTCCCTCTCCCAGCTTCGAGAGGATCTCGTAGCGCCCCGCAAACACGGTGCCCGGTCGAAGCTTTTCGGGATCCAAGGCAACTTCCTTCGTTCAACTGCGTGGGAGCATGCCAACGACATTGACCTCTGGCTGCGGCGAGACTGTCGAGTTCCTAACACTACCCGACAAGATATGGGTACGCTGGTTTGGCAAATGGAGGCGGAGGTGCCTGCCCCCGGTGACGGAGTCAGTCCGGCCGCGTCCCCAGGATGAACTCGCCCACGGAGCCCTCCACGAAGGGGTCCAGCCCCGAGGCTCGAGCAAATATCTCCGCGCTGCCTGCGCCCAGCGCGCAGGGCGCGAGCCGCATGGCGGTGGCCACCAGGTACAGCGTCTGGAAGATCACCCCCACGTGCTTGAGCATCGCCGCGTAGGCCATGGTCTCGTACTTCCAGGCCATCTGCGCGAAGCGAGCCGTCAATACGAGCAGCACTTGCGGAGGAGCGTTGCGCAGCGTGCTCGTCATGGCACTCTTCAGTAACAGCTCCATGTCCGGCGTACGTCCCGCGACGTGGTAGAGGGCATGGTCCTCGACCCGGTAGGAGTACAACCCTGCCTCCAGCCCCTCGCACTGGTTGGCGATGACATACACCCCGGTCTCGTACAGCCCACCGCCGGACGGGTAGGGGCGCGCTTCTCCCTCCCCTCGCTCGGAGAGGACGGCATGGCGCAGGCCCACGGCTCGATAAAGCAGCTCGCCCAGCTCGGCCCGCGTCACGGGCCGTGAGCCGTGCTCGCGGATCGAGCGGCGGTGCTCCAGCACGGCCGTGAACGGCAGGTCACGCCGCTCTGCCGCGGCCAGATCGGGCACCTCCAGGGAGAACCTCTCGCCCGAGGGGGTGGGTCTCTTTCCGGGCTCTGGGAGCCGGCCTCGAAACCGGTACGAGGCACCGCCATAGAAGACGCTGTCGCGCTTGCCCCAACGCGTCTGCCTGTGGAACAGCAGATCGTGGAACTCCCAGGTGGCGAGCCCCTCTGGCTCAACAGGGGCTCCCTGGGAGTCAAGCTCCGTCAGGGCGCCGGCCTCCGCCAGCATGCGCAAGAAGGCCGCCGCGGCATCCGCGGGGATGCCCGGCACCACCACCGCAAAGTCCCCCGGGCGCTTGGGCACGGTGAGCGCCCCCAGGAGTGCTGGTCCATGCCAGGTCGACATCCACACACGCCCCTCGGTCAGGGGCGTCTCCAGCACCTGGCTTCCGTCGGCCATGTGAGTGAAGACGAAGCGAGAGAGCGAGTAGCTCACGCTCTCTCGCGGCGCAGGCCCGAGCGCCTTGGGAGCTGCGGGAGCGAGCGTGGCAATGACGCTGCCCTCCAGATGCAGGACACGGGCGAGGACTCCATGCCTGCGCAGGCCCTCCAGCAAGCTGTGGAAGATGGCGGCGTGGGTCACTCCGTCGCGGCTCGCGAGCCGGGTCAGCTCTTCGATGCCGCGCCCGCCCTCGCACAGGGCGTCGAGCGCAGCGCCCACACTGGGAGAGACAGGCGGCAGCATCAACCTGTCGCGCCCGGTCACCACGCGCCGCCCGTCGGCAGTGGGCTCCATGCTCACTCCAGGCACCAAGGAAAGCGTCTCACGTGTGGTCATGGCCCTCGCTCCGCTTGGTTGCTCGCTCCCTGGAAATCCTCGCCCTCTCCCCTGATGATAGCGCGATGAATCTGCTTCCAAGCATGCTGTTGATACTCGTCATGGCTGGCTGTGCCACTCCGAGAGCTCCTGGAGACGCTGCCGGCATGGAGCACTCCTTCGCCATCCGCAATGTCCGCATCTTCGATGGCGAGCGGGTCATCCCCTCGGGGACCGTCGTGATCCGTGGCGAGCGCATTGCCGCCATGGGCAAGGACGCCGACCTCTCCGGTGTGGCCGAGATCATCGACGGGCAGGGGCAGACGCTGCTGCCAGGTCTCA
>NZ_DASPHO010000746.1:0-26076 GCF_035629615.1 Hyalangium sp. | reverse complement strand
CGCGAAGACGCTCGGGCTGTCGAAGTGCGGGTAGCACAGCCAGTCGATCGTGACGTCCGTCCCCACCAGCGCCACCGTGCGCAGGTCCCCGATGACGCCGTGCTCCTCGATGGGCACCGCGCCTCCAGAGGCCCGCCCTGGCCCCTGGCCCGGTCTGGGTGGCGGCCTCCCGCCGAAGCTGTCTCCGGATTCGTTGTTCGCTCCTCCCATGGTGCGAGCTCCCTTACCCGAAGGTGATGACGTGCTTGATGCCACCCAGCTTGCCGGAGACGACCTTCTGGAAGTCCTCGGGTGGGTGGCGCGCAGTGACGAGCCGCTCCACCCTGCCCGGCCAGCGCGCCTGGAAGAGCGCCAGATCCTCCAACGCCGCGTCGAAGTCCATGTCCGCCGCGTTCACCGTGCCCAGCACCAGCTGGTTCTTCAGTACGAGCTGCTTGAGCAGCGCCGCCCCCTCCAGTTCCAGCGGCTGCTTGCGCCCCGGCACCCCGGTGAAGATGAACACCCCGTTGGGCCCCAGCACCCGCAGCAGCTCGAACGCGGCCTTGGAGGCTCCCGCCGCCTCGTAGACCAGGTCCACCGGGCCCACGCGCCGGGCCAGCTCCTCCACCGGCACCTGCTGCGAGGAGAGGTACGGTGCCCCCAGCAGCTCGGCCGCCTCGGCCTTCTCGTTGGGCTTGGGCGTGCGCGAGTACACCGTGGTGCTGTACCCCGCGCGCAGCAGCGCCATGGCGCCCAGCAGCCCCACGGGGCCTGCGCCCAGCACGACCGCGCGCCCCGGCTTCAAGTCCCACGGCAGCCGCTCCTGCAGGTGCTCCACCTCGCGCAGCGCCTTCTCCGCGATGGTGAGCGGCTCGGTGAGCACCGCCACCTGACGCAGCGTGGCCGGCACCCGGTGCAGGTACGCCATGTCCTCCACGAAATACTCCGAGCAGAAGCCGTGCCGCTTCTGGATGCCGCGCTCCGTGTAGTCCCCCGTGACGCAGAAGTCCGGGTAGCCGTGCCGGCACGCGGGGCACCGCTCATGCGGGCAGGGCCGCCTCACCCGCGGCACCACGAGGTCTCCCGGCTTCAGTCCCTGCACATGCTCACCCACCTCCACCACCTCGCCCAGCGCCTCGTGGCCGACGATGAGGAAGTCCTCACCCTCGGGGGGCGTCCCATAGCGGAAGTCAGCGATCTCCTTGTCCGTGCCGCACACGCCTACCTCCAGCGTGCGGACCCGCACCTCCGTGGCCGAGCGCAGCCGCGGCTCGGGCGCATCCTCGAGGACGCGCACCTCGCGAGACTTCGGGAACACGGCCACGGCCTTCATGAGGTACCTCCTGAGCGGCACTCCCGCGCGAGCGTCTACATGGGGCATGGGCCCGTGGCTTTCATCCACTCATGGGGGCAAGGGCCCTTGGGTGAACAGTCGAGCGGGGACTGGAGAGCCCCAGTGCTCTGCGGTGCGCACTTGCGGATTCCTGGTGCCGCCGTGAGCCCGCGGGTCTATGACGGGCCCGTGACTGCGCCCGTGACCCAGGAACCGACCCAGGTGCCCTCTTCGGGCGATAGCGCTGCTGCTCCTCGTGGACGGTCCACGGCCATTGGCGCCGGGGCCTTCCTGCTGCTGGCCGCGCCGTTCGTCGTCTTCAGCCTGATGATGCTCAACCTGAAGGCGCGCACGGAGCTGCGGTGTGACCCTGGAGGCCCTTGCACCCTCCTGCAGTTCAGCTGGCTCGGACGCGAGCTGGTGGGGAACTTCAAGCTCGAGGAGCTCCAGGGCGCGGCGATCGAGCGCAACCGCAGCAGCAAGAAGGACGCGGCGCCCCTCTACAAGCCCGTGCTGGAGACGACGCGCGGCAGCTTCCCGCTCAGCTCCCGGTGGCTGGAGGACGAGGCCCAGGCGCGCAACACGGTGAAGGTGGTGAACTTCTTCCGGGCCAACCCCCTCGCGAGCAGAAAGGGCTTCATCCTCTTCCACGACCACCGGCGAGGGCCGCTCATCGTGGGCAGCTCCTTCGGAGCGGTGGGGGGAGTGCTGCTCGGGTTGAGCCTCTGGCTCGCCTTCAAGGCCCGGCGCCACCTCCGCGCCGAGCAGGCCGCCCGAGCCTCCTCTGCTCCCACCCCCTGAGCCTCCAGGGAAGGCTCTCGGGTGGGGTATCCTCCCCTCTGCCCTCCCGCACCATGAACAAGCTCCTCAATGCCCTGCCGCTGCTCGCCACCCTTGCCTTCTTCGCCTTGATCTTCCTGGTCGCGCGCGGGGTAGATCGTAGAGCGCAGGCCTCTCCGAGGCGCGAGCACCCGCCTCGCCGTCCCCAGCTCAACGCCTCCGAGGCTTCCCTCGAGGGCTTCCGCCGGAGCTTCGCCAGGCGCCGGTGACGCCACAGGCTCATCTCCTACCCAGCCATCATCACCGGCATGCTCGTGCTGCTCCTGGGCATGGACGCCCAGAGCGACAAGGCTCGTTCGACCTGCTCGGGCCCTGCTGGCAGAAGATCTCAAGGGTTGCTGGGCTTCTTCGGTTCCGTGAGCTTCATGTAACCTCAGCCTTCATCGTTGCCACAGGTGGGTGGCGGACGCGGCCTTGCAGGTCGCTGCTCCGGACATGGAGCTGGCCATCCTCCGCATCAGCGGACCACGGCTCCAGGCAGCTAGCAGCGCGCCGCAGGGTTCCAGGGGGCCTTCACCGCGAGTCCTCTTTGGTTGAGACTAGGCACACAGTCTGAATTCCCGCAGTTGCTTGAACGGACGTGGCCATGCCTCACCGAACTTGCATCGCACTCCTGCTCCTACTCTCGGCCTGCGCCACGATGGATCCGAGCCCGGGCGAGGTGGAGGATCCGAGTCCGAGGTACGCCAACCTGCTGCGGGCAGCGGAGTACCCCTGGACGGACGACGGGCTTTGCGTGGTGAGCGAAGCGTCCAACGAATGGCCGATCCTGGCGGAGAGATGCTTTCACACGCTCGATCGCGACAGGGTCAGGCTTCGTGATGTCACAGGAAAATGCGCTGTCGCTTCTGCGCCCGCGGCTGCGGCTGCCGTGCCTATGGGCGTAGCGCTCTGCGTCTTTGCGTCGCCGGTAGTCGTAACTGGAGCAGTGATTGTTATTGGAACCGTGGTGGTGGCGGTTCTCATCAAAGAGGGGATTGATGCTTATGAGCGCAACGCATCCCGCGAGCGCGCGAAGCCCAAGGCTCAGACACGGCCATCCAGTGAGCAGGACCCCGTAGCGAACAGAGAGCCCACGCCCACGGGCTTGGGTCGGGATTGGCTCCCTCCCGCATCAGCCGATCCGACGGAGCGCCCGGAGTGCAAGCCACTCCCGGTGCGGCACGCGGGCGAAGATATCCCGCATAACGAGTGTGCTGATAAGTTTCCGCCCAACCGTTATCCCGGCATGGACGTATTCGTGGGCGGTGAGCGCTTCGATGCGCTGCAAGTCGGCGTGCGCGTGCTGTGGGAGATCAAGACCCACCGATTTGACACGTATCCTGACTTTATCCGGGATCGGGAGATTGAAAAGGAGTTGGAGCAAATGGAAAAGGAGCGAAAAGCTGCGGCGGTGTGTGGATATGACTTCATCATTGGGGTGAGCACCCAAGCGCACAAAGATGCGCTGCTCGCTGTTGCGCCCTCCCTCAAGATCGTCGTCACGGGATGCAAACGATGACCGCCCAAAATCGCCTCCTTCTGACCGTCTACGCGCCTGCGCTCGTGGGTGACGACAAACGCACACTCGCTGCCGTTCATGGCTTGGAACGGGCATTGCCCGGCTTGCGTCTAGAGTGGAGAGTTACCGAGGGGCGACGGCTTGCTGCGTTGCCACAGCGCGACGCGTGGCTCGTAGAAAAGATTAAGGACGGGGGCTTCCCTCTTGTGTGCAACGGGGACGAGAATTACCCCGTGACGGTTATGGGCAGGGGAAGCTCGGGGCTCTTCAGCCCAGGCGGTCAGGCCCTGTTTGAAGTCCATGCGAAGTTGCCGCTAGATGCGGCGGTTGTCGCGGCAGCGACGGGAATGCTGGAGCGCGTAGCGGAGGGCACACGCGCGTTCTGGGGGCGTGCGACACCGGATGGCGCTGCGGTGGACATCGCGTATCAGACAGCCCCCACGCTTGAAGGGCCGCCTTCCCCACGCCGAGGGCTGCCCGCCCTGAAGCTCTTCGAGCACATCCGCTCGCCTGAGATTCCCTATTACCTTGGGTGGCTGAACTACTGGTCTGCCGCAGCCGCGAAGGCTATCGGATTCCCGGATCCTGCTCGCGATGCCGAGTTGCTCACGCGGGCGCGGAGCACGGCAACGGGTGGGTGGGTCGTGCAGCTCACGGATACGCCGCTGGACCTCGACAACCCCGCCCACCTGAGCGCGCTCCTGCGAGCCTACGAGCGCTTCCCGGCGATCGGCGGGCGGGCGGCACCGTGACCCCTCAGCTCAGGGCGCACGGCGCGGGCACAGGTAGGGTGCGAATCCAGGAGCTCACCCACCGTTGATCGTACCCGTTAGATTGGCCGTTGCGCTCGCGCTCTTACTGGGAGCTGCCGCGCGAGCCGAAGCCGCGCCGAGCCGCACGAAGCGAGAACGCCCCGTCACCGTCACCGGAAACCCCGCCGCCCCCCTGCCCGAAGTTCACGTCGCGGCGGACACGCTGACGGTCCTGCTCTTTCCCGCCGACATCCAGAAGAACACGCTGACGGTCGACGAATCGCGGATCCGGGTGGTGGCTATAGACGTGCGCGCGATCATCGTCCGAGTTGCGGAAGACTACCGGTTCGGCGAGCGTCAGGAACTTGAGGTTTTCTTTGCGGATGGGAAGGCACCCGCTCGGGCCCGACGAGGAAGTCTGACCGGCACGGATAGCAGATCGGCGTCGACAACGGAGCTCCCTCCAAGGTGCTCTATGAGTGCATGTGCGTCGGCCTCGGGCCCTGGGCCGGCGAGGCCATCTCCGCGAACGCGCTCCGTGCGCAGCTCCCCTTCGCCCTGCGCACGCAGTACGCGTGAGTCAAGGGGAACTCCTTGAGCCACCGGCGCTGGCTTCCTGGTGACAGGCCGGGCTTAGAGCGGCTGTGCCGCGGAGTCGCGGACGGGCTGGTTGATGCGGGGGGAGTACTGCTCGGGCTGAGCCTCTGGCTCGCCTTCAGGCCCGGCGCCACCTCCGCGCCGAGCAGGCCGCCCGAGCCTCCTCTGCTCCCACCCCCTGAGTCCCTCCACCGGTCCGGGCCCGCCTGGCGCCCGAACCGATGCTCTACCGGTAGAAGTGGGCTGCGAGCAGGTGCGCGTTGAAGAGCATGGCGTCGTAGCTCGTGTAGACGCCGTGCCCGAAGCACGTCCCCAGGCAGTTCGGCATTCCGCCCACGCCGCGGTCGCCGTAGTCGACCAGGTAGCTGAAGCCGTGCTGCGACACTCGAGCGCGGTGGCGCACGTGCTGAAGCCACGCCTTCACATCCCACCCTGCGCCGAGGAGGGCGTCGAGGCGCGCGGCGAGCTCCCGCTCCTTCGCGGTGGTTGGTGGCAGATCGGAGCCCGCGATTCCCCACTGCTGCACGTAGTCGCCGCCCTCCGTGTAGAGCACGCCCCCCAGGGAGCCCGCGAGCGGCTCGTCGCCCCGGTGGTTGACCACGTGCACGGCCCGGCAGCGCGGGCCCGTCGCGAAGCCGTAGCGGGGCGGCATGCCGAAGGTGGCGATGTCGAGCCGGGCACAGGCGACCATGCGCGCCAGCTCCTTCAGCTCCTCCTGGGGCTCGCCGATCTCGCTCAGGGCCGCCCACAGCGCTGGCGCCGTCTTCGCTGGATAGACGAGCTGCGTGAGCAGGGCGAGCACCTGGCCGCCGTGGCTGTGCCCGAGGAGCAGCGCTCGCTCACCACGCCCGGGCCTCGCGGCGGCCAGGAGCCGCAGCAGGTCTGCTGCCGCGCGCAGACGGGCGATGTGGTGGTTCGCCGAGGACCAGAGAAAGCGCGTCGCCTGGATGCCGCCGCCCAGAGCCCCCCCGAAGAGCGCGACGTACTCGGCGGTGTAGTTGCCGAGATCGCCGAAGACCCGATCGCTCGAGCTCTTGGCGAGGCGCCGCAGGGTGGGCAAGAGCCCCAGGCCCAGCGCGGAGAGCGGCCCCTCCAGGGCGGAGAACATCAGGGTGGGGTCGTGGCCGACGAAGGTGCCATGCACGAACACCACCTGGCGCACCCCGGCGCGGCGCAGCCGATGCCCGACCTTCTCCATCGCCGCGCGCCAGGCCGGCGACTGGGCTTCGAGCACGGGGGGAGCGCGCACGACCGGCGGCACCGGCTCGAGAGCCCGCAGTGCGAAGGTCCCCGCCTGCGGCGCGAGCTGGTACTGGTGCGGCAGGCAAGGGGCCGGTCTCTGTCGCTGCCGGAGCCACCACGCCAGGAGGAGCGCAGTGATTGCCGCGGCGGAGAGGAAGCCAGCGAGCACGAACTCCACGTCAGGGCACCTCCGTAGCGCAGGTGATCAAGGTCTCGTCAGGGCCCTAGTTTCTCACAGTCGCGCACGATTCAGGGCCAGCGTCGGACAGCCAGGACGGTCACCTCGCGCGGCAACCGGGCTGCGCCGGGCTCGGAGCCTTCATTCTTGATCATGAGCCCGGTCTGATCCCACAGAATGAAGCAGACGGGAACGCGGCGGCCATCCGGCAGGAGGGCCTCGGTGTAGCGGCCCAGGACTGCTTCCTTCCCATACTTCGTGAGGCCCTCCGTCCAGAGCTGCCCGTACAGGAGGGTGCCCTCAGGCAGGGGGCCCGTCCACGAGTACTTCACCACCTTGCTGACGATCTTTCCCTCGCGGTAGATGCCCTCCTGCTCGTCCGTACCGGGCTGGTTGATGTCGATGACGACGCGATAGCCCCCCGGCAACCCTTCTTCGCCGAGCAGGTTCATCTTCTCCATGCCCTGAATGGCCTCCTGAGAGCAATCCTCCGGCAAGGGCCGCACTTGGGCTGCGGGGCAGCCGACGCTGAAGGTGACGCACAGCCAGGCGGCGACGGCCCTGACAGGCTGGGAGTTGCTGAGGGTGGACACGAGCGAACTTCCTTTCTCGGATGCAGCGTGGGGAGTCATGGAGGGAGTGAGCCACACCCGCCATGCGGCCAAGAGCGCAAGTCCCAGGAGGAGTACGCCCACCCCGGCAGCCACCTTCCAGCGCCGTTGGGTGCGGCGGGCCTGCTCTTGCTCCAGGGTCAGGAGCTCCGCTTCGAACTCCTTGGCGGCTGTCCGGATCTTCTCCAGGGCCTGCTTATCGGAGAGTACTTCCGCCTCCTGCTTTCGAGCCTCCTGAGATCTGCGCTCGGACTGTTGCTGCCGGGCTTTGCGCTCCTCCACTTCCTCCTGGGTGACCGGAGGCGGCCCGCTCTCCGGGAGCACCAGTGGCACCTTCCAGGCCCGGTTCTTTCGCTCCTTGGCGGCCTCCCACAGCGCCTTGTGAAGGGCTGCGGCACTCTCGTGCCGATCCTCCGGCCGCTTCTCCAGCAACTGCATGACGACGCGACCTAGCGACTCGGGGACATCCGGGTTGAGGAAGTGCGGAGGGCGTGGGACGAGCGTCTCGATGGCAGCGAACAGCTCCGCCGCCGGGAGCTTCTTGGGGTCGAAGGGGTGGTGCTCGGTGAGCGCCTCGAACATGAACACCCCGAGCTGGTACAGGTCGCCCGCCACTCCCGCGTCGAAGTGCTCGCCCTGCTCGTTGGTGCTGCGCCGCAGGAAGGAGACGCACTCGGGAGGCAGGGTGTGGACCATGCTGGGCGGCAGCTTCTCCGTGAGGGTGGAGGAGCCCGGCAACCAGACGCTGCCCATGTCGATGAAGAAGGGTTTGTTGTCCCCCTTGCGGATGACAATGTTGGAGCCCGTCAAGTCTCGGTGCAGGAGCTTGCGCCGGTGCAGCTCCATCACCGCGAGCACCACCGCCAGGAAGATGTCCACGAGCTGCGCTGCGGTGGGACGGGCCCGAGCGCGCCAGTCGTTGAAGGTCTCCCCCTCCACGTACTCGGTGACGAAGTAGAAGTACCCGGTGCTTGGGTGGGGCCAGCGGCCCACCGCGTACAGGCGCAGCAGGTTGGGGTGGCTGGTGTTCGCCAGGAGGGCGGCACCTTCGTGGGTCGCCCGCCCTTCCACCTCCTTGTCTTCCGAGGCGGGGCGCAGCGCCATCTTCAGCGAGAACAGCGCCCCCTCGCACTCGACCTTGAAGGTGCGGCCGAAGCCACCGCTCCCCAGCGACTCCAGAATGCGCCAGGGGCCCACCATGTGCCCTGGCTGGAGGTGATCCGGATGAAGGACGTCGGTCGTCATGGGCGGGGGCGTCCTACTTTGTCATCAGGTTGAAGAAAAGGCGCCGCTGGCCGCGGGCATCCACCAGCTCCACGCTGAAATCCTTGCCGGCCGTCCACGGTGGCGTCTTTGTCTCCACCACCACCAGCCCCGCCTCGCCTGGAGCCAGTTGCTCCTGCTTCATCTGCACCGAGAGCACTGCCACTGGAGCGCCTGCCGGGCCGGTCAGCCGTACCTGCCCCAGTGCCCAGGGCTTCTGCCCCGGGAGGTTGCGCACGCGGATGGTCACCAGCGCCGAGAATGTCCCCTCATAGCCAATGCTCTCGCGCACCACCAACCCACTGGAGTCTCCTGGAGCCACCGCCTTGGTGAACTCGATGGGCCGCAGCCACTTGTGGAGCCACTCAGAGAGGGCGAGGCTCGGAGGTCCACTGCCTGCGTACCGGTTCTTGAGCTCCTCCAGCTCCGCTTCCTTCTGGGTGAGGGCCGCGAGCAGGGCCTCGGGGGTGTTCGCCCGCCGGTCCACCTCCACCTTCCCGTCCATCACGTCCGGCTTGGAGAGGACGGCGATGACGGCCTTCGCGGGCAGGGCGCGGTCCTTGAAGCCGACCTGCATGATGAGCCTCTCGCCTGGGCCCAGGTCCGTGAAGGGCTCCAGGGCGAGCAGGCGGTCACCGACGTCCACCCACTTGAAGCGGGTTCGGTCCACCACGAGGCTGTCCCGGTCCAGGGGGCCGTTGAAGGCCACCGTGGTGAGGTTGCCCGCGGCCACGTACACCTCGGTGATGGGCTCGGCGGAAGTGGTGGGGAGCGCAGCGCGCCGATCTTGCCGCTGGCGAGTGGGGAGCTGAGGCTGGGCAGCGGCGGTGCTCGCCACCAGCAGAGGGGCGAGGAGCCACCACGTCATGGGTTGGGCCAAGGAAGCAGAACCTCCAAGGTCACCACCCTAGTGCTGATGGCAGCACCTCCGCTACCTGCTTCCGTGAGAGCGCTACCCGCTCCGGGGTGTTATTGGAGAGACTGGGGAGCAGCCATGCCTCCGGTCTGGGAAGCGGACATCTCGTTGACGCAAGAGGGCGCCGCCCGCCTGGTCGAGCGGCAGTTCCCTGAGCTTGCCCCTGCGAGACTGGAGCCGCTGGGAGTGGGCTGGGACAACACGGCGTACGTCGTGAATGGACGCTGGGTGTTCCGCTTCCCCCGCCGCAAGCTTGCCGCGGGGCTCCTGGAGAACGAGGCCCGCATCCTCCCCCGGCTGGCGCCCCACCTGCCGCTGCTCATCCCCGAGCCGGTATGGCACGGCCGCCCCGAGGAGGACTTCCCGTATCCGTTTGCCGGGTATGCGCTGCTGCCCGGAGTCACCGCGTGCGCCGTGGAGTGGACGCCCGAGGAGCGCCAGCAGAATGCCGCGCCGCTGGGGAGATTCCTCGCGGCGCTGCACGCCATCCCCGTGGACGACGAGATGCTGGCTCGGGGCCCGGGAGATGAGCTCGCCCGGGCCGACCTGCGCAAGCGCGCGCGCCGATGATCCTGGAGCGACTCACACAGGTGGAGGCGGAGGACCCGGAAGTGGACGCAGCGGCGGTACGAGCCCAGGTGTCACGGCTCATCGACACGCCGCCGTGGACACGACGCCCCTGCTGGGTTCATGGGGATCTGTACGCCAGGCACCTGCTCGTCGATGGGCACCACGCCGTGACAGGGGTGCTCGACTGGGGAGACGTGCACCTTGGGGATCCTGCGATCGATCTGACGATCGCTTTCACCTTCCTGCCTCCGGAGGCGCGCGGGGCCTTTCGCGCGGCCTACGGCAGAATCGACGACGCCACGTGGGACCGCGCACGCTTCCGGGCGTTCCACTATGGGGTGGTGCTGCTGCTGTATGGGCGGAGCGAAGGAGACCCGGCCCTCGTGCGAACCGGCCGGGACGCGCTCCGCTACGGCGCCACCGGATAGCCCCCTTCACTCTCCCCTCCTCGCCGCAGCGGAGGGCGGCCTGGCCAGGTGCCGAGTCCTGAGCCGAGCGCGGCCCCTATATCGGTGAGCGCCGGACCGACGGATGGGATTTTCTGCATCATTCTCCCGCTCACCGGCTCTCCCCTGTGGGGCACCTGTTTGGCCCACGGCTGTGATTTTCATCAGGGGGAGCTTCATGACGTGCTCGAGGCAGAGAATCGTTTCAGCGCTGGTCGTGCTGGGATGGGTGGTCGCGTGTGGTGGTGGCGGCAACGATGATGGGGGCGGGCTGTCGACCCCGCCCTCCGAGGTTCCTTCCACACCACCGCCTCCCCACCCAGAGGTGGACTTCGTACCGAGCAGTCTGTCGGAGACCTACGCCGCTGGCGCTTCGGTGGAGCTGGGCGTCAAGGCGACGCTGAGCGCCCCTTTCTCCGGCGAGGTCCATGTCACCGTCGTCGATGCCGCCGGGGTGCTCATGCCGGAGGTCACCATCAAGCCCGACCCACAGTGGGTGGGCTCCTACTTCGCCACGTTTTCCACGAAGCCCACGCTCCTGGTGGGGCGCCATCAAGGGAAGCTCGAGGTGCGGCTGTGCCGCGACACGGGCTGCGGCTCACAGCATCCGGGCTCTCCCTGGTTCCTGCCGTATGACTTCCGGATCGTTCCGGACACGGACCTGAGGCCGCTCACCCGTTGGGCCCACGTCAATGACTGGGAGACGTTCCAGGGCAACGCCGCGCACACGGGCTATGTCCCCGTCACCCTGGACGCAAGCCAGTTCTCGCCTCGGTGGCGCTGGATGGCCCCAGAGAATACAGACGGGCTGAGCCCGCTGGTCGTCGCCCAGGGGCTGATCTACCTGTCAAGCCCCGAGAGGGAGTCCACTGTCTCGCGGCCCAAGCTGTTCGCGCTGAGAGAGAGTGACAAGGAGCAGCAGTGGCAGATCAACTTCAGCGCATATGAGATCAATCCGCCGGCGGTCTCGGGCGGGAAGGTCTTTGCCGCCACCAGCGGCCACGACACCACGTTCATGTGGTCCTTCGATGCAGCCACCGGGGCGCAGCTCTCGAAGGCGCCTTTCTTCTCACAGTGGAATCGTTACTACGCCCCCACGGTCGAGGGCGGTGTCGTCTATACCAATGGCGGGTCCCACGGCGGGATGTACGCGTTCAACTTCGTCGATGGGGCCCAGCGCTGGTTCGGGAGGCTGCTGCAGTACGATCAGTGGACGCCCGCAGTGGACGCGCAGTACGCCTATGCCTACACCGGCGGCGTATTCAGCGCGCTGGACAAGTCGACCGGGGCCGTCTCTTTCACCATCGACGACACCCTCTCGTTCGAGTGGAGCGGCTGGAGCACGTATGGCGCGCCCGTCATCGGCTCGAATGGCTCGGTGGTCGTCGTGAACGGCGGCAACGTCTTCCATGACAACTTCCTGGTGAGCTTCAACCCCGCGTCCCGCGACAAGAACTGGTCCATCAAAGGTCGCTACGGCGGCAACCCGGCGATCGCCAACGGGGTGATCTACGTCGCCAACACCTCGCCCTATCGCCTGGAGGCGCGAAGCGAAGCGACCGGCGCGCTGCTCTGGAGCTGGGCACCGAGCTACGCCGGTGAGAGGGCCCGGCACGACGAGCGGGGCCACTTCAGCGATGTGCTCGTCACCGACAACCTGGTCTTCGTCAGCACCAGCAAGCGTGTGCACGCCATCGATCTCGCCACGCATCTGCCGGTGTGGTCCTACTGGGAGCCCGGCAGCCTGGCGCTCTCGGCCAACGGCGTGCTGTACGTGCAAGGCAGGAACAGCCTGGGCGCCGTCAACCTGAAGTAGGCCCGCAGATTCGTTGCATCATTCATCACGTCACCGGCTCTCCCTCTCGTGAGCCCCTTCTCGGGGCCCACGCAGAGACGTTCAACAGGGGGAGAGCGATGACTTGGATGAAGAGAGTCCTTCTTGCGCTGGTGCTGTCGGGGTGGGTGACCGCTTGTGGCAGTGGATCCTCACCCACGGACACCGGGGGCGGCGGTGACACCCCCGCTGGCGTGAAGGGCTCCGTGACGATCCACACGCGCTTCTGGGAGTCCAAGGTGAGCGAGAAGGCAACGAGCGCTCACGTCCTGCTCGGGGATGGAAGCCGGTTCCTCCAGCAGATTGGCCCCTCGAGTGACGTGACCTTCGAGGATCCCTCACTCGAGGGACCGCAGGACATCACCCTGGTGCTGCACCATCCGGTGGGTGAGGATGATTACACGCAAGCGTACACCTACCTCGCGGTCAACACGTCGGAGGTCTGGCTGCAGTTCACCCCGAAGGATCCGCCCGCGACGACCCCGCAGAGCGCGTTCATCACTGGGAAGGTGTCCGGGCTCGCGGATCCACGCAACACGTTCGTCAGGGTCGTCGGGGCGGGAGTCTCGGGCGAGGCCCCAGTGACTCTGGACGGGAGCTACCGCATCCTGGCCACGGGCACCCTGCCAGCGGTGGTCAACCTGTTCGTGCTCGAACGCCACTCCGATGTGTCGGGCCTCAAGGCGGTCGGCCTGAGGAAGGGCGTCACCGTGCTCGAAGGGCAGCAGACCGCCGGGCAGGATCTCTCGCTCGACCACCTGGTGGACCAGGAGCTGAAGCTGACGATCGACGGCGCGTCCGCCTACCAGCAGCGCTTCAGCAGCGCCACGCTCTCCTTCTACCAGGACAACAGGTACCTCTTCGCGCTCTCGGAGGACACCTTTGGCTCAGACCCGTCGCGGCTTCCGTCCTCCGTGCCGGCGATTGCGCTGACAGCTCCCTTCGAGACGACGCTCGCGAGGCTCGGCATCTCTGTAGGCTTCTCCTCCGATCTCCCTGCGGGGGCGGCATACACAGGGGTCCCCGTGGAGAACCTCTCCTCGGGGACACTCTCTCTCCCGAAGCCGATGACCCTCACGTCGCCCACCCTGGGCACGTGGCACGAGCCCGGCTCGGTCTCGTCCAAGGATCTCTCTTTCCAATGGAGAGCCGATGCCGAGGCGCAGAGGGTCGAGCTGACCCTCTCCCCGGACCTGTCCTCTCCGAATGAGTACCTCCCCTGGAAGTTCTCCTGGCGCGTCACGGCGCCAGGCTCGGTAACTTCCTTCACGCCCTTCCGTCTACCGGGCGAGGTGTGGCCCTACTCGTCCCCGTTCACCTATGGCCAGTACAGGGTCACGCTCAGCTCTCGCTTCCAGGGTGGAACCCTTCGCTACGAGGACTTCTTCGCGCAGAACCCTACCCAGGGTCCGTTCGCCAGGACGTGGTCGACCCAGCTGGACGGCACCCTGGAGTTCAAGTAGCCCGGTGCGCCGGCCTCGATCGGTCCAATCCGCAACCGGGTTCCGGAGATCTCGCGCACGATCGCGCGGGTGCACCTCGAGCACCCCGCGATCCGCACGATGAAGCCAGGTGATGACAATGACCTCGTCACCCGATCAGCCACTTCTCGAGCAGCGGGCCTTGAGTGAGGGCGCGCCAGATCTTCTCTGGCGGATGCGGCATCACCCGTTCAACGACGAGGGAACGCGTGGCAGCGGCGAATTGGGTCATGGGTCCATCCCAACCCGGAGCGAAGATGCCGTGAAACCTCGTGAGCACAGCTGAGGCACCCATCGTTGGACATGGACATGGACATGCGACGAGTGCTCGGGTGGACAGCGGTGGTGGTCCTTTGCTGTGCCTCGGAAGCAATGGCCCAGAATGCTGAGATGGCTCCGCAGCTGGTGGAGGCACAGGCGGCTTTTGACGAGGCGACGAAGCTCTGGGACGTAGGCAAGTACGCTGACGCTATCCCCTATGGTGAGCGTGCGCTCGCGCTACGGGAGGCCGTGCTCGGGGGCACGGATCCAGAGGTCGCCCACTGCCTGAACCTGGTGGGTGACCTCTACCGGTTGCGAGGGAACTTTGCCCGTGCTGAGCCGCTCCTCCAGCGCGGGCTCTCCATTCGAGAAGTGGCTTTTGGCAAGAACCATCCCGAGATTGCCTCTTCGCTCCATGGTCTCGCCCTCCTCTATATGGAGCAAGGATTGTACGGACGGGCCGAGCCGCTCTTTCAGCGTGCGCTCACGATTCGGGAAGCGGCTCTAGGAGAGCGCCATCCCGACGTGGCCCAATCTCTCAACTACCTCGCCGTCCTCTACAAGTCCCAGGGGTTGTACGGTCGGGCCGAGCCGCTCTTCCAACGCGCGCTCGCCATTGATGAAGCGCCTCTCAGCAAGAACTACCCTGGTGTCTCCGACCCACTCAGCCTCCTGGCCAGCCTCTACTCGAACCAGGGGATGCATGGACGGGCCGAGCCGCTCCATCAGCGCGCGCTCGCCATTCGGGAAGCGGCGCTTGGCAAACACCATCCCGAGCTCGCCGAAGCGCTCAACGACCTCGCCCTCCTCTACGCGGACCAGGGGCTGTACGGACGGGCCGAGCCGCTTCATCTGCGCGCGCTCGCCATTCTGGAAGCGGCCCACGGCAAGAACCCTTCCGAAGTCGCCTATCCGCTCCACGGCAAGAACCATTCCGAAGTCGCCTACACGCTCCACTCCCTCGCGGACATATACATGATGCAGGGAAGGTACGGTCAGGCCGAGTCGCGCCATCAGCGCGCGCTCGCCATTCGGGAAGCGGCCCTCGGCAAGGCTCATTCGCACGTCGCCAGCTCGCTCCGCCGCCTCGGCGGACTCTATGCGGCGCAAGGATTCTACCGTCGAGCCGAGCCGCTCCATCAGCGCGCACTCGCCATCTGGGAAGCGGCCTTCGGCGAGAACCATCCTCTCGTCGCCAGCTCGCTCAGCCACCTCGCTGGACTCTATATGGCCCAGGGATTCTACCGTCGAGCCGAGCCGCTCCATCAGCGCGCGCTCGCCATTCGGGAAGCGGTCTATGACAAGAGCCATCCCCTCGTTGCTCTGTCACTCCGCAATCTTGCTCACCTTCACCTGGTCCAGCATCGCCCCGCCGACGCCCTGCCCATGCTCGGGCGCGCCTTTACCCTCTCCGAGGAGCGCTTGCGCCGGGAGGCACTCGATTTCTCCGGAGCACGCTTGGAGAACTCTCTCCGGATGTTTCGCTCCTCTGAGGAGTACCTCTACGCCCTTGTCCGCGCGCACCCAGACGACGCCAGCGTGCGACACCTGGCTCTCACCGCCGCACTGCTCCTCAAGGGCCGCTCCGCCGAGGAGACCGCCAACACCTCCCGCATCATCTATCGCAGCCTGGGTGCCCAAGACCGCCATACCTTCGATCGGTTACGCGGCCTGCGTACCCAGCTTGCCAAGCTGTCGCTCGACGGCCCCGGTTCGCTCACTCATGCCGACTACCAACAGCGCCTAAAGGAGCTTGCCGACCAGGGCGACTCCCTCGAAGCTGACCTGGCCAGGCGTTCGGCAGTCTTGCGCGCGTTGACTGCACTGCCTCCTCCCGCCGACGTCGTCGACCGCGTCGCTGCCGCCCTCCCTCAGGATGGCGCGCTCGTCGAGCTCATCGCCTATCAAGACCGCCCGATCGTGCTTCGACCTCGCCGGCCGGGATCGAAGATTCCCAGTCAGCTCCGATACCTCGCGCTGGTGCTCCGCCCAGGCGCACGCATCCGCGCTCTGGATCTCGGCCCCGCCGCGCCCATTGACCGCGCCGCCTCGCGCCTGCGCGATGCCCTCGCCCGTCATGACGCCCATTATCAAGGTGTTGCCCAAGCGCTCTATCGCCTTGCGTTCGAGCCTCTCCTCCCACTGCTCGGCGACACCCGCCGGATCTTCCTGGCGCCCGACGGTCAGCTCAGCCTCGTTCCGTTTGCCGCCCTCCACGACGGCCAACGCTTCCTCGTCGATACGCTCGATTTCACCTATCTCACCTCCGGTAAGGATCTCCTGCCTCGCCCGGACGAAACTTCACCGGCGCGCTCATTGGTCGTCCTCGCCGATCCGGACTTTGGCACTCCACCCGCTGCTGAAACCGCCTCACCGATGGGCGCGCCGCAGTTGGCCGAGCGTTTCTATCCCGTCGAGCGTTTCTTCTCGACACTGCGCGCCGATCTCGCCGGCCAGCCCTGGGCATCGCTACCCGGCACACGTCAGGAGGCCGAAGCCCTCCAGCGCCTCATCCCCGAGGCGCAGGTCTTCCTTGGCCCCGAGGCTACCAAGGAGCGGCTCCTCCATCTCGCGAAGCCGGGCATCCTCCACATCGCCACTCATGGCTTCTTCCTCGGAAACCCCGCCGCGCCAGCGGGGGCGCGCGCGGTCGGCTCCTTCGGCGCGCTCGGCGATACGAGGCTCGCCCAGCGTGCGCCTGACCCCATGCTTCGCTCCGGCCTCGTCCTCGCTGGCGCTCGGACCTCGGCGACGAAGGACGATGAGACCGCCAGGCGCCGCCTGGACGACGCGCTGGTCACAGCGCTCGAGCTCGCAGGGCTCGACTTGTGGGGCACCCAGCTGGTCGTTTTGTCCGCTTGTGACACCGGCCGCGGCGATGTGAAGCTCGGCCAAGGCGTTTACGGCCTGCGCCGCGCCCTTGTCGTCGCCGGAGCTGAGACGCTCGTCATGAGCCTGTGGAGAGTCAATGACGCGACGACTGCCGAGCTCATGGAGGATTACTACCGCCACTTGCTCGCCGGCAAGGGACGCGCTGTAGCGCTACGGGAGTCCATGCTCGCCTTGCGCGAGAAGCAGCCCCATCCCCACTTCTGGGCGCCCTTTATTGTCATCGGCAAGGACGCGCCTTTGCGAGGGCTTGCACCTACCCCCCAACACCCGTAGAGCGCTGAGCGGCCTGTTCTCCGGGCGGCGTTCGTGAAGGGGCCAGGCTCTTTCTCGTCCAGAAGCAAGGAGGCGGGCTGGCCCTCCTCCTCCATGCCTCCTGGCAGCCTTGGCGCGGGATCACTCCCACCCCTTGCTGGGTGGCCATATTGCCTCCGAGGAGGCTGCACCATGGCCAATGCATCGACGTTTCGTACCCCCGGTGTCCGCAACAAGACGACGTGGGCCTTCATCATCGGTTTCGCCATCGCCGCTGTGGCGCTCATCATCGGGGCGGCGATGCCGTCCGTGCCTTGGCTCGTGCTCGGAGGGTGGATCGCCGCCAGCCTCGCCGTGCTGCTCATCGACAGGGCGGTGGGAGAGAAGACCCCCAGGCCAGGTCGTGAGGGCGAGGAGAACTTCGGGGCCATCTTCCAGGCCAGCCCTCCCGCGCTCATTGTCATCGCCGTGCTAGCCGTAGGCGCCTTCCTGATCGCCATGTTCGTCCGCTGAGCCCCTCCTTACCGGGCCTCCACCCTCCCGTCGGGCCGGAGGAAGCGCTCCACCTGATCCCGCCCCGCCCCGTCGCGCCGCACTCCCTCGTGGACGGGGTTGTCCTGGGACGGCAGGTCCGCCACGGTGCCCGGCAAGGGCTCCGGCAGCTGGAAGTCGAACTGCACCAGCGCCGAGCCCTCCAGCGCCCCCCGCTCATGCGGGAGCGCTGGCACCTCGCGCGTGGCGGGGAGCTGCTGAACCAGGCCCAGGGCGCGGGCATGCAGCTCGGTGGCCACGTTGGGGACCTGGGCATCCCCCAGGCCGTACTGCACGAGCAGCCTGCGCGACGCGGGAGCGCCTGGGTAGGGCGAGGCGAGAACGTGGGGCGCGTAGGTGAGGGGATCGATGCGATCGAAGCCCGTCTGCAGCAGCGCGGCGAACTTCTGCTGGTCGAGCGCATCCGGCACGCTCTGGGCGATGGCGCCCAGGAACAACCCGAAGGGCCTGGCCCGGAACATCATCAGCGAGAAGTCGGCTCCCCCCACGCTCAGCACGCCGCGCGTGACGTGCGGGCTGAGTGCCAGGTAGGTGCCCCCGAGGATGTGTCCTTGGCTGATCCCGTAGAAGTACGTCTGCTCCGGGTCGTACACGAGCACCCCATTGTCTTGCAGGGCCGCGATGTCCTTGAGCGTGGTGCGAGCCGCCTGGGTGACGGCGATCTGGTTGACCATTGCCTGGTGCACGCGGTCGGTGAAGCGCAGCGTCTGCCCCGGAGCTCCGCCCATGGCGGCCAGCACTCCCGGAGCGTCCGCGGAGGACATCCCCCACCAGTCCACCGTCACCACCACCATCTTCGTGGCTTGGATGAAGGGCCGCACGAAGCTGCCGTCCGCCTCGCCCCGGCCTCCGAAGAAGCCATGGCCGAACTGGAGCAGGCGCACCGGGGCGACCGACTGCCCCCAGACGCTTCGAGGAATCTGCAGCGTGAAGGGCACCTCCACCTCCCCGTTTCGCTTCACGAGGCCCTGGGCGTCCCGGGCGAGCAGCGCGCCCGGCTGAGCGCTCTCCAGGAAGAGCGGCACGCGCAGGGTGCCGGTGATGCGCCGGGCGATGTTCGCGTCCACGTCATCCTTCACCTCGCTCACCGAGACGGCGGGCGGGGTGGCCTCCAGTGCCTCCAGGGCGAGGCGCCGCACGTCGAGCATGTCCCGGGTCACGTTCTCCTGCGACTGGGTGGTGAAGTCCCACGCGAGCTGCAGCTCGGCGCGAGGGATGCCCTCGGCCTCCAGCGCTGGGAAGATCTCCTGCTCGTACCGCTGGGCGAGCGGCGCCAGGAGCGGATCCCCCTTCGTCAAGCCCTCCCGGATGCGGCGGAAGCCCTCGGGCGTGGGGACCGGGCTTCCATCCTTCGCCTTCAGCCCGCGCAACGCGACGATGTAGCGAGCCTGGTTGCGCAGCCGGACGAGGGGCCGCAGGAGCAGCGCGCGTCGGTCGTCGCCAGGAGCCCGTGGGTCCAGCTCGGCAAAGTGGAGCAGGCCCTCACCGCGCTCGGCGTCGAGCAGCACCGTCGGGCCGTCCTTCGCAGAGGTGGGGCTGCCAACGGAAGGGAGCTGGGTGGCGTCCACGCCCCCCGGGAAGAGGGCGAGGATCTGGGTGCCGTGAGACCAGCCGTCCGCCGGGTGCAGCTCCGTGAAGTCGAAGTGCGAGCCGCTCTGCGCCTTCAGCTTCACGGCCTCGGTGAACTTCACGCGGCGCCCCGAGGGCAGGGCAGAGTCTTCCGCAAGGAAGGCGTCCGAGGGGAAGGGCAGGAGGCAGTCACTCTCCGCGGCGATGGGGTTGCATCCCTCTGGCACCTCGAGGGGTGGCAGGCTCGGCGCTGTCTCCTCATTCGAGCAGGCTGTCCCCGCCAGCAGCAGCGACGTCAGCAACCCGGTGAAGCCTCCTCGCATCCATTTCCTCATACGTTCATGACTCCTTCGTGCCCGAGCTCGCGCCCAGGAGACGCAAGGACGGAACACTCTCATGAGAAGAAGGGGAGCGGCGACTCCCTGGCCGGACGGAGACGCGGGAATCTCCTGGCCCCTTGGCTCGAGAGGTAGGTCTGCAAGTGAATGCTGGACAAGTCGGGGCGCTTCTCGCTGGGACGCTCAGCTGGGGTCAATGATACGCATGCTGAACGTGGCGCAGACCAGCAAGTGGCTAGCATGGCTGATCTTAATCTTGACCGGATAGTGTCCTCCCGGGAGGGTGACGTCGGTGGTCAAGTCGAAGCTGCCAGTGACCTTCTCGCCGGCCACTACCGGCCCGAAGTTCGGCTTTACCCCGCGAAATACCATGTCGACCTTCGACATCCAATAGACTCCGATCCTCGAGCTCGGGGCGGCCTTGGTATTGGCCCCGGTAAGAGTGAAAGTGAGCTTGCTTCCCTTTGTGACGACGACAACGCCGCCTTGGTCTTCGTCGATAAATTGGGCTCCATTTACTCTGATGCCACTGAGGGTCCAGGTGTCATGGCCTCGCCCATCCGGGCCTTTACTGCAAGGCTTGAACGACACCGCTAGAGCGGCCCCGGCCGACTTGTCAGCGCCCATCGCCGGCTGAAGTGATATTGCCGCCCCAGCCAGACCCATCGCCGCTATGACGTGCTTGACTACCATGGCAATCTCCTTGCTAACCGAAACACACGCCCCGAGGCCACGTCATATCAATAGATGTGTAAACGATTCCAGGCGGCGTCCCTGGCTGCGGTCTTTCTGACGGGGTGGATGTTCACGCGGCCCGAGGGCATGGACGCCTTCGTGAACCTCCGGCCGAGCATGCTCGACGACCGGAGCTGGTTCGTGCCGTACATCGAGACCTACACGGTGGAGAAGCTGCCCTGGGCTACGCCCGCCCCTGCTCTGCGCTTTGCGCATGCTGCAGAGATAGATCGCGAGCTCAAGGCTCAGGAGATTCCGAGCGCCGCGGTGGCCCTCTTCCAAGCTGGCGAGGGAGTGCTCACCCTGGGGTATGGCCAGCGAACACCCGAGGGAGGAGCGGTGACGCCGCAGACGGTCTTCCGCCTCGGCTCGGTCACCCAGGTGCTCACGGGCATGGCGTTGCTGCAGCTGCGGGATGCGGGGCGGCTCACCTTGGATGATCCCGTGGCCCTCTACATCCCGGAGCTGGCCGCAGTGCTCTCCCCCAGACCCGTCACCGGTGACGGTGCGCTACCTGGTGACCCATCCCTCGGGCATTCCGAGCGTGGACCTGCAACACGCCGACTACACTCGCAGCGACCGAGGACCCACCGAGGCGGAGCTGTTGGAGGCGGTGGTACAGGGTGGCCTCGAGGGGTTGAAGGTGACGCTTGAGCCCTGAGGCGCCACCTGGCGATCTCAGCGGCTATGCGCTGTCGCGGGGCCGGCCTGCTCTACCGAGCCGCCTCATCGTCATCCCGCATCCCGGCACCCATCCCCATTGCCGCGCCCATGCCCGTGCCACCGCCGGCGGCCATGCCGGCACCGCCTCCGCTCCCTCCTTTTCCGCTACCGGCCCTGTCGCCGTCCTTGCCACCGGTGCCGCCCTTGCCAGCGGTGGCCGGGCGCGTGGGGCCCTGCGCGGGGATCGGCAGATCGGCGGGGATGGCATCCAGGTCCAGCACTTCACGGATGAAATTGCGCAGCGACACCACCAGCTCGGCCGTCTGGATGGGGCGCCCCTCCACCATGTCGTTGGCGGCCCGGGCGGCCAGGCGCACCTGTTCGTCGGTGCCCAGCAAGATCACGTCCGACAGCGCTGCTTCCACCGCGTCGCGGATGCGGCGGGCGCGCTCACCGGCGGTGCCGTCCACCGCCTGCGACAGCACCAGCGCGCCATCGGCATTGGTGACCGCCTCGCCTTCGGCCAGCTGCACGGCGCGGCGGCGCAGGTCGCGCAGGTGGGTGGGATCCACGCTCAGGTCGCCGGTGAAGGATCCACCCAGCGTCTTGTAGGCGGCGATCAGGGTCCGCAGGCGTTCGTTGATCTGGCGGTTGTCTCGCTCGCGCCTCTGCTGCACGGTCTGCATCACCAGCAGGCGGATGCCCACGCCGATCAGGGAAATGACCGCCAGCCCGATCAGGGTCGCGAGCAGGGTTTGCCAGGAACTGAAATCCAGACCGCGCATGGCGCCTCCAGCCACAGCGTCTGTCTTCAGACGCGCTCGCCGCCATTGTAGCAGGGGCCCTGGCGAGAGCGATCCCACTCGGGCGAGCGCGGCTTCTGGGACGCGCGTATCGAGGCCTCCTCTCAGCTCTCTCTTCAGGGGAGCGGAAGCTCCAGCGTGGCCACGGCGCCCTTGCCGATCCCTCGCTCTCCAACATGAGGCGCCCCCCAAGCAGCTGCGCCGCCAGCGCGCTCGTGTGCAGGCCGAAGCCGTGGCCGTCCTTGCGCGTGGTGAAGCCGTGTGTGAAGAGCCGCGGCCGCACCTCGGGCCCGAATCCCATCCCATCGTCCACCACCTGGATGCGCGCCAGCCTCCCCTCCGCGTTGAGCCGCACGCGCAGGTTGCGGCTCCCCTCGGGGACTGCGTCCAGTGCGTCCTTCGCGTTGGTGATGAGGTTGACGAGGATCTGCAGCACCTTGTGCTTGTCCACCTTCAGCCTGGGTACCGCCGAGGCGAGGGTGAGCACACCGATTCTTCACTGCCTCCAGCGCCTCATTCACATCGTCTCCACCGGCGAGCACGAGCGCCGCGTCCAGCCCCTTGGGCGCGAACTCGCGCGCGGCCTTCGCCGCGTCCTCGCTCCGCCCATCGATTGCGACGTCCGCGCCAAGTCTCTGGACCAGCTTCACGCCGTCCGACTGCGACGCCACCGCGAGCACCCGGGCCCCCATTCGCTTGGCCAGTTGCACGGCCATGTGTCCGATGCCGCCGCTCGCGCCGATGATCATGAGTGACTGTCCGCTGCGCAGCCGCAGCTGATCTTCCAGCCCCCGCAACGCCGTGATGCCGTCTGCTCCGAGCGCCCCCGCCTCCTTGAGACGTCCAGGCCCTTCGGGATCAGTGCCGCGCTGTCCTCCTTGAGCTTGGCGTACTCGGCGTAGAAGCCTCCCTCCATCTGGTAGCCGTAGGCGCGATCTCCCACGTGCAGGCGGCGAACCTTGGGGCCGACGGCGACCACCACGCCCGCTCCGTCGTTGCCCATGACGTAGGGAAAACGCGTCGAGCCGTCGTCGAACCCGCCTTCCCGTACCCACGGATCCCAGACGCCAATCCCGGCCGTGTCCATCCGAAGGAGGAGCTCGTGCTCACCCGGCTTGGGGACGGGCAGCATCTCAGTGTGCGCAGCCTCGAGTTCAACGACGAGCTCAACCTCGTGGTGATGGACGAGGTCCTCGCGAAGGACATCAGGACCCGGATGTTCGACGTCGACATCGCCAAGAGCCGGCGAATCGAGTCGGCCGAGCCGTCGCTGTGTGCGATGATCGATCGACTTCTCTCTCCGTGGATCTGATGGAGCGGGAACCGATTCGCCCACCCGAGGTCTTGATGCCCATGAGAATCGCCCTCGTGGCCACGGCGCTGCTCGCCGCCGGCTGCCACCTCTTCTCCGGAGATCCCCCGCCCGCCAACGCGCCCGGCGCTCCCGTCTCGAAGGAGCTGCCGCCCGAGCTCGCCGCCGCGCTGCCCAAGACCACCGCCGGGCTCCCGAAGCTCCACGAGGCCAGAGCCGAGGGGTTCACGCTCCAGCTCGGCTACGACGCCAACCTCGACGATCCGATCACCCGCTGGGCGGGCTGCATGGGCCGGGTCGTCGACTGCGTGCGCGCCAATCCCAACGGCCCGTTCGGCGGCTGCGTCCCGCAGATCTCCGTCTGCCCGAGTGACGAGGGCGGCGACGACTGCTGCCCCAAGGCGTGCCTCGACGAATTCAAGGAGGCCTACCGGCGCACCCAGAACGACCGCCGCGCGGTCGAGGAGAGCATCCTTACCGGGCGCTGCATCCCCGGGTTCGCCGAGCAGGTGCAGCCATGAGAGCGCTCGTCATCGGAGCGCTCCTCGCAGCGGCCCCAGCCTGGGCCTGGCAGGGCATGTGCCGTTCGTCGTTCCCCGGCGGGTCGATCGGCGGAGACCTCGCCACCAGCCAGATCCTCGCCGAGAGCGTCTGCGCGATGGACCAGCGCGAAGGCGTGTACACGAGCTGCTTCGCCGGCCGGGTCGCCGCGCGCGGCAAGCAGCTCGGCGAGCACGCACAGATTGCCGCCGAGGCGATGGCGATCGCCGGGCTGCCGCCGACCTTGACCGGACCCGTCGAGGTCAACGTCTACACCGACGGAACGCTGCTGCCCGATCTGCAGAACTTTCCGTCGCTCGCTCCAGCCGCGCCCGGCTCGATGAAGAAGCTCGAGCTGCGCGAGAAGCACCTCGCCGAGTTCGCCGAGCTGCCTGACGTCAGCCACAGCCTGGCCGACTTCATGCTCGCCAACGAGCACTGCGCCGTCCCGAACATCCAGGCCGACACGCTCAAGCGGATCGACTCGTGTCACGAGTTCGCTGGCCACATGGGCGCGCTCAACGCCAGCCACTGGCCGCCGCTCGCGCGCGCCTACTACGACCACTACCACCAGCTGGCGATGACCACCGCACAGGACTGCGCGCGACACGACGCCAAGCTGCTCGAGGACCCGTTCCACTCGAGGTCGCTGCTCGGCAACGCCTTCCTCGAGGAGTGCGAGCGCGAGGCGCTGGCGCTCGAGGCCTTCGCGTCGCACTTCCTGCAGGACGCGTGGTCCTCGGGGCACATGTGGCACCGGTGGGGGTACCTCGTGCCGCCCTCGCGCGATTACGACTACCTCGCCGGCTTCCACGCCACGCTGATGACCGGCGTCATCCACGGCACCCGGGCGATCACCGGCACCCACGACCGCGCGTGCATGCCGGGCCCGTTTCAGCCGCTCAGCTTCGAGCCGATCATCAAGTACCGCCACGGCGTCTCCGCCCAGGAGCTCGCCGGCGGCGGCGACCTCTACCTCGAGCAGTGCACCTCGCGCGTCCCGGGCTGGTCGGTGCGCACGATGCACGGCGCACAGAACGAGCCGCAGATCGCCGGCATGCTCCACTGCGCCGCGCTCGGGTTCCGCGAGGTGTACCTGGCGGGCCCGAACACGGCCGGGCGCAACCTGCCCGAGATCGACACCGACTACCCGTTCCCGATGCGCAAGCCCACGTCGTCGTCGGACGAGCCCTGCTGGGACATGCGTCTGACCAACTCCTCGATGTACCTGTCGCTCGGCATCCACCACGACCTCGCCGAGCTCACCCCCGAGCGGATGCTGCACCCCGTCAACTTCAGCCGCTTCGTCACCGACCTGCTCGCCGGGGCGATCGAGAACAAGGCGCGCGCGTCGCTGGAGACGAACGTCACGCCGCTGGAGAAGCAGATCCTCGCCGCCCAGTTCCGCACCGAGGCGGTGCGCCTGGCCTGGCTGTTCATCATGGAGGCGCGCGACAACCCGACCAGCACGTCGCTCGCGACCGATCACCCCGACATGGCCTCGTACATGGACGTGCCGCGCTCGGCGCACTGGGAGGCGGACGTGCGCGCCGGCCTCATTCCCTTCCTCGAGCCGAAGAACCACCGCGACTGGAACGCCGAGCCGGGCGCGGTCTGCCAGAACGACATGGACTGCTCGAACGGAGCGTTCTGCGACAAGACGGTGGTCATCGCCCTCGACGGAGGGCTCCGGTCGCAGCCGTCCTGCGTCCCCGCGGCCGCCGCCATCCAGCGCGCGTTCCGGTTCGGCGAGCTGCCCCACTGGTGCAAGGAGGACGACGCCAAGAACCTCGAGCTGGCCCGCGCCGCGTGCATGGCCTCGCCGACCTCGGGAGATGCATGCAGCGCGTGCGCGGACATGCTCGAGCCGCACCTGCGCGACGCCTGCGGTCCGGAGGAGGTGAGCGCGACGCAGCCGCTCTCCTCCGAGCACAGCCTCTGCGACTGGCTGGGCGTGACCAACACGCCGGTCTACGCCCCGTTCGCCGACGGCGACGGGACGGCCCGCTCGGGCACCGCGCTCGACATGTGCATGGGCAAGTACGGCCCGACGCCGATCACTCTCGGCCTCCGCCAGCCGAACTCGACGCTGCTGCCGCCGATCAGCGCGGAGGATCCGGACAGCCACTTCGCCACCACGACCACGGTGTGCGGCCGCCCGCAGGCGCTCTGGAAGCGCTTCCGCCACCAGCCGTCACCCAGCGGCCACACGCACATGTACGCGGTGCGCGTCTACGGGGCCGACCGGAACAGGAACCCGACCGCCGACGACATCACGCTCGAGATGTTCCGCGGCCCCGGCTGCACCGAGCAGGACCGGGTGCCGGTCGTCCCGCAGCGCCTCTCCTCCGACGGCGGAGCGGCCGACACCCTCTACATCTTCGAGAACGTGCCCGCGAACTCGAGCCCGGAGGTCTGCATCAAGGTCAATGGCGCGCCGAACCGGTACTGGACCGAGGTGAAGCTCGCCCACCAGTTCTCGAACCTCTGACGTCAGAGCGCGCGCAGGTACTCGATCAGGTCGGCCTTCTGCTGCTGGTTCAGCTTCGACTGCAGCACGATGTTGAAGAACTCGACCGAGTCCTCGAGCGTCAGCAGCCGCCCGTCGTGCAGGTA
>NZ_DASPHO010000745.1:0-6253 GCF_035629615.1 Hyalangium sp. | reverse complement strand
CCTTTGGACGTTTGCACCATCTGCCACGCCCGGTCCGTGAGCGCTTGGAGACGCTCGGTCTGGTCCCGCAACTCCGTCAGCGGGTCGGGCGATCCTTCTGGCCCTTCTGCCCCGACGGTGAGGGCCGCATTCAGCGGGCCTTGCGCCAGCAGGGCGAAGGGCTCATAGCTGCCCCCCAGCTTGATCCGACCGTTGGCAAACTCGATGAGGTCGAGCAGCGACAGCTCGCTTCCGGGCAGCTTCAGTGCCTCGGGCGTGACTCGCAGGAGGTGCCATTGATCGGGGGACTTCGCGTCCCTCTTCTCGGCGATTCGGATCCCCTGCCAGTCCGCCAGCAGGCCGATGAAGTTCACCTTCAGCTTGCCATCCGGAGTGAAGGAGACATTCGTGCCATTGAAGGCGGGGTGTAGATCGCCTTTGAGCACGAGCAGCCAGGCGATGACGCGCGCCAGCGGATCGCTCGCCACGGGATCCAGCAGCGGAGGATCCCACGCCTTGTAGAATCGCCCGGTCCGCCAGATCCCGAGCAGATTGCGCAGGCTAACGGAAGCGGTGAACAAGGGCGGCATGGCTCCGAGGGCGTTCTCCGCGGTGGCGGTGATGCCAACCTTTGCCGTGTCAGGGAGCACCTTGGTGAGCCTGTCGAGCGTCTGGAAGAACTCCTGGCGCGCAGTGGCCTCAGCGGGGCACGCAGCGGCGGGGCCGGCCTGTCCAGGGCAGGACTCTGCCGCTTTCCTGCCGTAGGTGAGGAGGGCATCCCTGATACTCCGAGCATCCTGTTGGGTATCCCGACGCCGCGCGAACATGAGCAGGCAGTAGGTGGCTCCGGGGCGGAAGAAGCCGGGCTCCGAGACGAGCACCTTGAACTCCTTCGACTGGGCCAACTCACTCTGGGTCAGCGAGCCCTCGCGGTGCCAAGGCGTTGGCGCGTATGCCTCATGCAGGCGCCGCAGCGAGTCATAGACTGCGGCTGCTTGCGAGTCCTGCGACGGGCGGACCCAGAGCTCGTCCACCGCGATGACGCCCAGGGGCTTGCCGAGAATGGGGCTGTTCTTGTCCTCTTGGATCAGCTCGAGTGCTTTCTTGACCTCGTTGCACCCGAGCCTTGGCACGATGTTGCCGAACCCCAGGGCGGTGTAGTTGTTGCGGACGAATACAGGGTGGACTTCGGTCACCCCCTGCTTTGCAGTCCCCTTGAGGTAGAAGGGCTCGAAGAGCGGGAGCGGCTTGTCCGGCCCTACGTCGTCGATGGTGATCTCTTGCAGCACCGTACCTGCGGCCAGCGCGGGAGATGCGAGCACGATCAATCCCAGGCACAACGAGACCATGGCCTCGCGCGGAGCCCACCGGATGGGACGATGATGCAGTGAACTTCTTACCGGCACCGCAGCCATGTGCTTCCCCCTGGCATCAGATGACTCAAGAGCAATTCGAGAGTGCCGCTCGCCTGTTGCAGGCGAGGTTTGGCGGCACCGTCACGGCATGACGCCAGCGCGATCTAGCATATTTGTTGGAAAGTCAACACGCAGGGTGTGCAGTGAACTCCTGAGCAGGATGTGCTTGGCTTCCGGAGGTCGTCTGGGGCGCAAGGTCGGAATACTCAGCCGAGGGGTGTATTTCTACCGGGTGGGAAGCGACTCCCTCATCCTGCCACGCCCATCTCTCGAGCTTCGTCAGACGCTGAAGATGAAGTCCATGTTGGGGGGGGCGGAGCACGAACTGCCCCGCAGTCGGCGGCGCGGCTTCTCCGCTCGGGAAGACCTGTACCTTGAAGATGGCACGGTCGAACTCGCGACAGTCCGAGACCGCGGCGAGCGCCGCGTCTCCTGCGATGATGTGCACCTGGGGCAATCCCGCGCCCTCGATCGCCCGTACCGCCGCCTGTGCCAGGCGGGGGATGATATCGACGCTCTCCATGCGCCCCGTCGGTTCGACCCGGTGCCCCATCAGCCCGGCGTTCCAGCCGCTGCCGGCGCCCACCTCGTGAGTCGCCGAGCTGCTGGTACCGCTCGACGAGGAGATGTCTCGGCACCGCGAAGAACGCCTCGGCCACTCGAGGCGAGAACGTGCTGTCGGCCATCAGAAAGGCTTCGCGGGTAGAGGCAAAGAGCTGCTCTTGGTACTGGCGGATGAGACGAACTCTGTCAGTCATGGATGGGCTCAGCGGATGGGCTCAGCGGATGGGCTCAGAGGGTGTTGAAGTGGGGTGAGCAGGCCCAACATGTTGTGCCCCCGCTGCATCCTAGCAAGCACAAGGCCCATGCGTTCAGCCGACCGAGCGGCTGCGTCCTTTGCTGCTCTGTAAGGTAGGCTACTCTGAGTGAAACCCTTGAGGTTGCTTGGGGCGTGACCTATGGCGCTGCCATGAGCCCTACCCCTCAGGTGGCTGCCAGGAAGCGCTACCCTTCGGATTTGACCGATGCGCAGTGGGAGCTGGTCGAGCCCTTCGTTCGCGGCAATCCCGTGGGTCCTCAACCCGTGGTGCATGAGCGGCGAGAGGTGGTCAACGCCATCCTCTACGTCTCGCGCACCGGAGCTCCCTGGCGCTACCTGCCGCACGACTTGCCCGACTGGCAGAGCGTCTACCACTACTTCCGGCTGTGGACGAAGGAGGGCACACTCAAACTGCTGCACGATGTGCTGCGCGGCAAGGTCCGCCAGCAGGAGGGGCGCTCTGAGCAGCCCACCGCGGGCATCCTCGACAGCCAGAGCGTGAAGACGGCGCTGGAAGCCGAGAGCCGAGGCTATGACGCGGGCAAGAAGGTGAAGGGCAGAAAGCGTCACCTGCTGGTGGACGTGCTGGGCCTGGTCCTCGTGGCGTGGATAACGACGGCCGACGTGCAAGACCGGGATGCGGCGGCCGCCGTGTTGCCGCTGGCCGCTGAGCAGTTCCCCACGCTACAGAAGGTGTGGGCCGACGGCGCCTATGAGGGCCCTCGCGTGGCGGACATCGCCCAGCAGACCGGCATTGATGTCGAGATCGTGAAGCGCACGGACACCACTCCAGGCTTCGTCGTCCAGGCCAGACGATGGGTGGTGGAGCGGACATTCGGGTGGTTGAGTCGGGAGCGACGACTGTCCAGAGACTACGAGCGAAAGGAGGAGTCCTCCGAGACGTTCGTCTACGTGGGCATGATCCGACTAATGCTGGGCCGGCTTGCTTGACCGCCTTCGTTCAACACCATCTCAGCGGATGGGCTCAGCGGATGGGCTCAGCGGATGGGCTATTAGGGGCTCACCGGCGCGACTTCGCGCGGAATCGGCCGGTTTCCTGCCGTGCCGCATGTCCGCTCCGAACGAGCCGGTGGAGGGTGGTGCGCGCAACCGCTTGGGAGCAGCCCAGGCGCGCTCCCATCTCCGCCGCGTCGAAAGTGCTCTCCGGGCTCTCGAGGAGCACAGCGAGCGCTCTCGCGCCGATGCTCGGTGTTGCCGGCGAGCCGCCGCGGACACCCGAGAGCACCACGCGCGACCCAGGGACCGGCATCACAGGGCTCTGGAGCAGCGAGCGGTAGGCATGGGGGCCAGCTTCGTCACCGCCCACCAGCGTCTTGATGGCACGGGCCGCGCGCTCCAGCCCGCGCGCAGGTGTCACGAGCAGACTGACTCCACCGGCGACAGGCGAAGCCTGTGTCTTGGCCTCAGCGAGCACGTCCTTGAGCTCTGGGACCATCTCCTCGAGCTCCTGCGTCATCTGCTGAAGCCTCGTGGCCAGGCGACCCATGCGAGACGAAGGCTTCTTCGGTGGCCGCACGGGAGCACGCTTCTTCATTGGCATAACGTAACGTTATGTTATGTGTGGCGCAAGAGCGGGGCGGATGGCAAAGTCTTGTGGGACCACAACTCCGTGGCCGGCCGTTGTACCGAGCCGGTGGAAAGTGTCACCGGCACGGGAGCTGCTTGAGAATCTGGGTGGGCAGGCGTCAAATCCCAGGTGCGGATCCCTCTCGATCCGCTCGGCACACGAGGTGGAACATGACGGAACTGCTGCTCATCGGTCTGCTTTCCTTCGGACTTGGTACGCCTGACGTCTCCATCACCTCCACGGCCACGTGCACGGCTACAGCCATCGGCCCGACCTTCGGGCTCGGCACGGGCATGATGTATTTCCACTTCAACACCACCTGCGACGCCCCCGTGGAGACCCTTACGATCAACGCCACGATCGACGGGCCGCAGGATCGCACCGGCACGAAGACGTGCACCAACGCGAGCTCGTGCTCATACCTCCTCGGCGTGTCCTATGCCCGAGGCACCTGGGTGTGGACCAACGACACCACATATACCGGTGGGACGAGCTCGGCGACGAACACCGTCACCTATAACCAGTGAGGTGGCATTCCTCGACCACGCAGATCAGGCGTGGGCGCGGTCCTGCACCTTGCGGACGAGGTGGGTGACGGCGCTGCGCGGCAGGAAGCGCACGCTCTGCACCAGCATCTTGTTCATGAAGCCCGGGATGACGACCGCCCGGCCGTCGTGCAGCCCCTCGTAGCCGGCGCGCGCCACCGTCAGCGAGTCCATGATCTCCTTGCCCTTCACCAGCCTGGACTCCTCCATCTTCGCCCGCTCCTGGAAGCCCGTCTTCGTCGGGCCGGGGCACAGGCAGGTGATGGTGACGCCGCTGCCCTGCGTCTCGTTCGCCAGCGCCTCGGAGAAGGAGAGCACGTACGCCTTGGTGGCGTAGTACACCGCCATCAGCGGCCCGGGCTGGAACGCCGCGGTGGAGGCCACGTTCAGGATCCGGCCGCTCTTGCGCGCCAGCATCTCCGGCAGCACCGCCTTCGTCAGCGCCGTCAGCGCCCCGATGTTCACCTGGATCATGTCCAGCTCCATCTTCGTGTCCGCCTCCGCAAAGGCCCCGTAGCCCGCGTAGCCCGCGTTGTTCACGAGCACGTCCACTTGCACCCCCTCCGCCTTCAGCCGCTCCATCAGCCGGCCCGGCGCCGCCGGATCCGACAGGTCCGCCGGCACTGCCAGCGCGCGCACGCCGTGCTGGGAGCCCAGCTCGTCCGCCAGCGCCTTCAGCTTCGACTCGGTGCGCGCCACCAGCACCAGGTCATAGCCGCCCTCGGCGAACAGCCGGGCGAAGTCCAGGCCGATGCCGCTCGAGGCGCCGGTGATGAGGGCCGTCTTCTTCTGCGTCTGCGTGCTCATGGAAATCTCCTTAGTGACCATGAGTCATTAATAAGAGACTCGAAGAGGCCTGTCAATGACCCAGGGTCATTTTCACGGGCAGGGGCTCAAAACGGGGAGGAGGCGGTGGCTCAGAAGCGGCCGACGAGCCCCCCCCATGAGGCTGCTCGTCCGGGTTGCGCTGACCACGGGGATGACCGAGAAGCCCTTCTCCGCCTGGGCCGCGACGCGCTTGGGGTCTGGGAAGAAGGCATCGGAGAGCGCGTAGGCCACCGTGGCTCCAAGGGTGGGGGCTCCCACTAGCAAGGCGATGGCCGAGAGGGCCGCTGACGGGGCCGCCCGAGTGATGCTCCCGACGCTGGAGCTCCCCGTGACATCATAGAGAAGGTCATTCAGCAGGGGCTCACCGGAGTTTCCCAATGGGAGGACACATGAAGACATCTTGGATCCTGGTAGCAGGCATGCTGGCGCTTGCGGCGGTGGGCTGCGGTAACGATGCGGATGACGAGCGCATCGGCGCGGAGTGCACCACGAGCGGGCAGTGCGAGAACGAGGTGCTCACCTGCCTGACGCAGTTCAAGGGGGGCTACTGTGGCGCCAGTGCTTGCGCGGCGAATGCGGACTGTCCGGAGGGGTCCATCTGCGTGACCCAGGCTGGAGCGAACTACTGCTTCCGAACCTGTGGCGACAAGGAGGAGTGCAACAAGCACCGGTCGGTGGAGAACGAGTCGAACTGCTCGTCGAACATCACGCGTGTCGAAACAGGCTCGCAGAAGGCCTGCGTCCCTCCCTCGGGCACCTGATTCCTCAAAAAAGGCTGGATCCTCAGGGATGTCTCCTGGGGATCCAGCCTTTTTTCCTGGAGGGGTTGCCCCGCCCGTCCTACGGCGAGGGCTTCACGATCTTGTTGTTATCCAAGGCGACCGCGCCAATCCGGGCCAACGCCCTGCCGTTCAGCGCAGCGCCTGTATTCAGCGTGATGGCTTGATCCGCCATGACCGTCCCCTGGAAGGAGGACGTCGTTCCGAAGGTCGCCGAGGTGCCGACCTGCCAGAAGATGTGGGTGGACCTGGCGCCCCCGGTCAGGATGACCTTGCGCCCGGCGGTGGTGGTCAACGTG
>NZ_DASPHO010000744.1:0-6383 GCF_035629615.1 Hyalangium sp. | reverse complement strand
CCTCCCTCTCCTCCCTCTCCTCCCTCGCCGATCTCGACTGTGACAGTGAAGCCGCAGCTGGCGGTGTTGCCGGCCTCGTCGGTGGCGGTGACGGTCACCTCGGTGCTACCGGGCAGGAAGGTGCTGCCTGGATCCTGGCTGTAGTGGATCGCGGGCGAGGCGGTGGCGGCATCGGTGGCGGTGGCGGGCGGGAAGAGAACGGCGCCACCTGCAGACGAGGACACCCGCGCGACCTGGGAGTCAGGGCAGGAAACAGTCGGCGGAGTGGTGTCACGGACTGTGACGGTGAAGTCGCAGGAGGACAGCGGATAGGGCGGGAGGAGAACGCTGCTGACGCTCACCTGAGTGGCTCCGAGCGGGAGCGGGCGGCCCGCGGGCGGATCGTAGGTGAAGCCCGGCGTCCCGGTCGCGTCTGGCGCCACGGTCGGGGATGGATAGGAGACCACGGCGCCCGAGCCGCTCGTCGCCTCCACCGCGAAGGACGAAGGACACGTGAGGGCCGACAAGGGCATGGCCCACAGCTCGTGTCCGTAGAGCACGTCGCGGGCTGCGAAGAAGATCGTTCCACGCGCCTTCGCCATGCGCGGAGCTTCTCCCGGCGACTCAGGCCACCCGAGCGGCCTGGACAGGAAGCGCAGCCCGTGGAGCTGGGTGGAGACGGCAAAGGTGCCCGCCTCCGTGCCGTCGCTCCTCCACAGCTCGTAGTCCAGCCCGTCATCAGAGGCCAGGAAGTAGAGCAGCCCGTTCACGTTCGTCAGCGACAGAGGGAGGGAGGAGCCTGGCCCTGGGGAGATGTCCCTCACGAGCACGGTGCCGGCCTCCGTGCCGTCGCTCTTCCACAGCTCCGCTCCGGTCTGGCCGTCGGAGGCGACGAAGAACAGAGCCCCGTTCATGGCGATCATCGGGGAGAGGCTGCTGCTCGGGCCTGAATAGAACTCCTTGAGGACGCGAGTGCCCGCGGCAGTGCCGTCAGTCTTCGACAACCGCTCGTTGGCGGCGAACAAGAGGGTCCCGTTCAAGTCCGCCAGCTGATCGACCTCCGCCCCCAGAAAGAGGGTGCCCCGCTCGGTGCCATCACTCGTCCACAGCCCCTGGGAAGTCCCGTCGTCGGCGAAGAAGAAGAGCCTGCCGTTGGAGGCTGTCAGGTCACGGATGAAGGAGCCGAAGTTGCCCGGGTGGATGTCCTTCACCAGGACGGTGCCAGCCTCCGTGCCATCGCTCTTCCACAGCTCCGAGCCGGCCGCCATCGTCGAGCCGACGAAGTAGAGCGTCCCGTTCACATCCACCAGCTCCGAGCCCGCTCCTCCGGAGCAGCAGGTCTCGGTCCTCTTGATCACCACCGTCCCGGCCCGAGTCCCGTCACTCTTGCCGAGGACAAAGTCACCGCTCGTGAAGAAGGCGGTTCCGTTCCGGTCCAGGAGCGCGGTGGGATTCGGGGAGGAGAGCGACACCGTTCCCGGCTCCGTCCCGTCGCTCGCCCACAGCGAGATTCGGGAGAAGAGCAGCTTGCCGCCAGAAGCCGTGAGGAGGCTGGCACCCACGATGCTCACCGAGCCGTTGAGGGCCTTGAGCTCGATGGCGCCCGTGCCGTCGCTCTTCCAGAGCGCTGGGTCGGCGAAGCCATCGGTGGCGGTGAAGAAGAGGGTGTCGCCCACCGCCGTCAAGGACCGGGGAGAGGCGTCGAGGCCGGTGAGATTGATGTCGCTGGCGCGGAAGGTGCCCGCGCTCGTGCCGTCACTGCGCCACAGCTCCTGGCCTGCGACATCCTCCCTCCCGAGGAAGAAGACGAGGTTCCCTGCGGCCACCAGCTGTGGCGTGAAGGAAACCCGCCAGGTCGGGAGAGTCGAATCTTCGAAGGTCGAGTAGGAACCCAAGCGGATGGACGTGACGGGAGTGGTGCCAGCGTTCGTGCCATCGCTCTTCCACAGCTGTGCCGGAGAGCCAGGCATGCTGGCCGTGAAGAGGAGCGTCGCGCCCCCCGCGGCGGCGTGCTGGCTGTGGACGGAGAGCTGCTTCAGAAGCGTCGTCCCCGCGGGGGTACCGTCGCTCCGGTAGAGCCCATTGCCCGTTCCGATGAAGAGCACGCCGCCCACCGAGCTCAGCCATGAGACATTCTCCGAGGGGCTGTTGACGGCGACGGTGCCAGCGCTCGTCCCATCGGACCGCCAGAGGGCCCCATCGATGACGAAGAAGAGCGTTCCCCCGACGGCCGTGAGCTGGGAGAAGCGAGAGCCCTGAGTCCCCGCCTTGAGCAGGACAGTGCCCGCCATCGTCCCGTCGGTCTTCCACAAGAGGGGGCCGTTGAAGGGCTCCGTCTCGAAGAACAGCGCCCCACCGATGACCTGCGGCACCACCCGCCCCTCCGATCCTCCCCTTGGGGTTCCTGAGTCCGCTGGGAGGTTCCCAACGAAGGTGGTGCCCGCCGCCGTCCCGTCGCTCTTCCAGAGCTGATTGGTACCGGTGGAGTCGAGGCCCATGAACAGGAGCGTCCCATTCACGTTCAACAGGAAGTAGGCCGTGCGAGCGTACGAGAAGATGGGCAGGTCGCCCGAGACAGGCAGGGAGCCGGCCTCCGTGCCATCGGTCCTCCATAGCTGCTTGCCCGTCGTCCCCTGGCCGGAGGCGAAGAAGAAGAGGGCGCCGTTCAACGTGGCCCCCGGTTCGAGAGGAACCGAGGAGGTCTCGAAGCGGAGCGCGCCCTCGCGGATCGCCACGGTCCCGGCCGTCGTGCCATCCGTCTTCCAGAGCTGCTCTGGGGTGGAGAAGAAGAAGGTGCTGCCCAGAGCCCCCACCGGCTTGATGTCCGGCGAGCCCGCGCCGGGGGTGATGTCCTCGACGAGGGCGGTGCCCGACTCCGTGCCGTCGCTCTTCCACAGCTCGCGGCCGTGGAGGCCGTCGTTGGCTGTGAAGTACAGGGTGCCGTTCACATCCGTCAGGTCGAATGGCACCGCGCCATGGGTCCCCACGCGGATGTTCTGCACCAGGTAGGGCTCCGGGCGGGCCAGCTCCTGGCGCATGCGCCCCTCGCTGGACGGGACCAGGAGCGGGAGCTCCTCGGGTGAGCAAGCCGTGGCGATCAGCGCGAGCAGGAGGGCGCGCGAAGCGGGATGAGCAGGGTTCATGGGTCGCCAGGTGGAGCGGTGTGAAGCAAGGGGACCGGCTCGAGCCAACAGCTATTAGCCCGCACAAGTCGAGAGCCAGTGACATGGAAAATGATGCAGACAAATCCGCGGGCGCTCGGTCTGGTAGACCCAACCCTTCCATCAGGCGATGATCCGCCAGGTACGCTACGGTGGCCGCCCGCATCACCCCTCAGGAGACCATGCCAACCGACGACAAGAAGAGCACGACGAAGAAGGACGCGAGCCCTCAGGCGAAGCCCGCGTCTTCCAAGGCGAAGCCCGCAGCCACCAAGAAGCTTCACAAGGCCGGCAAGCCGTCCAACTCCTTCACCGCAGAAAATCCGCCGCCGAGGATGCGCGGCAACCGCAAGTAGCCCCGCTAGGATTCACCATCAGGGGACGGCGGGTTGCAGCTGCAGGCGGATGCCCTTGAGCACCAGCGAGTTCCCCCCTTCCTTCCTCTCGAAGCGGACGACCTCGCCCTTGCCACGGCCCAGGCCGAGCACCACGGCCCGATCGTCACCCTCCGGCCTCAGCATGAGGACCATCGGTTCACGCTCGAAGAGTCCACCTGAGGCCTCCAGAACCAGATAGCCATCAGCCTTGCTGAGCACGGCCCGCTCGGCGATCTCGCGCCTCGCTCCTCGCGCCAGGGCGTAGGAGCCCAGCCAGCCATTCCAGGAGCTGAGCACCGGGGACGGAGTGATCCGCTCTGCGAACAGCTGGCGCGCATCGGGGCCGGCGTGGAGGATCAGCACGTCGCGGCCCTGGAGGTGCTCGAAGGAGACCCACAGGGGAGCCCCCCCGAGCAGGGTCTTGAAGAAGCCTTGCTCATGAGGCGCCAGCTCGAACCGGCTGTCCGCAATGAGGCCGAACAGGGTGCCGCTCTCGAAGTCGATCTTCAGCGGGCCAAGCTCGGAGGCGTACATGCCCGTCAGCGCCCGGAGCTCCGTCTCCGCTCGCTGCACAGGCTGCACCCGGGGTTCTGGCGCGACCACCGCGAGCTCCAGCCCGCTCTTGGCTTCGAGGGCGTGCGCGAGCGTCTGCTGGGCGGCGGTCGCGACCAGCGTCGCCGCGCTCCGGGCATTGGCGAGCACCACCACGCCGAGCTTGTGCTCGGGGAGCAGGATCATCATGGACTGGAAGGAGAAGGTTGTACCGTTGTGGTAGACCATCCGCACGGACTGGCCGTTCGTCAGCGGGTAATCGTACAGGTACCACGTGAGGCCGATGCGGGTATCGAGGTCCAGTGGGTTGCCGGCGTTCTGCTGTCGCCACATCTCCTGGAGGGAGCCCGGCTGCAAGACAGGCACGCCGTCGGATTTCCCCTCCGCCAGCAGCATTCGGATGAAGCGGCTCATGTCCTCGACCGAGCTCCGCAGGCTTCCAGCCGGTGCCTGGCTCTCCAACCAGGTGGGAGGGATGTCCTCGGCGGCCCACGGGCCCTCACCCTTCGCCATTCTCGGGGCAATGTGGGGCTCCAGCCGGAAGGAAGAATGGGTCATGCCCAGGGGCTCGAGGACGTGCTCTCTCAGATGGGCGGTGAACTCCTCCCCAGAGGTTGTCTCCACTGCGCGGCCAAGGACGACGAAGCCGGTGTTGGAGTAGGCCCAGAACTCGTTTGCCGGGTACGCCAGAGAGTCTTCCCGGAGGTGCTCCATGTTCTCGGGCAGGGAGAGCGGCGTCTCGGCGTAGCCGCTCATGAGCTGTTCCGGTATCCCTGCATGGTGCGTCAGCAGGTTGCGCAGGGTGACCGGAGCGGACTGCGGAAAGCGTGACTGGATGGCGAAGCCTGGGATGAGCTCCTGGATGGGTTGGTCCAGCCCGGCGCGGCCTTGCTCCACCCTCTGCATGATGGCGGTGGCGGTGAAGAGCTTGCTGATCGAGCCAGCCTCGTAGACGGTCTGGGCGGTGGCTGGGACCTGTGCGGCCCGATCCGCGAAGCCGAAGCCTTCCGACCACACCACGTCCTGGTCGTCCACCAGCGCGATGCTCAGGCCGGGGACCTGGCTTTGCAGCAGCCCACTCCGGATCAGCGGGCGGATCTTCGCCTTCACCTCGTCATATCCCGCCCCAGGCTCCCCGGGCCTGTCTCTATCGCCACAAGCGGCAACGAGCACGGCGAAGCCGAGCAACGCGGTGCAACAAGCGAGCACCTGCCCGCGTGAGGAAGGACGTCTGCGCTTCATGATCTGCTCCTGTATCTCATGGGGACTCCCTGGACTCGTGGGATCGGAACACCGCAGGGGCCATTCCGTTGAGTCCCGGGGTGTTTGCCCTGCAGCAGGAGCCTCCATCCGCCAAGAGAGCCCTCGGCCCGAGGCCATCGCCGCCCGCTCGCGCCGGTGATACGCTGCGCCGGTTTTTGGAGTGAGTGGAGTCCCATGATCAAGTCGCGGAACGCCAGTCCGGATACGGCAGTACCCAGGGACGAACAGCAAGGCGCGTGGGAGTCGACGGTGGCGCGGGACGTGCTCGTGGGCAAGCAGCTGGGCGACTACGTCGTCAAGCGCCGCATCGGCGATGGCGGCATGGGCATTGTCTACGAGGGCGAGCACTCGATCATCGGCCGCAAGGTGGCCATCAAGGTCTTGCGGCCCGAGCTCACCGAGGGGGCCCAGGCGCGCGACCTGATGGCGGAGACTTCGACGGCTTCATCGTCGAGCTGAGTCCGGACGGAGAGCCCCGGTGGTTCATGTACCTGGGCGCAATTGGGAACGACGCCGTTCTGGGAGTGGCCACGGTGGGCACGAGCGTCTACCTCACAGGCTCCACCAGCTCGAGCACGACCGTGACCAGCCAGGCCATCGGCTACTCAACGCCCGAAGCCTTCGTCGCGCTGCTGGACACCTCCACGACACCTCCCAAGTTCAAGTGGAACTACATCCTCTCGGGTGAGGGAGTCGATGAGCTCTCCAGCATCACGTTGGACCCTGCGGGAAACCTCTTCATGGTGGGGACGCTCACCCCCGGCCCGCACAGCGGTGTGCCCACCACCAACAGCTTCCATGGGGGAGCCAGCGACGCCGTGGCCCTGAAGCTGAGCCCCGCGGGCGAACCCGTGTGGATGACCTACGTGGGCAGCCCTGCGGAGGACAGGGGCCACGCGGTCGCCCTGGCCGCGAATGGCGAGCTCGTGGTGGCGGGTTCGCTCGAGTCCTCGGGAAATGGCAAGGACGCGCTGGTGGCCCGGTTGAACAGCGCCGGCATGGAGCAGGAGCGCCGGGTGCTGGGGGGAAGCAAGGAGGACATCGCGATGAG
>NZ_DASPHO010000743.1:0-19278 GCF_035629615.1 Hyalangium sp. | reverse complement strand
TCTCAGGAAGGCTCCGGTATGGCTCTCGGCGCAGGCCGCCACTGCCTCCGGCGTTCCACACGCCACCACCCGTCCCCCGCCCTCGCCGCCTTCCGGTCCCATGTCGATCACCCAGTCCGAAGTCTTGATCACGTCCAGGTTGTGCTCGATCACCAGCACCGAGTTCCCCGCCTCCACCAGCCGGTTCAGCACCAGCAGCAGCTTGCGGATGTCCTCGAAGTGCAGGCCCGTGGTCGGCTCGTCCAGGATGTAGAGCGTCCGGCCCGTGGCCACCCGTGCCAGCTCGCGCGCCAGCTTGATGCGCTGTGCCTCACCGCCCGACAGCGTCGGTGAGCTCTGCCCCAGCCGGATGTACCCCAGCCCCACGTCCTGCAGCGTCTGGAGCACGCGCATGATGTCCCGGTGTGCTCCGAAGTGCTCGATCGCCTCGCGCACGCTCATCTCGAGCACCTCGGCGATGTTCTTCCCCTTGTAGCGCACCCGCAGCGTCGCCTCGTTGAAGCGCTTGCCCTGGCACACCTCGCACGGCACGTACACGTCCGCCAGGAAGTGCATCTCCACCAGCTTCACGCCGTCGCCCTCGCACGACTCGCAGCGCCCGCCCTTGATGTTGAACGAGAACCGTCCCGCCGTGTACCCGAACGCCCGCGCCTCCGGTGTCAGCGCGAACACCTCGCGGATCGAGTCGAACACCTTCGTGTACGTGGCTGGGTTGCTGCGCGGCGTCCGTCCGATGGGCCGCTGATCGATGTCGATCACCTTGTCCAGGTGCTCCATGCCCTGGATCGACTTGTGCCGGCCCGGCACCTCGCGGCTCTCGTAGAGCTGCCGCGCCAGGGCCGGGTACAGGATCTCGTTGATCAGCGTGGACTTGCCCGCGCCGGACACCCCCGTCACGGACACGAGCACCCCCAGTGGGAGCTCCACGTCCAGATCCTTCAGGTTGTTCTCCCTCGCTCCCTGGATGACGATCTTCTGCTTGCCCGGCTTGCGCCGCTTCTCGGGGATCTCGATCTCCTTGCGCCCCGAGAGGTATGCGCCCGTGAGGCTCTGCTCGTCCTCCATCACCTGCTGCGGCGTGCCCTGGGCCACCACCTGGCCGCCCAGCTCGCCCGCCCCAGGCCCGAAGTCCACCAGCCAGTCCGCCTCCTCCATCGTCTCCTCGTCATGCTCCACGACGATGACGGAGTTACCCAGGTCCCGCAGCCGCTTGAGCGTGGCCAGCAGCTTGCCGTTGTCGCGCTGGTGCAGGCCGATCGAGGGCTCGTCCAGGATGTAGATGACGCCCGTCAGCTCGCTGCCCATCTGCGAGGCCAGCCGGATGCGCTGGCTCTCGCCACCTGACAGCGTGGACGCCGTCCTGTCCAGCGTCAGGTACCCCAGCCCCACATCCACCAGGAAGGACAGCCGGCTGCGGATCTCCTTGAGCAGCTCCGTGGCGATCTTCCGCTCGTTCTCCGTCAGCTTCAGCTCCGTGAGGAAGCGCAGCGCCTCGCCGATGGTGAGCTTGCTCAGCTCCACCAGCGAGTGTCCGTGCACCTTCACCGCGCGGCTCTCCGGCTTCAGGCGATCGCCCTTGCACGTGGGGCAGGGCTTGTCGCTGAAGAACTTCTGGTAGTACGTCCGCATGGACTCGGAGGTGGTCGTCTTGAAGCTGCGCATCAGCTTGTGGACCAGGCCCTCCCACTCCATCTTGTAGCGCCCGCCCTCGCCCCACTTCACGGTGAACGTCTTCCCGCTCGAGCCGTACATGAGCGTGTTCTTCTCGCGCTCCGTCAGCTTCCCGTACGGCACGTCCAGATCGATCTTGAAGGCCTCGGCCAGGCTCTCCACGAAGTCCGCCGTCCAGCCCTCGCCCTTGTTCATCCCGCTCGCCCACGGCTCGATGGCGCCGTCCCGCACCGTCCGCGACGGATCCGGGACGATCCGATCCGGATCCATCTCCGCCTTCGTCCCCAGGCCGTTGCAGTCCGTGCACATGCCCAGCGGGTTGTTGAAGGAGAAGGACGCCGGCGTCAGCTCTCCGAACGACAGGCCGCAGGTGTGGCACGCGTTCAGCTCGCTCATGACGCGATCCGCGGAGGCCGCCCCCGTCTCGTCCGTGACGATCAGGATGCCCTTGCCCTCGCGCAGCGCCGTCTCCACCGAGTCCGTCAGCCGCGTGCGGAGGTCCGGCTTGAGCACCAGCCGGTCGATGATGAGCGCGATGTCGTGCTTGGACTTCTTGTCCAGCTCGATCTTCTCCTCCAGGCTCTTCAGCTTCCCGTCGATGCGGGCCCGCGAGAATCCCTTCTTCTGTGCGTCGACGAGCAGCTCCTTGTGCTCGCCCTTGCGGTTGGTGACGATCGGCGCCAGCAGCTGCACCTTGGTGCCCGCCGGGGCCTTGAGGATCTCCTCCACGATCTGCTGCGCGCTCTGCTTGCCGACTTTGCGGCCGCAGTTGGGGCAGTGCTGCAGGCCGATGGAGGCGTAGAGCACGCGCAGGTAGTCGTGCACCTCTGTCACCGTGCCCACCGTGGAGCGCGGGTTGTTGCTGGCCGCCTTCTGCTCGATGGAGATGGTGGGCGAGAGCCCCCGCAGCGTGTCGTACTTGGGCTTCTCCATCTGCCCGAGGAACTGCCGGGCATAGGCCGAGAGGCTCTCCACGTAACGGCGCTGGCCCTCCGCATAGAGGGTATCGAACGCCAGCGAGCTCTTCCCCGAACCAGACACCCCAGTAAAGACCACGAGCTGTTTCTTCGGGATCTCCAGCGAGACGTTCTTGAGGTTGTGCTCCTTGGCTCCACGAATGGTGATGACGTCGGGCTCGGACATATTGGGCGCGCGGTCTAGCACTGAAAGGGCGTTCCGGTGAGGCACTTTCTGTGTTTTGTGTGTGGGGTGTTCTTGAACATCCTGATTTCCAAGGTGAATTCCTTATCTCAGCGGGCGGGCGGCCAAGCGAGCGGTAGGGCACAAGGGCGTTCTACTCCCCTCGTCGAGGATGCAAGGAGAGCGCATGTAACCCCTGGGGCTCTCTTTGCCTACACGCTTGGCGTGCGTCTAGCCAGGCATCCGTTAAGCCGGAAAGTACTCGGGCGTAAGCGCATCTTCAGACAGACTGGGGAGCTCAGGCTATAAGCCTATAGTCGAAGGAAAATTGGAAATCAGGCGAGGCCCTAAATGGTCGACTTCCGAAAGCGTTTGGGTGGTGGTTCTGGCAAACAACCTCTTGACCCATTGGAAATCTACAACGGATTGGACCGAGCCAGCGATAAGGGGGAACTTCGACGCGCGCAAGAGGCCGTACTCAAAGAATGGCACTCAAAGGCGCGTGCCAAGAAAGACGTTATTGTCAAACTCCATACAGGACAGGGCAAAACGCTCATCGGTCTTCTTGTTCTTCAATCCAAAATCAACGAGAAGCTTGGACCCGCACTCTACCTGTGTCCTGACAACTTCCTTGTGGAGCAGACCGCCCTCCAAGCGCAGCAATTTGGTTTCAATTGTGAAACAATTGGCGGAGGCGACGAACTCCCGGCGAATTTCATTGAGGGAAAATCGATCCTGATCACGTCTGTTCAGAAGGTCTTTAATGGATTGACTAAATTTGGTTTGCACGGCAGGGCAACCAAAGTTGGGGCCGTCGTCATTGATGACGTACATGCGTGCATAAATTCGATTCGAGATGCATGCACTATTCGCCTTTCGCGTGGCTCGCAAGCGTACTCAGACCTAGTGAATCTTTTTAGTAGTTCATTGGAGAGTCAGGGGCAGGGTTCATATGCTGACCTCGTGAATGGGGTTTATGAAGCGCTCTTGCCGGTACCTTATTGGGACTGGATTGATCGGACCTCCGATATCGCCAAGATCCTGTCAAGCCACTCGGCCTCAAAGGAGATCAAGTTCGCTTGGCCATTGATCAAAGATGTGCTGGCCGATTGCGAGTGCTTGGTTTCTGGGACTTCGCTTGAGATCTTCCCAAGATTGCCACCGCTAGCCACTTTTGGTTCTTACGACCAAGCCAAGCACCGCGTCTTCATGTCCGCTACCATTTCGGATGACTCATTCCTTATTAAAGGCATGGGGATCTCTCCTGACACAGTCCAGAACCCACTCAGTTTCACCGAGAAGTGGTCCGGCGAGAAGATGGTGCTGATCCCATCGCTTCTTTCAGAGGAACTGGACCGCAGTGCCATAGTCGCGCGGTTCGGAAAACCAGCAAGTGGAAGAAAGTATGGGGTTGTTGCGCTTACTCCTTCTTTCAAGGGCTCTGTGGACTGGCAGAAATACGGCGCTGTCACTGCTGATACAGACACGATTTATGATCAGGTCAAGGGCCTTCGCGAGGGAGATTGCGAAGTCCCTCTTGTGGTGGCGAACCGGTATGATGGTATCGATCTGCCCGATAATTCCTGTCGAGTCCTTATCCTCGACTCGCGTCCCTATGGCGAGTCCCTCTATGAGCGCCACCTAGAGCGCTGCCTTCCCAACACTGAAGCGGTTGCCGTCAGAGTCGCGCGAACGATCGAGCAAGGAATGGGACGCAGCGTCCGTGGGGAAAAAGACTATAGTGTCGTGCTTTTGATCGGAACGAGTCTCGTGCGCTTCGTTCGGATGCCAGACTCGCGAGCCTATCTCTCCCCTCAGACCCGGCAGCAAATTGAGATTGGTTTGGATGTTGCCGGATTCGCTCAAGAGGACTTGGAAAAGGGTATGCAACCGGAGGCCGTCCTGAATACACTTTTGTCCCAATGTCTGAAGCGGGACGACGGCTGGAAAGCCTACTACATCGAGCACATGGATAAACTCGCCGATCCTGCTGCGGCACCGAAGAGACTGGAAATTTTTGCTCTGGAACTCAAGGCAGAGGTAGCAGCACTGGAAAGAAGATACGAAGACGCTGCAAACATCACGCAGCAACTCAGCGATAAGCACGTCTCAACCGAAGCAGAAAAGGGCTGGTACCTACAGGAAATGGCCCGGCATCTTTATCGGTCGAGCAAGGTCAAATCCCAAGAGATGCAGACCACTGCACATCGCAAGAACCACTTTCTCCTATTGCCGAACAGTAGCTCAGCGAAGGTGCCTCAACTCCCGTTTGCGCAGAAGCGGGTCGAGAAGGTGATCGACTGGCTGAAGAAGCACGAGGATCCATCTGCTCTTACTGTCAGTATTGAGGCGCTATTGTCAGACTTGCGGTTTGGGGTCGATGCAGAAGTATTCGAGGCAGCTTTTCATCGCTTGGGCGAAGCACTGGGTTTTGCCTGTGAGCGACCCGATAAAGAGTGGAAAGAAGGGCCAGACAATCTCTGGCGCATTCGTGACAACCACTGCCTCATTGTTGAATGCAAAAGCGAAGTAAAGGTTGAGCGAGCGGAGATCGAGAAGCGTGAATCAGAGCAGATGAACCGGTCGGCCGCGTGGTTCATTAAGCATTATCCAGGAGTGATTGCTGAGTGCGTTCTAGTCATCCCTCCCAAGAAGCTTGCGAGTGCAGCTGCGCTACTTCAACCGACTACGGTTCTCCAGAAGAAAGGACTCGACAAGCTCGTTGCAAACGTCCGAGCGTTCTTTGGAGAGTTCTTTACCCAAGATCTTCAAAATTTGTCTGAGCGGAACGTGGGCCAAGCGCTTGAGCGCCATCAATTGGGCGTTGACCATCTGCTTAGAGCATATACCGTCCAAGCGCAGGGAGGCGGTCTCCCCCACGCTTGACATGGCTCTCCGCTCGGTTCTGCGAATGCGTGGGATAGTTTGAGGCCAAGGTTTCCTGAGGTTATGTGATGAATGGTTCATTGCTTTTGAATAGGCAGATGCACCGAGGCCTCCTCATGCTATTCGCGTTGGGATGCTCATCGACCAGCGCAACGGATCGTGACATTGTGCGTCCTGGTCCTGATGAGCCATATCTGGAAAGGATCCCAGGGCCACTGCTTGAGCCATTCAACTCCTTTCAGGATGCGCTGCTCGCGGCCTGCAACAAGATTCTCACAAAGCCGAACGCAGTTGCCGGGCGCAGAGATCAACCAAGCTTTGACGTCTACTGGCGAGTAGGAAGCGAGTACTGCGCCTGGATATATTACACTCCAGACCAGAAGTACGAGCTCAGCAAGCTGACCGATCAGTCGAGAGTGGACCCTGCAGACAGGAGCAAGACCTGTTACCTCCCGTCAATCGTGGAGGATCGGCGGTACCCTCCTGACAGTATCAAATATATTTGTGCGCTCCATAACCACCTGTATGACGATCCTCTGTCTGTTAACGACATCCGGTTTATCGTCTCCGAGGTGCACAACCACGGTTTTGAGAGCGAGACGAAAGATGGCGTCAGCCGGCTTTCCACGGTTGCGTTCTTCTCGAATGATCGTGGCGCCCCGACCTGTGACGGCTTCCACCAATACATTCCGGCAACCAGCCAGATATTGAAGTGGACTCATGCCCAAGGCAGATGGGTCTGCGAGCAGACTGGCCGCGTCGTATGGGCGGAAGATGGTGTGCGGTTCTCTATCGAGAGCACACATGCGCCCTGCTCCAAGGGGGCAGTACCATGAGAAACCTTCCCCTGGTGGCTGCCATGATGTTCATGAGCTGCTTGCGAAGCTCCTCCCCGGCGCCAGGAATGTCGCAAGAGGACGAGTCCGTCGTGTTCCCGGAGTTCTTTGATCGCTTCCCGATCGTGGTTGGAGAGCAGGGGCAGCCCTATGAATTGGATGGGGTGATACTCCGGGCCATTGCGATTGCCGCCAATGACTTCATTCCTCCATTCTCCAAGGAGCGGCAGTGCTGGGACAGGCAAGAGGCGCAGCTGTACCGGGTCATTCGCCAGGGAGACATCGTCTTTGTTCGCATTGATGCCAACCCCAGCGCTTGCGAGCGCAAGGTGCTGATGTTTGATTCGGGCGTGCAATATGCGATCAGTACGGATGGCCGTATTCTCCGGCGCGTGTTTGATGGCGAACCTGGAGGACCTTCGCACCCGCAGAGAGCGGATGCCGGAGCCCAGGAGACGCTGGGAGAGGAGGTTCCTGCTTCCTTGATAGGAGCCGTTAGCGGTGAGCCCATGTCTCCACTCCCAGAGTTTCTAAGGAGGCGGGACGCGGGGAGTACGCCTCAGCTTCTACCCTCCGATGTGCGTGATGCAGGCCCCGCTGCCCCCTGGGATGGTGGCGGACGCCCGGACGGAGGTTCGCCGACAAGGCCCTCCAGGTGAGGTAAGGTGCGCGCACTCGAATGAAGGGCTTTGTCCTCCCCGAGAGCTGGCGTGGCCTGCCACTGCTCGTCTTCGCCAGCTTCCTGTTTGCCCTGATGGCGCTGTTTGCTCGGATGCTCTCGGGCCTGCTCTCGGTGGGCCAGGTGGTGTGCGGCCGCTTCGTCGTGGGCCTGCTGTTCTTGGCCGTCTACTACTCGATCGTGGGGCGCAGGCCTCGCTTTGGCCGCCCGGGGCTGTGGGCGCTGCGCGGCATCTTCGGTGGCGCCTCCGTCTACCTCTACTTCTTCTGCATCGAGCAGCTCGCGGTGGGGCCTGCCGTGCTGCTCAACGCCTGCTGGCCCATCTTTGGCGCCATCCTGGGCTTCTTCTTCCTGGAGGAGCGCGTCAGCGGACACCTGCTGGGCGGGCTCGTGGCCGCCACGGTGGGCGCGGGGCTCGTCATCTGGGGCACCTCCCTGGAGATGCCGGCGATCTCCTTCGGCGTAGGCGCAGGGGCGGGCATGCTCTCGGCCGTCTTCAGCGGCGCGGCCGTCGTCGCCATGCGCGCCCTGCGCAATGACACGGACGCGGCCACCGTCTTCCTCTCCTTCTGTGCCTTTGGCCTGCTGTTCGGGCTGCCCTTCGCCATCGCGGACTGGCGGCCCCTCACCCCGCACACAGCGCTGCTCCTGGTGGGCGTGGGGCTCGCCTCGGCGGTGGCGCAGATGCTCTTCACCTACGCCATGGGCTACGTCACCACGGCCATGGGCGGCGTGGGCTCGCAGCTCACCCCTGCTTTCTCCTGGGCGCTGGGGGCGTTCTTCCTCGCCGAGCCCGTGGCGCCGCTCGCCCTCGTGGGTGCGGTGGTGTGCGTGGCCGGTGTGCTCTGGGGAACAGGCATCCTCGCCAGGCTGCTCTCACCCCCGCCCAAGCCGTCAGGGCGGCCAGGCGCGTAAACAAGGGCCGCTTTCTTCCGTCCTGTGTCGAGCACTCCGGAAAGAACTTCCGAGACCTTCGTGCTGGGTACTTTCTTTCCACCCGGAGTCCGTGTTTTTGCCCACGGTGGTCGGCTCGGTTGCCTCGTTGAGTCCTCGTCTTCTCCGGTCAGGCATCCCAGTTGCACATGCCTCCCTGCGTCGAAGGATTCGGGAGGCGGCGATTATGTGGGGATGGCGGTGGTTGGTCCTGGCGGCGTGGGCGTGCGTGGCGGTGGCGACGGGCGGGTGTGATCGTCAGGGCTCGAGCGGCCGGGGCGCGCGGGCCGCATTCGCGGCTCGGCCCGAGGTGCTCGAGTTCGGTCCGGCGGCGGTGGGATCGACGAAGACGGTGAAGCTCCGGCTGGCCAACGGGGGCCGCGCGCCGGTGCGCATCGAAGCAGCGCTCTCCAGCGTGCCCAATGTGGAGGTGCCACCCTTCGAGCCCTTCTCCCTGAGCTCGGGCGGCGAGTCCGAGCTGGAGGTGCGCTTCAAGCCCGAGGTGGAGGGCGCGGTGCAGGGGGTGGTGGAGATCTTCACGGACGCGGACTCCGGGGAGAAGGGCTCGCAGGTGAGCTTCTCTGGCCAGGGCGTCAAGGCGTTGATCGAGGTGAAGTCCCCGGCGCTCGACTACGGCAATGTGCAGCTGGACACCGTGGAGGTGCGCGATCTGGTGCTGCACAACCCCACGAGCGTGGACAGCCTGCTGCGCCTGGAGGTGGTGGGGACAGATGCCGATCAGTTCTCCTCCAGCCTGGCCAGCAAGGACATGGTGCTGCAGGCGGGCACGGACTTGACGATCCCCATGGCCTTCAAGCCCAACCGGCTGGGCTCGGCGATGGCGGAGGTTCGCGTGGCGGTGTGCGAGGGGTGTGAGCCCGCCAGCGTCGCGCTCACGGGCACGGGCGTCGCGTCCCAGCTGGAGATCTCTCCGGTGCGCGTGGACTTCGGCCGCGTGGCCGTGGGTGCCACCGCCGAGGAGCGCATCGTGGTGCGCAACCTGGGCTCCGAGCCGATGAGCTACACGGGCGCGAGCATCGTCTCCGACGCGAGCGGCACCTTCCGCGTGGTGAGCGCGCCGGGGGCACAGGGCGGCACGCTGAAGCCTGGGGACGCGGCGGAGATCCGCGTGGCCTTCACGCCGGTGGCGCAGGGGCGCGTGCCCGAGGGCCGGGTGGAGATCCAGGTCCGTGCCACCGGCTCCACGGCGCCCGGGCCCAAGGTGGCCCTGGTGGGCGAGGGCGGCTCGTCGTGCATCGCCGTGCAGCCGCGGATGATCGACTTCGGTGAGGTGGCGGAGGGCATGTCGGCCACCCGTCAGGTGGAGGTCATCAACCGGTGCCGCACCCAGGTGCTGCTGAGCGATCTGAGGATCGACACCCAGAAGGGTGGCTTCTTCACGCTGGCGCAGGCGCCAGCGAGCCAGCCCATCGATCCGGGCAAGTCCGCCCCCGTGGGCATCACCTTCACCCCCCGCTCCGGCGCGGGCGAGGGCATGGGCGTGCTGGGGGTGACGGTGCGCCAGGGCAGCGCCGCCTCGACGGAGGGCGTGGTGCTCAAGGGCCTCGGCAAGGTCTTCCCGCCCTGCCAGTACGCGCTCACGCCGGAGACGCTCGACTTCGGCCGGGTGCCGGTGGGCTCGGAGGTGTCGCTGGGGGTGTCCCTGCGCAACACCGGCTCCACGGCTTGCTTCCTGTCCAGCCTGCAGCTGGCGGCGGGCTCGGATGGCGTCTTCAGCTCCACGAAGGTGGAGAGCCGGCTGGTGCTGCCCGGGCAGCGGGCCACGCTGCTCGTCCGCTTCAAGCCGGACGCGGAGGCGCCCTTCGGCGGGCTGGTCGAGGGTTGGGTGAACCACCCGTCCTCCGGTCACCCCACCGTGGTTGTGCAGGGCGAGGGGGTGCAGGGGTGCTTCTCCTTGCAGCCCACCCATGTCGAGTTCGGCCTCACCAAGCTCACGTGCGAGCCCCGCACTCGCGATCTCCTGGCCTACAACCGCTGCGCCGGGCCCATCACCGTGCAGGGGATGCTGCTGGAGCGGGACTCCGAGGAGATAGAGGTCTCTGACGGGCCCGACTTCCCGGTGACGATCCAGCCCGGACAGCACTTCCGCCTCCACACGAGGTACGAGCCGACGGATGAAGGGGAGGACCTGGCGGCGCTGCGCTTCGATCTGGGCGAGGGCTCCCTCTACACGGCGAGCCTCATCGGCCGGGCCTCCGCCACCGCCCAGCAGGTGGACTCCTTCCTCCAGGAGGCGGGGGCCCAGGTCGACGTGCTCTTCGTCGTGGACAACTCCGGTTCGATGATGGAGGAGCAGCAGAGCCTGGGTGCCAACTTCGCGGCCTTCATGACGGCGGCCACGGCCTCGGGCGTGGACTACCACATCGGCGTCACCACCACGGGCCTGGATGTGTCCTCGGGCGGCTGGTCCCAGTGCCCGGGCGGCGCCGAGGGCGGCGAGAACGGCCGGCTCTTCCCCGTGAACGGCTCCACCCCGCGCATCATCACCCCTCGCACGCCGAACGCGTCGGCCGTCTTCGCCAGCAACACCCACGTGGGCGTGTGCCACTGGAATGAGCAGGGGCTCGAGGCTGCCTACCGGGCCCTCTCGGATCCGCTGCTGCACAGCCTGGATGACCCGCGCACCGCGCAGGCGGGCGACGGCAACGGCGGGTTCCTCCGCGAGGACGCGCGGCTGGCCATCATCTTCGTCACCGACGAGGAGGACTTCTCCACGCAGCCGGTGTCCTTCTATGAGACCTACTTCAAGTCCCTGAAGGACAATGACGCCGCCAAGCTGAGCATCTCCGCCATCGCAGGCCCGCAGGACCTGGCCTCCTGCTCCACCGCGAGCAGCTCCGGCACCCGCTACATCCAGCTGGCCAACGCCACGGGCGGCGTCGTGGAGAGCATCTGCACCCCGAACTGGGCCGAGTCCCTCAAGAAGCTCTCCGACAGCGCCTTCGGTCCCAAGCGTCACTTCCCGCTCTCGGATGAGCCGGCGGACCCGGCGCAGATCACCGTGCGCATCAACGGGGTGGACGTGACGACGGGCTGGCACTACGAGCCCTCCAACTCCACCATCGTCTTCGACCTGGGGGCCGCGCCGCCTCCGGGCTCCTACATCGAGGTGACGTACCCTCTCGGGTGCTAGCGCTGGAAGGCAACCTGTGAGGTCTCCGGGGGCGTCCTCGCCAGGGCGTCCCCATCGTTTTTTTCGTCTCCCACTGTTTCTGGCCAGGAGTAGGGAATTCTCCCTCGACATGGGGGTTGGTGCACGGCAGTTTGAAGGGCGGACGATGCCTCCAGAATCCCTGCTTGTCGTTGGAGTAGGAGACATCCATGGCCGCTTCCACCGAGTGGAGGCGTGGATGGATGCGCTGGAAGCGGCGCGCGGTAGGCCCGTGGATCTGGTGCTGGCGGTGGGGGACGTGGAGGCGTTCCGGCGGGCGGATGACCACCGGCGCAAGGCGGCCAAGCGCGCCATGCCGGCCGAGTTCGCCGAGTACGCGGACGGGAAGACGCGGATGAAGCGTCCGCTGTACTTCATCGGCGGCAACAACGAGGACTTCGAGGCGCTGCACGACGCGCCCGGGGGCTTCGAGCTGGCGCCGAACGTGCACTACCTGGGGCGTGCGGGGCTGCGGCAGCTGAGGGGGCTGAAGATCGGCTACCTGTCGGGCATCCACGCGCCCCGCTTCTTCGATCAGCCGCTGAAGCGGCCCACGTCGCTCGACACGGCGAAGCAGGCCGGCTACTTCCGTGGGCCCGAGGTGGAGCGGATCTCGAACCTCCGGGACCTGGACCTCTTCCTGGTGCATGAGTGGCCCCGGGGCATCGTCCAGCGGGCCCGGGACGAGGGGCTGTCCACCACGCGCCCCCTGCCTTCCTACTGGATCGGCAACCCGATCACCCGCCGGCTGGTGGACACGATCCGGCCGCGGTGGGTGCTGTGTGGGCACTCGCACAAGGGCTTCGCGGTGTCGCTGGGCGGTGAGGGCCACCGGCCGGTGTCGCGTATCGCCTGCCTGGATCAGTCCGCCCGGCCGGACGAAGCCGTCTTCTGGCTGGAGTACGAGGGCCGGGAGGCCGTGCGTGCCGGCTGGGGCCTGTCTGGCGAGGTAGCGTGGAAGGCGGGAGAGCCGTGGAACCTCACGCGCCTGCCTGCCGTGGCGCCTCCCGCTTCTCCCGATGACGGGGAGATGGAAGAGCTGGAGTCCCACTGACGCTCAGGGCGGGGAGGGCAGCACCACCTCGAAGGTGGTGCCCCGTCCCAGCTCGCTGCGCACGCGGATGTCTCCGCCCATGGCCTTCAGGTAGGAGTGACAGAGGGCCAGCCCCAGCCCGATGCCGATGCCCACGGGCTTGGTGGTGAAGAAGGGCTCGAAGATGCGCGGCAGCACGTCCGGGGCGATCCCCGCGCCGGTGTCGCTCACCGACACCACGAGCTGGCCCTGCGCGTCCCTGCGCGCGGTGACGCGGATCTCGTTCTGCTCCGGGTGGCCCTCGGGGATGGCCTGGGCGGCGTTGACCAGCAGGTTGAGGAACACCTGGCCCAGCTGCGTCTCATCTCCCAGCACGAGGAGCGGCGAGCCGTAGTCCTTCACGAGCCGGGCGCGGGGAAGGATCTCCGCGCTCGCGAGGCTGGCTGCCAGCTCCAGCACCGGGTGCAGGTTGAGCTGCGTGGACTGTCGTGGCTGCGTACGAGAGAACGTCCGGAGATCCTGGATGATGCGGCGCATCCGATCGGTGCCTTGCAAGGCCTCGTCGAGCGCCTGCTCCACCTCCTCCCAGCGCGCGCGATCCTCGGCGCGGACATGGAGCTCGCGCACCTCCGAGGCCACGTAGTGGAGGTTGGAGATGACGAAGGCCAGGGGGTTGTTGAGCTCGTGCCCCACGCCTGCGGCCAGGGTGCCCACCGCCGCCAGCTTCTCCGCGTGGACGAGCCGCTCTCGCGTGGCCTGCAGCTCCTGGAGACGCCCCTGCAGAGCCGCGTTGACGGTGGCCAGCTCGGTGGTGCGCTGATCGACGCGGCCCTGCAGCTCGAGCTCCCGCTCGCGGCCCCGGCGCAGGCGCAGCCACAGGGCGCCGGCCACCAGCAGCACGATGGCCAGCGAGCACGCCACACGGAACCACCACGTCTCGTGGAAGAGGGGCTCGAGGTAGAACGTCAGCGCCGCGCTCGGGGCGGACCCACCTCCATCCGCGTACTCCGCCTCCACCTGGAACCGGTACGCCCCGGGTGGCAGGCGGGTGTACCAGGCCATGCGGCGGGTGCCGGCCTGCACCCAGTCCTCGTCCACCCCTTCAAGCCGGTAGCGGAAGCGCAGCTGCTGTGGCGCGCGCAGGCCGGCCGACGTGTAGTGGAGCTCGATCCTTCCGTCTCTTCGAGGAATGCGCTCCAGCTCCGTGGCGAGGATCGTGCGTCCGTCCACGCGGAGCTCCTCGATGAGCACCGGCGGTGGGCGCGCACGTGCAGCCTCGGGCCCTGGCGTGTAGCTGACGGCGCCACGGATGGTGGGAAACCAGAGCCGCCCGCTCCGATCCTTCCACCCGGCGGGGGAGCCCAGGGCGTTGCACTCCTCGGAGCGCATCCCATCCTCCGCCCCGTAGGCGCGGGCAGTGACGCGCTCGAGCCGGCCCTCGGCCACGGCCTCCAGCTCCGCCTGCGCCACGCGGGAGATGCCCTTGTTGCTGCTCATCCACAGGTTGCCGTGATCGTCCGCGAGGACCTGAAACACGCGCTCGTCGAAGAGCCCCTCCGCAACGGAGAAGCGGCGGAACTGCCCTTCCTTCCAGCGGAAGAAGCCATCGTCAGTGCCGATCCACAGCGTGCCGGTTTCGTCCTCGTGGAGGGACAGGAGCTTGATGTTCAGCGGCCCGTTCTCAGCAGCCAGCACAGTGCTCTGCCCATCGATGACGTGGGCCAGGCCCCCTTGCCGCGTGCCCACCCAGAGGCCTCCGGCGGCGCTGGCGCGCATCAGCGTGACGTCCTGACCGGGCAGCCCGCCGCGGGGGGTGAAGGGCTCGAAGTGATCTCCGCTCCAGCGCGCGAGCCCCGTCGGCGTGCCGACCCAGAGCGTGCCTCGCGCGTCCACGTCCAGCAGGTATGCCCGCACATCCACCAGCCCCTGCGCGGCGGTGTACGAGGTGAACGTGCCGTCACGCCAGCGGCTGATGCCGCTCCGCGTTCCGAACCAGAGGCTGCCGTCAGGCCCCTCGGCGATGGTGCGGACCCTGTCCAGGATGAGCCCGTCGCGCATCGTCCAGGACGTCATCGTCCCGTCGCTCTGCAGCCGGGTGACGCCACCGCCCACGGTCCCAAACCACAGGCTGCCATCGCGCGTCTCGCGGATGGCCAGCACCATCTCGTGCGCCAGCCCCTCCTGGGGACCATAGGGAGTGAAGGGTGCGTCCTTGAGGCGGTGGAGCCCGCGGGCGTCCGTTCCCACCCAGAGGTTGCCCTCGGCATCCTCGAGCAGATCGCTCACCACGCTGCCTTCTAGCGCGTGCCCGGCGGCCAGCTCCGTGCGCCGGCCCTGGGCCCACCGCAGCACCCCCCGGCCCAGGCTCCCCACCCAGAGGCTGCCGGCCCGATCCACGAGGATGGCAGAGACGGGCGCGCCGGAAATGCTGGCCTCGGGAACATGCCGCGGGCTCCCATCCCGGAGCTGGTAGACCTCTCCCTCCTCGAGGCCCACCCAGATTGTGCCCTCCGGATCGCGCGCCAGTGCGCGCACCTTCGCCTGGGCCTTGCCCTCGAACGGGAGGGGAGCCGTCCAGGTCCTCCCATCCCACCGCTGCAGGCCTCCCTCTCCGCCCGCCCAGATGGCGCCCGCCGCATCCTCTTTGAGCCAGGATACGCTGTTGCTGGCAAGCCCCTCGGCGGCCGTCCAGGTCCGGAAGGCACCGGCGGAGAGCCGCGAGACTCCGTGTCCCTCCGTGGCCACCCACAGGCTTCCGTCGCTTGCGGCCAGCAGATCGCGAGGATCGGACAGGTCCGTCCCTGGAGGAGGAACCACCGGGAAGAAGGAGCCCTGCCGCATGCCAGCAAGGCCCTCGTTCATGCCGATCCACAGCGTCCCATCCCGAGCGACCTCCAGGGCTTGGACGGAGCGGCCGGGGAGGGCGCGGGTGTTCGTCTTGTCGAAGACGATGAAGCGCACCCCGTCGAAGCGGACCAGTCCTTCCCAGGTGCCACCCCAGAGGTAGCCGTCGGGCGTCTGCGCCAGGACCAGGACGCTGTTCTGGGGGAGCCCATCTCCTGTCTGCCAGGCCCGGTGGGGGTACTGGATCAGGGCCTTGCCGGGCTCCAGCGCAGAGGCACTCCCGGCGGCCCCGAGCACGGCCGCGAGCACCAGTATCACCTGCAGGTGCACGGGGACGGCGCACCGCGCCTGATCGAGAGGAACCGGGCTCATGGCATGGCGGGTGATGACACCTTTCCCCAGAGACACGAAGGGCCGGGCGCCACTCGTCGGCACGCCCGGCCCCTTGCTTCAAGCCCTGCTGGGATTCGCTACCAGGGGCAGTTGACCACTTCCACCGTGCGGGTCAGGTTGGGCGCGCTGTTGCCGCCGCTGTCCGTCAGCGTGTACGTCACCGTGTAGACGCCCTCGACCCAGCCGTTCGGGAAGCCCTCCCAGTGGACCTCGGGGGTGATGTCGCCGTAGCAGGTGTCGAACGCCGTCCAACCCGGATCCACCCACTGGCTGCCGCACTGGTGGACCATGTGCGAGGGGCCCTTGAGCGCGAACTGCGGCGGCTTCGAGTCATTCACCGTCACGTTGCGGATGGCGCTCACCGTGTGGCCCATCGAGTTCCACGCGATGTACTGCACATAGTAGAGGCCCTCGGCGCAGGTGGCCGGGCCCGGGCCGTACGCGTCGTGGCCCGAGTTGTAGTAGTGCACCTCGATCGGCGAGCAGTCGGTGTCGTACGCCGAGGCGCCCGGATCCGTCCACGTCGTCTCGCCGCACTCCACGAGCATGTCCAGGTCGCCGTTGACGACCAGCGTGGGCTCGGTGGCGCCCGGCTCGCAGGAGCTGATGCTGACGTTGTTGCCGACGGGGTTGCCGCTGGAGCTGATGCTGGAGTTCGGGTTCGGCTCGCAGACCTCTCCGCTCACGCAGGACTGCACGGCGCTGGTGCACGAGCCGTCCGTGTTGCAGACGTCCGTGGTGCAGGAGTTGCCGTCGTCGCAGTCCGCCGGGCTGTTGCAGGCGGTGTCCACCACCTCGCCGTTGAGCACCACGGCCGCGCTCTGCAGGCGGTTGTGCGTGCAGCAGTCATCCACCTGGGTGATGACCACACGGTTGTTCTCGCCCGACTTCACGTACGAGGCGAGGTTGGCGGTGCCGCTGCCGCCCAGGTACACGTAGCTGCCCGGGATGACGAGGCCGCCCGGGTACTGCGAGTTGAAGATCGTCACCCGCGAGCCATCGTCCATGCCGCTGAAGGTGATGGTGAACGCCGTCACGGCCACGTTCGACGGGACGTTCACGAAGGTCTGGAAGTAGGTGAAGTCGCCGTAGCTCAGGCACTGGTTCGGCGCCTGACAGACGCGCGAGGGGAAGACCTCAAAGCCGATCGTCTCCCCGTTGGGCGCCGCCAGCCAGTCCGAATCCGAGGCGGCCGGGATGCTGGCCACGTCGTACTCACAGTTGTCTCCGTGGCGAGTCGGCGCGCAGTTGAACCGCACCAGTCCCAGCGGATTGGAAGACGTCACCTCGTTCCCGTTGTGCATCTGCCACGGCGTGCGGCTCTGAGCGGCGGCGGGTACCGCGCACAGAATGGCCAGCGCTGCGACAACGATCCTGGTGTTCATCATCGACGACCCCCTCTGAGGAGCGGCCAGCCCGATCTGGCCGATGCTTTGGCACTGACGGAGACGGTGTCAGTGTCAAAAGTGGTTCCTACTGTACCGGCCGAGCGGGCCTGATCTCAAGAGGGAGATCAGAGGATTCTCGTTTTCCAGATTTGATTACACCGGGGGTAAACCCCAGACATCAGGGTACCCGTCCGCTTTGGCGGACAGGGATCCGCGCAACCAGCGGAGGCCACCCCTCGATAATCATCCTGAAAGCAGCAACTCCCAAAATCCCAAGGCGAGGTCTGCCATGAACCAGGCTTCCGAAGTCATCAACCTCGAAGAGTTCCGCAAGAGCCGAAACTCCAAGCCGTCCACCGTCCGCAGTGCTTCCCCGGCGGCCTTCTGGTCGCCTGTATGGGTATGGGTGATGGTGTGGCCGAGGTGAGCCGCCGAGAGACTACTGCGAGGGCAGCAGGCCCTCGCCGCGCTTCACCAGGGTGACGCGGGAGTACGCCATCTCGAATCCGAGGCGTGCCGCGTTTCGCTCCGTGGGGATCCCAGGCCCCGAGATGATGCAGGCGAGCCGGCTGCCGCGCTCGCGTCCGCGCTCGAGCCGCGCGGCGATCAGCGCCTGTTGGATTCCTCGGCCGCGCCAGGCGGGCTTCACGGACGTGCCGAACAGGACGGTGACTCCGCCGCTGGACTCGCAGCCCCCGGCGCCGATCACCTCGCGGCCGAGGCGCGCCACGAAGGCGTCCTGCACGGGCCTGCGCACGCCCCTGAGCCCCAGCTCCAGGAACTCCTGAGACAGGGGCTGACCTTCCGCGAGGAAGCCGCTCTCGGCGACCTCGACGTACTCCCGGGCGGTGGTGTCATCCTGGGGATCGACCCGCTCGATGGTGACTCCTTCAGGCCAGCCGAGGGGCAGCAGCGCTCGGAGATCGCCCGCCTCGGGGATCTTCCGGGCCAGGACGTTGCCGAACCGCTGGAGCACGAACCCGCGCCGGGCGAGCCCCTCGAGCAGCGCTGGGGCGACGAAGGGGCTCAGCTCGACTCGCGGCTCGATCCCCCGCGAGGTGAAGAACGTCACGAGCTCTTCCAGCTCGGGCTCGGTGAGCGGCCGCTCGAGTCCGAACCCGCAGGCCTTGTTCACGTAGGACTCCGGCCCGTCGAAGGCCATCCACCCCTCGGCCAGCGGGCGGCTCTCCTTGGCCAGCTCCGCCACGGCGATGGCCTGCTTGCGCTCCACGAGGCGGGCAATGTCGATGAAGCTCCAGTCATCCATGGTGAGGTCCTCTTCGGGCCGCGCGAGGCTGGCCGGGCGTTGAGCATCTTACGGTGGCTGTCCGTGTCTACCTCCGCGACGGCCTCGGGGGTAGGTTAAGGTCGCGGCGACCCGGGACGGCGTGTCACTCCGACGTCCGACGGTGCGAACCTGGAAGGGGAGGAGGCACCCCATGCGCGGCGGCGAGAGGCAGCAGGTGTTTGCGGGGCTCGATCTGGGGGGCACGAAGATCCAGGCCGTGCTGGTGGACGAGAATGGTCAAGTGATGAGCCAGTGCCGGCGAGCCACGCCGCAGCAGGGTGGCCCCCCGGCCATCGTCGAGGAGCTGTTCGCCACGCTCCAGGAGGCGACGCGGATGATGAAGCTGGAGCCCTCGGCGCTCGCGGGTGTGGGCGTGGGGGCTCCCGGTGCAGTGGACTCGGAGGCGGGCGTGTTGCTGCATGCGGGCAACCTCCCGGGGTGGGAGGGGCCCTATCCGCTGGCCGAGGCGCTCTCGAAGCGCGCGAAGGCGCCGGTGTTCCTGGGCAACGACGTGCAGGTGGCGCTGATGGCGGAGGCGCGGCTGGGGGCGGGGCGCTCATACCGCTCGTTGCTGGGAGTGTGGTGGGGAACGGGCGTGGGCGGTGGGATCTACCTGGACGGCCGGCGCTGGACGGGGCGCGGCGCGGCGGGGGAGATCGGCCACATCGTCGTGCGGCGGGGCGGCGCGCGCTGCTCCTGCGGGCGGCGCGGCTGCCTGGAGGCGTACGCGGGGCGCGCGTCCATGGAGCGCAGGGCGCGCAAGGCCGCGGCCCGTGGGGAGAAGACGCGGCTGTTCGAGCTCATGGAGACGCACGGCAAGGATCGGCTCACCAGCGGCATCTGGCTGCGGGCGCTCAAGCAGGAGGATGGACTGGCCGAGCGGCTCATGGCCCGCGCCCTCCGGATGCTGGGGGCGGGGATCGCGTCGGCGGTGAACCTGCTTGATGTGGAAGCCGTGATCATCGGCGGGGGCCTGGGGATACGCCTGGGGGAGCCCTATGTGGAGCGCATCTCC
>NZ_DASPHO010000742.1:0-26145 GCF_035629615.1 Hyalangium sp. | reverse complement strand
AAGATCCTCACCAAGCAGCTGCTGGAGTACCACGAGATCCCCACCGCGGACTTCGCCACGTTCGACGGCGTCACCGTGGAGACCCACGGAGATCTGGAGTTCCCGCTCATCGTGAAGCCCTCTCGGAGCGACGCCTCCATTGGCATCGGACAGAAGTCGCTGGTGAGCACCTGGGAGGAGCTGACGCGCCGCGTGCAGGAGATCCGCAAGGAGCTGCAGGACGAGGCGCTCGCGGAGGAGTTCATCGAGGGGCGCGAGGTGTATGTGGGGGTGATTGGCCCCAAGGAGATGCCGGAGATCCTGCCCATCGTGGAGCTGGACTTCGGCAACTGGGACAAGAGCAAGCCGACCATCTCGGACCGGGAGGTGAAGTTCGGCCCGGAGACGGAGGGCTCGCCCAAGCTCGTCATCGCCCGGAACATCTCGACGGAGCTGCGCCAGCGGGTGGAGCGGGCCGCGCTGCTCGCCTACCGAGGCCTCAAGCTGCAGGACTACGCGCGCATCGACTTCCGCATCTCGGAGGAAGGGGATCCGTACGTCCTCGAGGTGAACCCGAATCCCTACCTCGAGGACAAGAGTGAGCTGGCGATGGGAGCCCGTGAGAAGGGCCTCGACTACACCCAGCTCGTGGGGCGCATTCTCGAGTCGGCCGCGAAGCGCTATGGGCTGCTGGCCAAGGCGGAGAAGGCCCCCGCGGCAGACAAGGCCCCGAAGTCCGAGTCGAAGTCCGAGTCGAAGTCCGAGCCGAAGTCCGAGCCGAAGTCCGAGCCCTCTGCGCCTCCCTCGGCGAATGTCGCCAGCTGACCCAGCAAGGCTGGCATAGCAGACGAGCCTCCAATGGAGCGGCCCCCCGGTCGCCCTACACATCCGATGGGTCTGTGGTGCCTCATCTCGCCGCAGGGGAAGATCCATGTAAAAGGGCCCCCATCGGCGTGGCTGGGTCACCGACCCCACCTCTCGAGGACTCGACCATGGCAGAAGTCACCCTGGACCTGCGAGGCAGGAAGAAGACTGAGGCGTACGCGGAGCTCAAGCAGCACATCGAAGCGGTGCTGGAGGGCATCGACGACGAGATCGCCGGCATGTCGACGATGAGCTGCCTGCTGCACCACGCCTTCGGACACCTGTGGACGGGGTTCTACCGGGTGGTTCAGCCAGGGAAGCTGCTGCGAGTGGGGCCCTACCAGGGGACGCTGGGGTGCCTGGAGATCGCCTTCGGCAAGGGCGTATGTGGGACGTCCGCGACCACCCGCGAGACGGTGGTGGTGGAGGACGTGCACGCCTTCCCTGGGCACATCACCTGTGACGGGCGCTCACAGTCGGAGATCGTCGTGCCGGTGTTCGGACCGAACCGCGAGCTGCTGGCGGTGCTGGACATCGACTCGGAGCACCAGGCCACGTTCGACGACGTGGACAAGCGGGAGCTCGAGAGCCTCATGAGCTGGTTCTCGCGCAAGCGCTAGGCTCAGCCGCGAGCCAGGGCCACGGCCAGCTCGCCGCCGAAGCGGGCGTTGTTCGTGAGCAGCGCCAGGTTGACCTTCAGGCTCTTGCCGCTGGTGCGCCTGGCCATGTCCGAGAGGAGGAACGGGGTGACGGCCTTGCCGCGCACTCCCTGGCGCTCAGCCTCGGCGAGCGCGGAGGCGATGTGCAGCTCCACCTCGGCCCGCGGCAGGGCCTCCTCTTCGGGCGGAGGTAGCGCGAAGACGAGCCCCCCCTGCCCCAGCCCCAGCCGGGCGTGGACGATGCGAGCGGCCGTCGAGGCGTCCTCGACACGGTGCTCCAGTGGCAGGCCCGAGCTGCGGCTGTAGAAGGACGGCAGCTCGCTGGTGCCCACACCGATGACGGGCACTCCCGCGGTCTCCAGGGCCTCCATCGTCTTGGGGAGATCCAGGACGGACTTGGCCCCAGCGCACACCACGGCGACGGGGTAGCGAGCGAGCGCACCGATGTCCTGGGAGATGTCCCAGTGCTCACTCACGCCCCGGTGGATGCCACCGAGGCCGCCGGTGGCGAAGACGCGGATGCCCGCGGCGGCAGCCAGCTCACAGGTGGCGCTCACCGTGGTACCTCCCGAGGCCTTCAAGGCGACGGCCACAGCCAGATCCCGCGAGCCGAGCTTCATCAGCCGCTCCTTGCCCTCGGCGAGCCGACGCATGGCCGCCTCCTCGAGCCCGATCCACACCTCGCCATCCACCACGGCGATGGGGGCGGGCACGGCGCCCGCGCGGCGGACGGCCTCCTCACAGGCCCGCGCGGCGCTGAGGTTGTCCGGGTACGGCAGGCCCTGGGCGACCACGCTCGTCTCGAGCGCCACCAGCGGCGCCTTCGCATCCAGCGCGCGCCGCACCTCATCGGAGTAACGGAAGCTCATCGGGGGCATCTACGCTGAGGGGGTGTCGAGGGACAAGCGCGATGGCGCAGAAAGGGTCTCCGGTATACAGGGGCCCGCCGCTGAGCCCGGGGCACCTCAGCTCCGCCGGGACTTCTCCACGCGGATGGCGTACTCCTCGATCTTCTTGTCCAGTGTGGGGCGGCTGATGCCCAGCCGCTCGGCCGCGCGGATCTTCCGTCCGCCCGCGGACTGGAGCGCCTCGACGATGGCGTCCCGCTCCAGGCGCTCGACCATCTGCTGCAGGCTGGAGGGCTCCGTGGCCACCGAGCCCTCCTGGATCTCCGGGGGCAGGCGCAGCACGTGCACCTCGCTGCCGGAATACAGCCGCCCGAGCCGCTCGCTCACCAGCTTCAGCTCGTGGATGTTCTGGGGCCACGGATAGTCCACCAGCAGGCGCCGGGCACCGGGACTGAGCACGGGGGGGGGCTTTCGGGCCTCCCGAGCCCCCCGCGCAGAGAACCGATCAAACAGCACGAGCACATCGGCGCGGCGCTCGCGCAGCGGGGGCACCTCGATCTCCAGCCCGGACAGCGCCATGGCCAGGGCCGGGTCCATCTCCCCCTTGGCGGCCAGCAGCTGCGCGGGCGCGCTCGCGGTGGCAATCAGCCGCAGATCCACAGGCTCCTCGCCTCCCTGCCGGGCCGGAGCCACCTTGCGCGCGAGCAGCCGCACCAGCCGCTCGACCACGGCGCCCGAGAGCCCCTCCGCGTGCTGAAGCAGCAGCGTGCCCCCATCCGCGCGCAGGAGCGCGGAGGTGCGCGGGGGGTGTCCGGGGCTGCTCGCCCGGCCGAAGAGGTTCTCCTCCACGTGAGGGGCCGGCTGCCGGCAGTCCACCCCCACCAGGGGCCCCAGCGCCCGGGGCGAGTGCACGTGGATGAAGCGGGCCAGCAGGCTCTTCCCGCTCCCCGGCCCTCCAGAGATGACCACCGGAGCGGCACTGGCGGCGGCGCGCCGGGCCTGCTCCACCATCCGGCGGAACGGCCGGGAGGTACCCACCAGCTCGACGGGGGCCTGCTCCTCCTCGGTGCGAGAGCGCATCGCGGCATAGGCCTCGCCGCCCATGCGCCCGAGCGCCGCCACGACTCCGACATCCTGGGCACTGAAGCGGGGCTCATCACACCCCACGTACAGCAGCCCGAACGGCATGCCCCCGGCCACCAGCGGAGCGCAGAGCGCGGTGGCCGTGGATGACACCTCTTTCAGCTCCAGTGCCAGGCTGGCCATGACGCGAGGCACCTCCACGGAGGTGGTGCCGGACACGGCCGCGGTGAGCAGCCCCTCCTGCCCGCCGAGCAGCGCCGCGGCCCGATCCGCGTTGAGGGCGTGGAGCGCCTCGTCCACCAGCCTGCGCAGCACCATGGCCTCGTTGGTGGCGCCCAGCAGCGCTACGCCCGCGGAGAACAGCGCTGCCTCGGGCCCCACGTGCGGCAACACCTCGGCAATGGGAACGTGCTGGGCATCGAGCGGCTCCGTCTCGGCCAGGGCGGCCTGGGTGAGGGGCTCGTAGATGGCGGTGGTCTCCCCCACCTGGATGCGATCGCCGGGCAGCAGGCGCGCCTCGCCCTGCAAGCGCTCGCCGTTGACGAGCGTGCCGTTGCGCGAGCCCAGATCCCGGACCCGCACCTGCCCCTCGATCAGGAAGACGTGGGCGTGCCGCCGCGAGACCTTGTCATCATCGACCTGGATCTCGCAGGAGGGGCTGCGGCCAATGGTGACCTCCGAGACCACCTCAAAACGGAGGCCGGCGGAAGGACCGGTGAGCAGCAGCAGGGCTGGCATGGAGCGCGGAGCCTAGCCTACATGGGCCGCTCGGCGATGAGCAGGGCGCGCATCTCGTCCTCGTCCAGCGTGCGCCCCTCGTGGCTGATGGCCAGCGCGTTGATATGCTCCTCGTCCGCCTCCACATGAGCGCCCTTGCGCCACTCGGTGGTGTGGACGGCACCGTCCACCAGCTTGCCCACGACGGTGCCCTCCTCCCACGCCATCACCTCCAGCCAGAGGTTCTCCTCCACCGCCTGGCCCTCGGGGTGCGTCTCGAAGGGAGCGCGCACCAGGAAGGTGAGCGGCTCCATGAGCCCCTTGCGCCCGAAGCGGGCCTTGAAGGCGGGCAGCAGGGCCTGGGACTCGAGCCGCAGCGACTCGGTGCGCTCCTCGGGCTCGGGGACGAAGCGCTCGCGGTAGGGGCGCAGCAGCTCCCCGGTGTTGTGCCGCCCCAGCGGAGACACCACGCTGAGGAACAGCGACTCGTGGCCCTCGAAGGTCTCCAGCGGCACGCCCAGCAGGTTCACCCGGGCCTCCTCGGAGGGCACCATCCGGAAGGTCTGCCCCTCGCTGGTGTGCACCTCCTTGCGGACCTCGGGCCCCTGTCCAAAGGCCATGTCCGTGCACAGCTCGTGGAGGAACATCTCCGCGGCCAGCAGATCCTCCTCACCCAGGTGGAAGATCTCCAGATCCCGCGTGCCGAACTTCTCCATGCCGTGCGAGTGCACCCACAGGGGCGTGTCGCCCTCGATGGCCGCCACCGCGTGCAGGTTGACGTGATCGCGGATGTCGAAGTCCAGCTCGGTGATCTCCACCACGTCCGCCACGTCATGCAGCTTGTAGGCGGTGAGATCCAGCAGCACGCCCTTCGAGTGCTCCATCAGCGTGCGCGCGCACCACAGCGCCTCGAAGACGGGCACGGTGGGCTGCGGCCCGGAGCCGGGCACCACGGAGAGCCGATAGAAACCCTGGGCGCGCTGAAACGCCTGCTGGGCCTCCTCGCTGCCCGTCAGCAGGCGCGGATCCCAGTCCTTGGGAGGCCTGTCGGCGTCGAAGCGCACCTCCACCTGGGTGCCCTCCGCGTGGACGGCGAACCCCTGGCCAGCCTCGAGCAGTGTGAAGCGCACGTCGTCCGACTCGAACGTGTGACGCAGCTCTTCCCACGGCACATGGGTGGGCGACTCAATGGCGAGGACGTAGACCTCCTTCACAGGTGCTTCTCGATCTGGCGGAAGAGATCCACGCGGTCCACCAGGTTGGTCAGGTAGTCCAGCTTGTCCGTCGGGAGAACGAGCACGGGAGACATCTTGTAGTTACTGAACCATTCCTCGTAGAGGGCATTGAGACGCTTGAGGTAGAGCGTGGGGATGTCCTTCTCCATGACGCGGCCGCGCAGCCGGATGCGCTCCTTGAGCGTCTGCACCGGGCAGCGCAGGTAGATCATCAGATCCGGCGGGGTCAGCACCTGCGCGATCGTGTCGTACAGCTCCCGGTACATCTGCCAGTCCCTCTTGTCGATGAAGCGCTGGCGGTGGAGGTTCTTGGCGAAGATCTCCGCATCCTCGTAGATGGTGCGATCCTGCAGCACCGCGCCGGGCTGGCGCTCCAGCTCCCGGTGCAGCCGGAACTTGTGCGTCAAGAAGAAGACCTGTGAGCGGAAGGCCCACTTCTTCATGTCCTTGTAGAAGTCGGCCAGGTAGGGGTTCTGGTCGTTCGGCTCGAAGTACGGCGTCAGGCCGTACTTGCGGCAGAGGAACGAGGTGAGCTCTGTCTTCCCGGCGCCAATGTTGCCTGCGACGGCGATGAACTTTTTCCTGGCCACGCCACCCTTGCTTGTAACCCCACCGGGCGACGCATGCCAGCCCCAAAGGTGCGGGCCGGACATGGTAGAACCTGCTTCCCCTCCGGGGCGGCAGGGAGGCCCTGCGGGGCGGGACGATCAATGAAGCCGCGCTCTTGCCCAGGGTATGGCAGGCTCTTACTCCCAAGCCTCGTATGCCTCGTAAACTCTTCTGCATGTTCATCGCGGGCGCGTGGTCCGCGTTCCTCTTCCCGTTCACGGCCTTGACTGCGCTGGTGCTCGGCGGCGACGCCACGGTGTGGATCTGCCGCCACCTGTGGTCGCCCGTCCTGCTGTGGGCCGGCGGCGCCCGCCTGGTGGTGCATGGCCAGGAGAACGTGGATGCCAAGCGCCCTACCATCTACGTCTCCAACCACCAGTCCACCCTGGACATCCCCGCGCACTTCGTCACCGTGCCGGTGGCCTTCCGCTACGTGGCCAAGAGCCAGCTGGGGTGGGTGCCCTTCATCGGCTGGTACCTCTGGCTGGCTGGGCACATCTTCGTCGACCGCTCCAACCGGCAGGCCGCGATCACCTCGCTGCAACGGGCCGGGAGGAAGATCCGCGGTGGCACCAGCATCTTCCTCTACCCGGAGGGTACCCGCTCGCCGGATGGGCGGATCCTCCCCTTCAAGAAGGGACCCTTCGCGCTGGCCCTCGAGGCCCGCGTGCCCATCTGCCCCGTCACCATCGAGGGCACGGGCTCCATCATGCCCAAGAACTCCTGGAACATCGTCCCAGGCCCCGTGCACGTGAAGATCGGCAAGCCCATCGACACCACCCCCTTCGCAGCCAGTGACCGCGAGGGGTTGGCGCGCGCCGTCCGAGAGGTGATCATCGCCCAGAGCCTGGAGCTCGGCGGTAAGGGCGGGGATCTCGAGGACGCCGTCGCCGCCGCGGGGCACGAAGGTTTCCGCCAGCAGCCCCCCTCCGCCCAGAAGACCTCCTGACCTTGAACGCGAAGCCCCCTACCCTGCGCCGCACCCGCCTCCTCCGCCGCTCCACCCTGGCCGCCGTGCTCGGCTGGAGCCTGCTCGCCGCTGGCTGCAAGCACGGCTCCTCGATAGAGCGTGTCCTCAGCCCGCACGAACAGGCTCGCGTCTACATGGAGCAGAACCAGCCGGCGCGCGCCGTGTCGCTGCTGGAGGAGCTACACGCCAAGAGCCCGGACGATCTCGACATGGCGCGCACCCTCACCGAAGCGCACGTGAAGTCGGGCCGCACGGACGCCTGGATCGCCGAGATCCAGCGCCGCAACGCCCAGGCCGAGCGGGCGGTGAACCACTACATGCTCGGGCTGGCGTACTTCTCCCGGGCCTCGGATGCTGGGGCGCCGGCGGTGGCCGCCTTCGAGCGGGCCATCGCCCTGACGCCGAACGAGGCCGAGTTCCACTACCGCCTCGGCATCGCCCTGCTGGAGTCCGAGCAGTACGCCGCCGCGCTGGGCCCGCTGCGCCGCGCCGCCGAGCTCGCTCCGGATCGCGCTGCCGTCCGGCTGCCGCTGGCCAAGTCCCTGCACCGCACCGGGGACAGCGCCGGCGCCGTGGCCGCGCTGAGCGCGGTGGTCCGGGCCGCGCCCACCGCCTCGGAAGTGACGACAGCGCGGGCGCTGATGAACCAGATCGCGGATCCCTTCGCCAGCTTCCCCAAGGCCGCCGAGGGCAAGCTCGAGGAGGGCATGCGCTTCCTCCAGGAGCTGGACGTGCCCCAGCAGGCCATCCTCGCCTTCGAGGAGATCCTCCACGACTACCCGGATCTGGCGGTGGTGCACGCGCTGCTGGGGCTGGCCTACCAGCGGCTGGATGACGCGGGCCGGGCGGTGGACGAGTTCAAGCAGGCCATCGAGCTGTCCCCGAGGGACGGCAAGAACTACTTCTACCTGGGCGAGCTGTACCTCTCGCGCCAGCGGGCGGAGGCGGCCCGGGAGGCCTTCAGCAAGGCCGTGGCCTTCAACCCGCTGCTGGACGAGGCCTGGTTCCGGGTCGGGGACTTGAGCCTGGAGCGGCGGGATCTCAAGGCCGCCCGGGAGGCGTTCCGCATCCTCACCTGGCTCCAGCCGGAGGCGGTACCCCCGCGCGGCAAGCTGGCGGTGGTGTACCAGCTCGAGGGCGACTTCCCAGCGGCCGAGCGCGAGCTGCGGCATGTGGTCGAAAAAGACCCGGAGAACATGGAGTTTTCCCTGCGCCTGGGGCTGCTCTTCGCCGAGCAGACGCAGCGGACCCGGAAGCCGGAGGAGCGCCGTGCGGCGGGCGAGGAGGCGGAGAAGTGGCTCCTGAAGGTCCTGGAGGAGCAGCCGGACAACGCGCTGGCCTCGCGGGCGCTGCAACAGGTGAAGGCACAAGAGTAGCCACCGGGCGGCCCGGCCCTCTACACTGCCTGTTGATGAGCGACGGTCGCAAGGTGCCTGAAGGCAACGCTCCGCCGGAGGATTCTTCCGAGCCCTCCTCGGCGGATCCTCAGCGCAGGGTCTCCAGCCCTGGAATGCCGCGAGTGCCCACCAATCCGGGCATGCGGGTGATGAGCGCGGCGCGCACGGCCCCGGTCGAGAAGAAGCCGGAGGGCCAGGTCAGCAAGCGCATTGCCTCGGAGGCCTCGAACCAGTTCCTGAACGGCCTCTCCCTGCTCAAGGAGAGGGTGCAGGACTTCCGCACCTCGGACCGCTTCTTCAAGGCCAAGGCGGGCATTGTCGGGGGCTGGGCGTTCATCTCCCTGCTGAGCATCGTCATCGCATGCCCGGGCCAAGGGGTGAAGACGGCGGAGCTCGGCGCGCGCGTCATCGTGCTGCCGAACCCGGATCGGCCCAAGGCGGCGCCCAGCCTGACCGTCAGCAATACGGATGAGGATCCCTGGGAGAACGTCATCTTCACCGTGAATGGCAAGTACAAGGCCATCGTGGACAAGATCGACTCCGGGAGCATCTACACCCTCACGCCCAAGAGCCTGCTGGGCCCAACTGGCCCGATGCCTGGCGACGAGCGCTTCCTCAACGCGGAGATGAAGACGGACGACGGCAAGGCGGAGCTGGTGAAGGACGGCCAGGCCGTCGGCAGCGAGTAGCGAGCCCGCGAAGGACGAGCTGCCGTCTGTAGAGCCCAGCAGTCACGTTCGGCCTCAGAAGCACGAGAGCGCCCTCCCCAGAAGGAAGGACGCTCCGTGACAGCTTCGGCGTGGGAGCCGGGCGGCTAGCCCTTGCTCTCCTCGGTCTTCGCCTCGCCCTCGCCACCCTCGGCAGGAGCCTGCTTGCCCGGGCGATCCACCAGCTCGAGCAGGGCCATCTCGGCGGCATCACCGCGGCGGAACCCGAGCTTGATGATGCGGGTGTAGCCGCCCTTGCGGCTGGCGTACCGCTCCTTGTAGGTGCTGAAGACCTTCTGGAGGACGTTCTTGTCCTTCACGATCCGGGCCGCCAGACGGACATTGGCCAGGCCGCCGCGCTTGCCGAGCGTGATGATCCGCTCCGCCATCTTCCGGGCCTCCTTGGCCTTGGGAACGGTGGTGCGGATGGCCTCGTGCTCGAGCAGCGAGGTGACCATGTTGTTGAGCATCGCGAGCCGGTGGGGCGTGGTGCGATGGAGCTTCCTCTGTCCTACCCTGTGGCGCATGTCCGTGACTCCGGAGCCTCTCAGGCTCCACCACTCCGGCCGTATCAGGTACCGGGTGGGAAGAGCAGACCCGACACAGAGGTCCGCCATTGCCAATGGGCCCGGTGAGGGGCCCCCTCTCCCCGCGCCGCGTGAGGCCGTGTCACGGCGCGGGAGGAGGCACTACGGAAGGCCTAGGCCTTGGGAGCCGCGCTCGCGGCCGGAGGGGGGGCCGCCACGGGAGCCTGCTTGGGCGGCCAGTTCTCCAGCTTCATGCCGAGCGACAGGCCCATCTCCGCCAGGATCTCCTTGATCTCCTTGAGCGACTTGCGGCCAAAGTTCTTCGTCTTGAGCATCTCGGCCTCGGTGCGCTGCACCAGGTCGCCAATGGTCTTGATGTTGGCCTGCTGCAGGCAGTTGGCCGAGCGCACCGAGAGCTCCAGCTCATCCACCGAGCGGAAGAGGTTCTCGTTGAGCTTGGCCTCCTCCTTCGGGGCCTCCGCCACCACCGGCTCCTCGGTCTCGTCGAAGTTCACGAAGACCGAGAGCTGCTCCTTGATGATCTTCGCCGCGTACGCCACCGCGTCCTGCGGGGTGACAGAGCCGTCCGTCCACACCTCGAGCGACAGCTTGTCGAAGTCGGTGACCTGGCCGACGCGGGCGTTGGTGACCTGGTAGTTCACCTTGCGCACCGGCGAGAACAGCGAGTCGATGGGGATGGTGCCGATGGGCGCGCCCACCACCTTGTTGGAGTTGGCCGGCACGTAGCCTCGGCCGCGGCGGCACGTCAGCTCCATGCGCACCTTGCCACCCTCGGACAGGGTGCAGATGTGGTGGCCAGGGTTGAGGATCTCCACGTCCTGGTCCGCGATGATGTCGCCGGCCTTGATCTCCTTGGGGCCCTCCGCCTCGATGCGCAGGATCTTCGTCTCGTTCGTGTGCATCCGAAGGAGGACTTCCTTCAGGTTCAGCACGATATCCGTGACGTCCTCGGCGACCTCGGGGATGGTGGTGAACTCGTGATCCACGCCCTCGATCTTCACCGAGGTGACGGCCGCGCCCTGCAGCGACGACAGGAGCACGCGGCGCAGCGAGTTGCCCAGCGTGGTGCCGAAGCCGCGCTCCAGGGGCTCTGCCACGAACTTGCCGTAGGTGCCCGTGAGCGAGTCCTGATCCACTTCCAGCCGGCGCGGCTTGATGAGGTCGCGCCAGTTCTTCGCAATGAACGTGTCAGCCATGGTGTTGCTGCTCCTCGTGGCGTGCGCCACCACCGACATACCCGCCAGGACGGCAGGAGGATGGACACGCGGGGGTACGACGAATAACCAAGGCCGGGGGAGCGGCCAGAAAGAAGCACGACGCCCCGGCGGTGACCGCCAAGGCGCTTGAAGCAGGCAGACAGGCCCTCGAGGGCCCTCACGCCTACTTGGAGTAGAGCTCGACGATGAGCTGCTCCTGGATCGGCATGGTGAGGTCTTCACGGTTCGGCGCCGTCTTCACGGTCCCCTTGAAGGCCTTCTTGTCCAGGTCGATCCACTGCGGGATGCCGCGGCGATCCACCGTCTCCAACGCCTCGGAGATCCGGAGCACCTTGCGGCTCTTCTCCGCCACCTCCACCGCGCTGCCCGGCTTCACCGCGAACGAGGGGATGTTCACCCGCTTGCCGTTCACCTTGAAGTGGCCGTGGCGCACCAGCTGGCGCGCCTCGTTGCGCGTGTCCGCGAAGCCCATGCGGAACACCACGTTGTCCAGGCGGAGCTCCAGCTGCTGCAGCAGGTTCTCACCCGTCTTGCCCTTGGCCGCGGACGCGCGGTGGTAGTAGCCGCGGAACTGGCTCTCGAGCAGGCCGTACATGCGCTTGACCTTCTGCTTCTCGCGCAGCTGCACGCCGTAGCCGGAGAACTTCACGCGGCCCTGGCCGTGCTGGCCGGGGGGATACGGGCGGCGCTCGATGGCACACTTGTCCGTGTAGCAGCGATCGCCCTTGAGGTACATCTTCAGGTTCTCGCGCCGGCAGATGCGGCAGGCGCTGGCGGTGTAACGAGCCAAGGAACTTCTCCTTCAGAGATGGTCTAGGACCCTGCCCTCACGAGCAGGATCCGGATGGGGGTATTAGACGCGGCGGCGCTTCGGCTGACGGCAGCCGTTGTGCGGGATGGGCGTCACGTCGCGGATCAGGGAGATCTTCAGGCCAGCGGCGGCCAGCGCGCGCAGCGCGGACTCACGGCCAGCGCCGGGGCCCTTCACCAGCACCGTCACGGTCTTCAGCCCGTGCTCCATGGCCTTGGCGGCGGCATCGCCCGCGGCAACCTGCGCGGCGAACGGCGTCGACTTGCGGCTGCCCTTGAAGCCACGGGCGCCAGCAGAGGACCAGGAGATCACGTTCCCGGACACGTCCGTGATCGTGATGATGGTGTTGTTGAACGTGGACTGGATGTGGACCACGCCGTTGAGGATGTTCTTCTTGCCCTTGCGCTTGGCCTTCTTCGCCGCGGCAGTCTCACCACCACCCTCGGGGGCAGCAGGGGCGGCGGCAGGGGTCTGGACTTCTTCAGCCATGAGAGTCGGTGCTCCTCAGAAGTAGATGATCGACGCCGGCACCTCGACGGGCCGGCGCAGGTAGGGGGAACGTCTAGCGGCCCGCCGGAGCAGCCGGCTTGGCGCGAACGATGCCACGCTTCGGACCCTTGCGGGTGCGAGCGTTGGTGTGGGTGCGCTGACCGCGAACGGGCAGGCCCTTGCGGTGACGCAGGCCCCGGTAGCAGCCCAGGTCCATCAGGCGCTTGATGTTCATCGTCACTTCGCGCCGGAGGTCACCTTCGACCTTGAGGTTGGCCTCGATGTACTCACGGATCTTGCGGGCCTGCTCGTCGGTCAGGTCCTTGGTCCGGGTCGCGGGCTCAATCCCCGCGTGGGCGCAGATGTCCTGGGCGGTCTTGTTGCCGATCCCGTAGATGTACTGAAGCGAGATCACCGCGCGCTTGGCAGGCGGGAGATCGACACCGGCGATACGAGCCATCGTTACGTTCCTTCTTCAATGGAGTTGGTCTGGAGCCAACGGTTGCCCGTTAGCCCTGGCGCTGCTTGTGCCGCGGGTTGGAGGCGCAAATGACGCGGACAATCCCCTTGCGGCGGATCACCTTGCACTTGTCGCAGATCTTCTTGACGGACGCCCGAACCTTCATGGCGCTACTTCCTTCCTTCGTGAATTGGAAAAGCCTTCAAGGGCCGCCCGCCTGAAGCGGGGCCGGCCCGACTACTTCGCCCGGTAGGTGATCCGTCCGCGGGTCAGGTCATAGGGCGACAGCTCGACCTTGACCTTGTCGCCCGGCAGGATTCGGATGAAGTGCATCCGCATCTTGCCGGAGATGTGCGCGAGCACCTTGTGGCCATTGTCCAGCACCACACGGAACATCGCGTTGGGCAGGGGCTCCATCACGGTCCCCTCAACTTCGATCGAATCATCCTTCGGCAATCAAAAACCCTCTTCCGGACCACCAAGAACTCTTGGAAGCGCGGCGGGATAGCACTTTGGTCCTGAAGTGGCAAGTACCCAGTCGCGTCCGCTCCAAACTTCTACCAACCCCACATCATAACAACCTATTTCACCCAGCGTCAGGGCCTCTCAGGCCCTTCGAGTGAGCACCTCGGGGCCATGGTCCGTGATCAACACGGTGTGCTCGAAGTGCGCAGAGAGCTTGTGGTCGAGGGTGACCGCCGTCCAGTCGTCCTCGAGGAGCGCTACCTCGGCAGTCCCCAGGTTCACCATGGGCTCAATGGCGATCGTCATCCCAGGGCGGAGCTTCATCCCCGAGCCAGGCTCACCAAAGTTGGGCACCTCTGGCTTCTCGTGGAGCTTGCGGCCGATCCCATGGCCCGTGAAGTTGCGCACCACCGAGTAACCCCGCGCCTCCACATGGCTTTGAACCGCGTGGCTGATGTCGCCAATCCGGTTACCCGGCACCGACGCGGCAATGGCCTTCTGGAGCGACTCCCGGGTGACCTCCACCAGCCCCCGGGCCTCCCGGCTCACCTTCCCCACCGGCACCGTGCGCGCCGAGTCCCCAAAGAACCCCCGGTACACCACCCCAAAGTCCAGTTTCATCAGGTCGCCCTCGGCCAGCTTTCGCTTCTTCGAGGGGATCCCATGTACGACTTCGTAGTTGATAGACGCACACAAACAACTCGGGAAGCCGAGGTAGCCCTTGAACGCTGGCTTGGCGCCCTTGGCATAGATGAGCTTCTCGGCCAGGGCGTCCAGCTCCCAGGTCGTCACACCGGGGGCGACAGCCTCCTCGAGCTCATCGAGGATCTCGCACACGATCCGGCCGGCCTCTCGCATGAGGACGATCTCGTCTGCGCTCTTGATCTCGACCTGGGCCATGGGTGTCTACACAACGTGCGAGTGGGAGAACCCGGGAGCCTGGAGGCGCCCCTGGAGGCGCCCGCCAGCCCGTCCGGTCTCCGCTCAGGCCTTGCCGATGGCGCCCTTGATCTCGACGTAGATGCCGTCGGGCGGGCCCACGCCGTCGATGCTCTTGAGCAGCCCCTTCTTGGCGTAGAAGTCCTTCAGGGGCGACGTCTCGGCGTCGTACTTCTGGAGCCGCTTCTCGATCACCTCGGGGTGATCGTCCTCGCGCTGGATGAGGCCCGCGCCGCACTTGTCGCAGTACCCGGCCCGCTTCGGGGGGTTCTGGTAGACGTGGTAGACGCTGCCATCCACCGGGCAGGAGCGCCGCCCGGAGCCACGCTCGATGAGCTTGGCGTGCGGCACCTCGAGCGAGACGACGGCATCGATCTTCTTGCCGTTCTTCGCCAGCATCTGGTCCAGCGCATTGGCCTGGGGGATGGTGCGTGGGAAGCCATCCAGCACGAAGCCGCTGGCGCAGTCCGGCTGTTTGAGCCGCTCCTCGACGATCCCGATGACGATGTCATCCGGGACATAGGAGCCCGAGGCCATGAGCGGCCCCGCGATCTTGCCCAGCTCCGTACCCTCCTTCACGGCCTTGCGGAGAATGTCCCCGGTGGAGATCTGCGGGATCTGGAAGTCCCGGTACAGGTTCTTCGCCTGGGTTCCCTTTCCCGCGTTTGGCGGGCCCAAAAGAATCAGGTTCATGTGCCCCTCGAACGCCAAGGCGCCCCTCCCCAGCCATCCGGAGAGAGGCGCCCCTGGAAGAAACAGATACCTAGGCCGCCACTCGTACCCGGCCGCGGATGCGCGGTCCGCGCGGACCGGCGAAGCCCTCGTAGTTGCGGCTGATGAGGTGACCCTCGATCTGCTGCACTGTGTCCAACGCCACGCCCACCACGATCAGCAGCGCCGTGCCACCGAAGGCGAAGTTCACCCCCAGCACGCCGGTGATGATGGAGGGGATGACGCAGATGGTAGCCAGGTAGATGGCACCGCCGAAGGTAATGCGATTGAGCACTCGCTCGATGAAGTCCGCCGTCTGACGGCCCGGCCGGATGCCAGGGATGTAGCCACCCTGCTTCTTGATGTTGTCGGCCACATCATCCGGCCGGAACGTGAGCGCGGTGTAGAAGAAGGCGAAGAAGATGATGAGGATGACGAACAGCCCGTTGTAGAGCCACGGGTTGCCCTCCAGGCCCTGCCGGAAGGTGTCCAGGAAGGGGAACCAGGTGCCCAGGGTGGCCGGGAAGGACAGCAGCGCGCCGGCGAAGATGGGCGGGATCACTCCCGCGGTGTTCACCTTCATCGGGAAGTAGGTGGCCTGGCCCGCGAACATCCGCCGCCCCGCCATGCGCTTGGCGTACTGGACCGGGATGCGCCGCATGCCTCGCTCCACGTACACCACCACCGCAACCACCACGAGCATGAAGACGGCCAGCATCACCAGCGCCGCGGGCTCGAGGGCACCCTGCGACGCCATGTCGAACAGCTGCTTGGCGGAGGGCAGCAGGCCCGCGATGATGCCCGCGAAGATGATGAGCGAGATGCCGTTGCCGATGCCGCGCTCGGTGATGCGCTCGCCCAGCCACATGATGAAGGCTGTGCCCGCCGTGAGGCTGATCACCGTCATGAAGGTGAACCAGGTGCTGTCATCTGGCACGACGATCTGGTTGAAGCCGCTCTGGCCCCCGTCGCTGCGGCCCAGCGAGGCCAGCCAGCGGGAGATGCCGATACCCTGGATGACGGACAGGACGATGGAGCCGTAGCGGGTGTACTGGTTGATCTTCTGCCGGCCTGCCGCACCCTCCTTCTGCAGCCGCTCCAGGGTAGGGACCACCACCGCCAGCAGCTGCATGATGATGGAGGCGGACACGTACGGCATGATGCCCAGACCGAAGATGGACATCTGCTCGAGGGCGCCGCCGGAGAACAGGTTGAACAGCGACACCAGACCGCCCGATTGCTTCTGGGCGTCCATGAACGCGTTCATCGCCGCGCGGTCCACACCCGGCGTGTTGATGAAGATGCCGAGGCGGTAGACCCCGAGCAGCACCAGCGTATACGCGAGCCGGTTGCGCAGCTCCGCGATACGGAAAATGTTGGCGAAGGCATTCAGAGCCACGTCGGAGCCATCCCCTTCGAAAAGTCCTGATAGAACGACAGCGCCCCTATCCGCGAAGGAGAGGGGCGCGTGAGCCTACACAAGCGAACCGGCGCGCACCACCCAAAGTGAAGCGCGACCGGCACGGCTAGGCGTTTGGCTGCTTGGGGGCCTTGACGCCCTTGCCCGCGTGCGCCTTGGAAGCGGACTCGGGCTTGTGGGCCACCAGCGGGAGCAGCTCCACCGTGCCGCCCGCCTTCGCGATGGCCTCGCGGGCCTTCTCGGAGAGCTTGTGCACCCGAACCGTGAGCTTCTTGGAGAGCTCGCCCTGGCCCAGCACCTTCACGCCGTCGTGGCGGCCCTTGACCAGGCCCTTGCCCTTGAGCGCAGCCTCGTCCACCGTGGTGCCCGCATCGAACGCGTGCTCCAGGTCCGACAGGTTCACCACCGCGTAGATGATGCGGTTGGGCGGGTTGAAGCCGAACTTCGGCAGCCGGCGCTGAAGGGGGCTCTGGCCACCCTCGAAGCCCTCGAACCGCATGTTGCCGGAACGAGCCTTCTGGCCCTTGCCACCACGGCCCGCCGTCTTGCCCAGGCCGCTGCCCTGGCCACGGCCCACGCGCTTCTTGCGGTGCCACGAGTTGTGCGGCCGCTTCAGGTTGTTGAGAGTCGTCGACATCTTCGAGTCCTCGAGCGCGACAGCCCCGCTTCACGGAGCTCCGCGGAATGAGTCCGTGTTAGCTCTTGGCCGCCTGGGCGCGCGCCCGGTCACGGACGGCGATCTTGCGCGGCTTGCGGCGCTTGGGCGCCGGAGCCTCCTGGCTCACCACTTCGCTGGAGACCAGGTGCTTCACCTTGAACACCAGGCCCCGGTTGGACGGCGTGTCCTTCAGCAGCCGCTCCTGGCCGAACTTCTTCAGCCCGAGCCCCTTGATGGTGTCCACCATCTCCTTGGAGGAGCCCGAGAAGCTCTTCACCAGCTTGACCTTGAGCGCCATGACTAGGTCCTCGCCTCTCCGGCCAGCTTCGCCGACTCGACGTCCTTGCCACGCAGCCGGGAGATCTGCTCGGCCGAGCGCAGCCGCTTCAGGCCTGCCACGGTGGCCTTCAGCACGTTGTGGGGGTTGCGCGAGCCCTGGCTCTTGGTCAGGATGTTGCGGACACCCGCCGCCTCGAGGACCGCGCGCACCGCGCCACCGGCGATGACGCCCGTACCCGGGCTGGCCGGCTTGAGCAGCACCCACCCTGCGCCGAAGTGCCCGAGCACCTCATGCGGGATGGTGTGTCCCAGCAGCGGCACGCGGAAGAGGTTCTTCTTCGCATTCTCGCCACCCTTGCGGATGGCCTCGGGGACCTCGTTGGCCTTGCCCAGGCCCACACCTACGTGGCCGTTGCCGTCTCCCACCACCACCAGGGCAGCGAAGGAGAACCGGCGGCCACCCTTCACCACCTTGGCCACGCGGTTGATATTCACCACGCGATCGGTGAGGTCCAGGTCGTTCGGATTGATCGGAGTTGCCACTTGGAATGCTTCCTTTCGAAATTCTAGAACTTCAGCCCGGCCTCGCGCGCGGCGTCAGCCACGGCGGCGATGCGCCCGTGATAAGGGAAGCCGTTGCGGTCAAACACCACCGCCCCGATGTTGACCGCCTTGCACTTCTCGGCGATGAGCTTGCCCACGCGCTTGGCGTCCGCCTTCTTGTCGCCCTCGTCCTGGCCCTTGAGCTCCTTGGAGAGAGACGAGGCGTAGGCCACCGTCTTGCCCGAGGAGTCATCCACCACCTGGGCATAGATGTGCTTGAGGCTCTTGTAGACGGTGAGCCGCGGGCGCTCGGTGGTCCCCGAGAGCTTCTTGCGGATGCGGTTCTTCCTCTTGATGCGCGGATCGACAGTGGCCATGGCTGCTTCCTTTTCCTTCCGGCGGTGATGAGGCCTTCCGCCGCCGGATGATCGTGAGCCCCTTCAGGAGCCCGCGGAGTTGAACGTTCAGGGCACGGAGGACGACGATTAAGTCGTTCCGGTCTTGCCTTCCTTACGGCGGACCCGCTCCTCCGCGTACTTGATGCCCTTGCCCTTATACGGCTCGGGCGGGCGGAGCGCGCGGATCTTCACGGCGGCGGCCCCCAGGGCCTCCTTGTCCGCCGAGCGCAGGGTGAGATCCACCGTGGGCAGGCTCTCCTCGGTGCGAGGCGTCTTGTCCACCTCGGCCGTCACACCCTCCGGGAGGTTGAAGATCACCGGGTGCGAGTAGCCGAGCGAGAACTGGACGCTCTTGCCCTTGACCTCGGCGCGGAAGCCGACGCCGCGGATGCTCAGGCGGCGCTCGAAGCCCTTGCTCACGCCCTGGGCCGCGTTGGCCAGGATGGTGCGGGCCAGGCCGTGCAGGCTGCGGGCCTCGCGCGAGTCGTCCTCGCGGGCCACCAGCACGTTGCCGTCCTTGATCTCCACCTTCACCTTCGCGGGGAGGTTCACGGACAGCTTGCCCTTTGGGCCTTCGAAGTTGACCTTCTTGCCGGCGATGACCGCCTTCGTCTTGTCGCCCAGCTTGATCGGCAGTTTTCCAATGCGACTCATGATGGCCTCGTAAGGTCTGCCCGGAGCGCGCCCCTCTCAGGTCGCGGCGCCAGGCGGCTGGCTAGTAGACGGTGCAGAGCAGCTCGCCGCCGAGGTTCTGCTTGCGCGCCTCGCTGTCGGACAGGACGCCCTTGGACGTGGACAACACGGCGATGCCCATTCCATTGAGAACGCGGGGGATGTCACGCATGGGGACGTAGCGGCGCAGGCCCGGCTTGGAGATGCGGCGGATGCCGGTGATGGCGGAGCTCCGATCCGGCCCGTACTTCAGCTGGACGGAGATCTCGCTCTGCGGCTGGCGCTCGTGGATGGTGTACTCCCCGACGTAGCCCTCGTCCTTCAGGACGCGGATGATCTCGACCTTGAGCTTCGAGTGGGGAATGACGACCTTGTCGTGCCGCGCACGCGAGGCGTTGCGCAGGCGGGTCAGCATGTCGCCGACAGGATCATTGACCGGCATGGGTGACGACCTTCCGAGCGGGGAGCTGCAAGGCACCCCGCGATTTCGACCGCTGCGCCTGCCGGGCCCATCCCGGGGGTTCGCCACGATCGCACTGCTCTGACGTTTCGGCGCCTCGAGCGGCACCAGGAAACCCGGGCAACACAGCCCCCGGGCACCCTCTTCCGGCTACCAGGACGACTTGGTGACGCCGGTGATCTCACCGCGCAGCGCCCGCAGGCGCAGGCAGATGCGGCACATCTGGAACTTGCGGAGGAACGCGCGCGGCCGGCCACACAGCGGGCAGCGGTTGTACTTGCGCACCGAGAACTTCGGCTTGCGCTTCGCCTGGGCGATCTTGGAGAGCTTGGCCATGGAGCTTGGATTCCTTGGGAGTTACTGGCGGAACGGCAGGCCGAAGTGACGCATCAGCGCCAGCCCCTGCTCGTCGTTGCGCGCGGTGGTGACGAAGCTGATGTTGAGCCCCTTCACCTTCTCGATCTGGTCGTAGTTGATCTCAGGGAAGATGATCTGCTCGCGCACACCGAGCGTGTAGTTACCATTCCCGTCGAACGCCTTGGGGGACACGCCCTTGAAGTCACGCACGCGCGGCAGCGCCACGGAGACCAGGCGGTCCAGGAACTCGTACATCCGGTCGCCGCGCAGGGTGACGGCGCAGCCGATGGCCTGGCCCTGGCGCAGCTTGAAGTTCGCGATCGACTTGCGAGCGCGCGTCACCACGGGCTTCTGGCCCGTGATGGCAGCCAGCTGGTCCACCGCGGACTCCAGGATCTTGTTGTTGGCGAGCGCCTCGCCCAGACCCATGTTGACGACGATCTTCTCGAGCCGCGGCGCCTGGAAGGGGTTCTTCAGGCCCAGCTCCTTCATCAGCGCGGGCACGCCCTCCTTGCGGTAGCGCAGCTTCAGCCGCGCCGGCTTCGCCTCGAGGCCTTCCTCGATGTTGGCCGCAAAGCCCGCCTTCTTCATCTCCTCCTTCTTGCGGCCCTTCTTTTCCTTCTTTTCCTTCTTCTCGGCCTGGTCGGCCTTCTTCTCATCAGCCATTTTTCAGTCCTCTGCTTCGGAGCGCCGTCGTGGACCCAGGGCCCCGATCAGTACATCTGGAATCTCAGAAACACCGAGAGGGCCCCAACACTTCGGGCCCTCGTGTACGCCTGCCTGCCCACCTCTGGCCTTGGGTGGCCAAAGGGCGCGCATACATGCCCGAACCCGGTTACCTAGTCAATCAGGGCGTCGCAGTTCTTGCAGAACCGCTTCTTCGCGTCCCCGTCCGCCCGGACACCCACCCGGGTCGGCTTGTCGCACTTGGCGCACACCACCTGGACGTCCGAGAGGGCGATGGTCCCCACCTTCTCGATGATGCCGCCCTCAGGGGCCTGCGCCGTCTTCTTGAGGTGGCGCTTGACCATCCGCAGCCCCTCCACCGTGACGCGACCCGCCTCGTGGTCAATCTTCAGCACCTTGCCGCGCTTGCTGGCAGGGGTCTTCTCCGAGCGCTCGGCGCCCGAGATGACCTGCACGGTGTCTCCAACCTTGAGCTTCTGCATGGCTTCCTCTCTTGCTGCTCGCCGGCGGGCCGGACGGCCTAGAGAACCTCAGGCGCGAGCGAGATGATCTTCATGAACTTGCGGGCGCGCAGCTCACGGGCCACGGGGCCAAAGATGCGCGTGCCGATGGGCTCCATGTCCTTGTTGATGAGGACGGCGGAGTTGCCATCGAACCGGATGTAGCTGCCGTCTGGACGGCCCACCTCGGTCTTGGTGCGGACGATGACGGCCTTGGCCACGTCGCCCTTCTTCACCTTCGAGTTGGGAAGTGCCTCGCGGATCGACACGACAATCACGTCGCCAATGGACGCATACTTGCGCTTCGAGCCACCGAGCACCTTGATGCAGAACACCTTCTTGGCGCCCGAGTTGTCGGCCACGTCGAGCACGCTCGTCATCTGAATCATCTGGAAGTCTCCTCTAAGGTCCTACGGCAGCCCCCACCCGGTGAGGGCGGAGCCATGCGGCTCGAGCCGCCCGCGCCCAGGGGCCGCGGGGCCACCTGGCTCAGACGTTCTTGCTCTTCTCGATCACCTCGACCACCCGCCACCGCTTGTCCTTCGAGGCCGGCTTGGTCTCGGCGATGCGGACGCGATCACCCTCGTTGATGGTGATCTTCTTGGGGTAGTCGTGATCCTCGACATGCGCCTTGTACTTCTCGCGCATGTTCAGGATCTTGCCGTACTTGGCGTGCGGCGCTCGGCGCGAGACGGTGACGACCACCGTCTTCTGCATCTTGTTCGAGGTGACGATCCCCACGCGCGTCTTGGGACGGCCACGGGAGGGGGTCTCGGGAGCGGAGGTGGTCTGGGTCTCTTCAGCCATCGTGAATCTCGCCTGTCAATCAGTGTTCCCCGGGACGTCCCGGTGGTGGCACCCCCTTCACAGGGGACACCTTGAAGCTACTTATCCGTGTTCTCAGGGGACCGCTTCTTCTCCGTCAGCACGGTGAGGATACGGGCCAGGTCCTTGCGGTGCTGGGCGCGCTGGGACGGGCTGTCCAGGTTGCCCGTCCGCATGCTCAGCTGGTCCTGGAACAGCGTGCCGCGCAACTCCTCCGCGCGCCGCTGCAGGTCCTCCGCCGACAACTCTCTCAATTCCTTCGCAGTCGCCATCTTCAGTCTCCTGCCCCAGCGGCTAGATCGACAGCTCGCTGCGGGTCACAATCTTGGTGAGGACAGGCAGCTTGGCCTGCGCGAGCTTGAGCGCGCTGGTGGCCACCTCGGGCGTCATGCCCTCCATCTCGTAGAGGATGCGGCCCGGCTTCACCACGGCCACGTAGTACTCCACGCCTCCCTTACCGGTACCCATACGGGTCTCGGCGGGCTTCTTCGTGATGGGCTTGTCCGGGAAGATCCGGATCCAGATCTTGCCGCCGCGCTTCACGTGGCGGGTCATCGCGATACGGGCCGCCTCGATCTGGCGCGAGGTGATCCACCCGGGCTGCAGGGACATGAGGCCGTACTCACCATAGGTGAGGTCGCTGCCGCGGTGGGCCTTACCCGGATTGCGGCCCTTGTGCATCTTGCGGTACTTGGTACGTGCAGGCTGAAGCATCGTCGGTGTCCTTCATCCCCGAAGGGGCGCCGGTGGCGCCCCGGGGAGCTCAAGCTAGCGGTTGGAGGGCATCGGGGCCTGGCCGCCCTTGCCCGGCAGAACCTCGCCGCGGCAGATCCAGACCTTGCAGCCGATCTTGCCGTAGGTCGTCTTGGCCTCGGCGAAGCCGTAGTCGATGTCGGCGCGCAGGGTGTGCAGGGGCACGCGACCCTCGCGGTACCACTCGTAGCGCGCCATCTCCGCGCCACCCAGGCGGCCGGAGCAGGCGATGCGGATGCCCTTGGCGCCGAACTTCATGGCCGTCTGCAGCGCCTTCTTCATGGCGCGGCGGAAGGCGATGCGGCGCTCGAGCTGGGTGGCGATGTTCTCAGCCACCAGCTGCGCGTCGATCTCGGCCTTGCGGACCTCGACGATGTTGAGGAAGACCTCGTTCTTGGTGAACTGCTGCAGGTCCTTCTTCACCGTCTCGATGCCCGCGCCGCGCTTGCCGATGACGATACCCGGACGCGCGGTGTGGACGTTGACCTTGACCTTGTTGGCCGCGCGCTCGATCTCCACCTTGGAGACGCCCGCGTGGTTGAGCGACTTCTTCACGAACTCGCGGATGCGGATGTCCTCATGCAGCCACTGGGCGTAGTTCTTGTGCTCGAACCACTTGCTGTCCCAGGTCTTGATGACGCCGAGGCGGAACCCGATCGGATGAACTTTCTGTCCCAACGTGCTTCTCCTTGAATCGTTTGAAGGCCCGGAGGGCTACTTCTTGGCCTCGGCGAGCACCACGTGAACGTGAGCGCTCTTCTTGTTGATGCGCGTGGCCCGCCCCATGGCGCGCGGCATGTACCGGCGCTGGGTGGGGGCCTGGTCCACGGAGATGGTCTTCACGTAGAGCGTGTCCACGTCGACCTGGCCCTTGGACTTGTCCGTCGCGTTGGCCACGGCGCTCTTGATGAGCTTGGCCACCGGGGCGGCCGCCGCGCGGGGGGTGAACTTGAGGATGTTCAGGGCAGCCTCAACGGGCTTGCCCCTGATGAGCGCAGCCACCGTGGAGAGCTTCCGGGGCGACATGCGGACGTAGCGCAGATGTGCAGTGGACTCCATCGTCATCTCCTAGATCGGTCCGGCTTACTTACCGGGGCCCTTGGCGACCTTCTTCTCCGCCGAGTGCCCACCGAAGGTCCGAGTCGGCGCGAACTCACCGAGCTTGTGACCGACCATGTTCTCCGTCACGAAGACCGGGACGAACTTCTTCCCGTTGTGAACCGCAAAGGTGTGACCGACGAACTCCGGCAGGATGGTGGAGCGCCGCGACCACGTCTTCACGACCTTCTTCTGGTTCGTCTTGATCATATCCTCCACCTTCTTGAGGAGATGATCGTCGACGAACGGTCCCTTCTTGATCGAACGAGCCATTTCAGGATCCTTGGGCTACGAGCTACTGGCTGCGCGGTCCCTGCCGGCGCTTGCTCACGATGAACTTGTCGGTCCGCTTGTTGGTGCGAGTGGTGAGGCCCTTGGTCTTCTTGCCCCACGGCGACACCGGGTGCGGGTTACCCTGGCCGGACTTACCCTCACCACCACCGTGCGGGTGGTCCACAGGGTTCATGGCCAGGCCGCGGACGGTGGGCCGGATGCCCAGCCAGCGGCTCTTGCCCGCCTTGCCCATGCGGATGATCTCATGCTCGATGTTGCCGAGCTGGCCCACGGTGGCGCGGCACTCGATGAGCACCTTGCGCACCGCGCCCGAGGGCAGACGGACCTGGGCGTAGCGCTCCTCCTTGGCCATCAGCTGACCAGAGGTCCCCGCCGAGCGGATGATCTGGGCGCCGCGTCCCGGCTTGAGCTCCACGTTGTGAATGACCGTACCCACCGGGATGTTGAGCAGCGGCAGGCAGTTGCCCGGACGGATGTCCGAGTTCGGGCCCGCGAACAGGGTGTCACCCACCGTCAGGCCCACGGGGGCCAGGATGTAGCGCTTCTCGCCGTCCGCATAGTGCAGCAGGGCGATGTTGGCGGTGCGGTTCGGATCGTACTCGACCGAGGCGACCTTGGCCGGCACGCCGTCCTTGTCCCGGCGCTTGAAGTCGATGACGCGGTAGCGGCGCTTGTGGCCACCACCCTGGTGACGCCGGGTGATGTGACCGTGAACGTTGCGGCCGCCCGAGCGCTTGAGCGGCGCAGTGAGCTTCTTCTCCGGCGTGTCCTTGGTGATGTCCGCGAAGTCGGACACCGTCATCAGGCGACGGGCGGCGGAGGTTGGCTTGTACTTCTTGATGCCCATGGTGGTTTATCCTCGACTCGAACGGTCAGCGCAGTGCGCCTAGGCCGTCGTCCCCTCGAAGAGCTCGATCTTGTCGCCCTCCTTGAGGGTGACGATGGCCTTCTTGTAGTTGGGGCGCCGGCCGATGTTCCGGCCCACGCGCTTGACCTTGCCGTGGACGACGTTGGTGCGCACGCCCTCGACGGAGACCTTGAAGAGGTTCTCGACCGCACGAGCCACATCGATCTTCGTGGCCTTCTTGTCCACGATGAAAGAGTACTGGCGGAACTTCTCGCGGGCCTTGTCCAGCTTCTCGGTGATAAGCGGACCCTTGATGACTTCGTGAATCTTCATGACAAGGCCTCCTGGATGGCCTTCGCGGCCGCGGAGGTGAGCACCAGCTGCTTGTGGCGCAGCACGGACTCGAGGTTGAGACCCTCGGGCGGCAGCACGTCGAACTTGGCCAGGTTGCGCATGCTGCGGTGCAGGTTGATGTTGCCCTTGTCGTCGATGACGAGGGCGTTCTCCAGCTTCAGGCGCTTGGTGAGCACCTCGAAGGCCTGCTTGCTCTTCGGGGCGTCGAGCTTGAAGCCGTCCAGGATCACCAGGGCGTTCTCCTTGGCCCTCAGCGAGAGGGCTGCGCAGAGCGCGCCGCGGCGCACCTTGCGGGGAGGACGGTAGGTGTAGTCCCGGGACTTGGGGGCCATGGCCTTGCCACCGCCCACCCAGTGGGAGGCGCGGATGGAGCCCTGACGAGCGCGGCCAGTACCCTTCTGCTTCCAGGGCTTCTTGCCACCGCCGCTGACGAGCGAGGTGTTCTTCACCCCGACCGTGCCGCGACGCCGGTTGATCTGCTGCATCTTCGCCACCTCATAGAGGAGGTGGGGGTTCGGCTCGGCGCCGAACACTTCGTCGGAGAGCTCGATCTCCGACACCTGCTTACCATCCAGGTCAATTACCTTGAACTTCGCCATGACATTTCCTCGGGGGTCGGAGTGGAACCGCGCCAGTCCTCTCCCGCTTCCTAGGACTTGATCTCCACGTCAACGCCAGCCGACAGATCCAGCTTCATCAGCGCATCCAGCGTCTGCTGGGTGGGCTCGAGGATGTCGAGCAAGCGCTTATGCGTGCGGATCTCGAACTGCTCACGGCTCTTCTTGTCCACGTGCGGCGAGCGCAGAACCGTGAACTTGTTGATGCGCGTGGGCAGGGGGATCGGACCGGCCACCTTGGCGCCCGTGCGCTTGGCCGTCTCAACAATCTCCCCGGCACTCTGGTCCAGGAGCTTCGAGTCGTACGCCTTCAGCCGGATGCGAATCTTCGTTGTCGCCATTTCGAAAAAACCTCTTAGACGGCCCCTAGCAGTGGAGGCGTTACGACCGACGTCCTCTGGATGTCACAGAGCCGTGCTTCAGACGAGGGGCGCGGCATTTACCACCCCACCCCTCTGGTTGCAACTCTATTCCGTCACTTCCCCGGCGAGCCATTTTCTGGCCGCCGGGGTGGTGACGAACGACTTACTCGATCACTTCCGCCACGACGCCGGAGCCCACCGTGCGGCCACCCTCGCGGACGGCGAAGCGCAGCTGGGCCTCCATGGCCACCGGGGTGATGAGCTCCACCTCGATGGCGATGTTGTCTCCCGGCATCACCATCTCCACGTTGTC
>NZ_DASPHO010000741.1:0-8124 GCF_035629615.1 Hyalangium sp. | reverse complement strand
AGCTCCCGCACGGGGGCGGACTCCTCGCCGTCATAGTTGACGGCGTCGCCCCATGGGGTGTGGTGGCGGCCGGTGAAGTAGTGCGGCGAGTAGCAGCGCAGGTAGTTCCCGTCCGGACCGAAGTGGTTGTAGACGGCGTCGATGAGCACGGCGAGCCCGTGCGCGTGCGCCGCGTCGATGAGCTGGCGCAGCCCCGTGGGGCCGCCATAGACGTGGGCCGGCGCGAAGAGGTCCACCCCGTCGTAGCCCCAGTTGCGAGAGCCGGGGAAGCTGGCCACCGGCAGGAGCTCCAGGGCGGTGATGCCCAGCTCGCGCAGCCCCTTCAGCTTGGGAATGAGGGCCTGGAAGGTGCCCTCGGGCGTGGCCGTGCCCACGTGCACCTCGTAGAGGACGAGCGCGTCGGGCTCCGGCCCCTTCCAGCCCGCATCCGTCCAGGCGAAGTCCGGCACCACCACCTCGGAGGGACCATGCACGCCCAGGGGCTGTGAGCGGGACCATGGATCTGGGAAGGGCCCCTCCCCGTCCACGCGCAGCTTGTAGCGCACGCCAGCGCCAGCGCCCTCCAGCACGGCGCCGAAATAGCCGTCCGGCTCCGCCGTCATCCGCAGCACACGGCCCGGCTGGCCCTCCGCATCGTGCAGGACCACCTCGGCGCTGTGGTGAGCCGGTGCCCAGACACGCCAGCGCACCTGATTCCCCGACTCGACCCAGGCACCCAGCCGAGGTACCGCCGCCCGCGACTCCTCCACTCGCTCCATGCCCCTTCCTTTAATGCGTGGCGCTCGCACTGAGGAGCACCTTGTCCGAGAGTCCATGCCTTCAGCGGCGAGAGATGTTCAATGGTCGCCCACGGAACTGTCCGATCTCCGGCGCCACCTCATCCCTGGGGGAGAACCCGATGCAGGAGGAAGGGCAGCGTCCAGCCTCGGAGGAGGGGAAGCTCCAGATGGGACATCGCCAGCAGCGTCTCCCCGTCCCACCACCGGAGCTCGTCCACGAAGAGGCGCCAGCGCCAGGGACACTCGGGCGGGTACTCCACCTGCACGCCCTGGCGCCCATCCACGCGGGAGCGGCCCTCGCGCAGCACCACCGGCACGGAAGGGAGCAGGCGCTCCTGACGCCGCACCAGGTTGACGCCCCGCCCGTCCGCGCCGAACTCCTTCCCCCACCAGCCTCGCAGGCCCAGCAGCCTCAGCAGGAGCGGCGCGCCGTACCGCAGCCACGCGGGCCCCACCCACTCCCCCTGGAAGCGCCCCGTGATTGACCTACGCGCGGGGGGCTCGAGCGAAGCAAAGCGGGGCTCGGAGCTCCCCGAGCCGGGTCCGGACAGGCGGAGTCCTTGTCAGGACGGTGATGAGGCTCATGGAGGAGACGCTAGGCAGTGGCGGCGCGCAGTGCCCACGCAGCTCCCCTGCCCTCCGCCCGCCTGGAGGCCCAGGCCCTTGCCAGGACGCCCGCCCTCCTGCCAGGGAGGCTGCCTGGATCCGCCTCACGTCTGCACCATCCTTACGGTGTGTGGGAGAAGCGGAGGCAGGACGCCATGCATCACACCCGGGAAGTTCCTCGCGAGGTCTGGTCTGACTATCTGACCCTGCTGAGCGGCATCACCCGCTCCCAGTGGGTCCGCATCGAGGCGAGCAGCCTCGACATTGGCGAGCAGCCGCTGGCCCAGCGCCTGCCGCTCATCGACATCACCTTCGTGGAGAAGGGCAGCGGCCGGGATGCCATCGAGGTGACGGTGGGCCGCCCTGGGGAGGAGATCACCCACCGCATCTTCCACCCCGACCACATCTACGCCGACGAGGGCGAGAGCGGCGAGTTGGAGTGCCTCGACATCGAGAACTCGGAGCGCGTCAAGACGCTCATCTTCTTCGAGCCCATCCAGGCGATCGACGAGCTGTCGGGGTACCAGCCCCACGCCTGAGCAGAAGCAAGGGGCGGGCCTCTCACATGAGAAGCCCGCCCCCTTGTGATGCAGCTTGCGCTAGCTCGCGTTACGGGTTGGCGATGGCGTAGTCCAGCGCCGCCTTCGCGCGCACCACGCCGTTGCCGTAGTAGTTGTCGCGGCCGGCGGTGCCCCGATCCTCGGCGCTCTTCTCGAGCGCGTTGCGGACGCGGGTGTTGGTCCAGCTCGTGTTGTAGCTCCAGATCAGCGCCGCCACCGCGGAGACGTGCGGGGTCGCCATCGACGTGCCGTCATAGAACTCGTAGCCGCTGGCCGGCTCGGTCTTCTGGCTGGCCTCCGTGGCCGACTGGCCGACGCCGCCGCTGTTGATGATGGCGTCGCCATCCTCCAAGCTGAGCGCAATGGCCGGGATGGTGCTGGTGACGCCAGTGCCCAGCGTGCCAGCGAAGCCGCCCGCCACGTTGTTGTAGATGGCTGCGCCGACGCCGCCACCGGCCTTCACGTTGTTCACCTTGTCCACGAAGCCGATGACGCCGCGCTGGCAGAGGACAACCTTGCCCGCCCAGGCGCCCACGCTGTCGCACAGGCCGCCGTTCACCAGCGTGCCCGTCACGCCCGCGGTGCGGGCCGCGCCCTCGATGTAGCTGCCGCTGTAGGTGGCGCCGCCGACGGCGAGGGTGTTCAGGTCCAGCGCGCCGACGGTGGACTGCACGCCCACGCCCGGCGCAGCGATGTCCACCGCGGTGTTGAACTGCGAGAAGGAGGCCACCTGCTTGTTGGCGTCCACCGCCGCCACGGAGATGACGCTGGCGTACGAGGCCGGGTAGCTCAGCGCCTTGGTGCCGGCGTTGCCCGCCGCGGCCACCGAGATGAGGCCGGCGCTCCACGCGTTGTTGAAGGCGGTCTCCTCAGTGCGGTTCTTCGTGCTGCCTCCCAGGCTCATGCTGATGACGTTGGCGCCCGCGCTCACGCAGCGGTTGGCCGCGTCCGCCAGGGTGGAGGCGTAGGACCAGGCGCAGCTGTCCCCGAACACCTTGACGATGTGCAGGTTGACGCCGCTGGGCAGCACGCCGACCACGCCCGTGGTGTTGTTGACCGCGGCGATGGTGCCCGCCACGTGCGTGCCGTGGTGGCACTTGTCGGTGTTCCAGCCGGTGGGGTAGCCGGTGATGGACTTGCCGCTCTGGTGATCCTCGTGGGCGGCGTAGAGTCCGGAGTCGATGATGCAGATCTTCCGGTTGGCGCCGGTGGCAAGCGGCCACACCAGCGGGGCCTGGACCTGATCGATGCCGTACGGGGTGCTCTGTGCCATCAGGTAGCGCGGCGAGTCCTCCTCGACGAACTCCACCGCCGGGTTCTTGCTCAGCGCCTCAATGGCGCGCGCGGGCAGCTCCACCGCTGACGCGTTCATCCCGTGGATGGAGAGCATCTCCTTGCCACCCACCGCCTGGAGCACGTTGGCCCGGTTCGCTCCCGGCTTGAAGTTCACGATGACCCGCGTGGTGGCGTTCAGCTCGGCCTGCTGCATCACGTTCTGCGGGGCCTCGTCGGCAGCCTGCTCGGATGCGCACCCGGAGAGCGCTACCAGAGCACCCATCAGCGTCAGCTTCTTCATGTGCTTCCTCCCACTTCCCGCGGTCTCGGAGGGTTCGGGGGATAAGCCGAGAATCAGCGGAAAATTCTTATTTTCTTATAAACTGGTTTTTAGTTTATTTCAATAGTTCTAGGAGAGCTGTTTTTCCCTCACCTGGCGTGAAGCGCGGCCAGCGGCGAGGAGGCCAAAAAAGAAGAGGCCGGAGCCGCGCTCCTCGGATGAGGAGAGCGACCCCGGCCTGAAGACCCCGCCGTGGCTCAAACGGCCACGGAGTCAGGTGCAATCACATTACGGGTACAGCGCGCGGGCGCCGGACTTGTCGTAGCTGGTGAGCACCAGGTCGCCGGTCTGCGTGCCGTTGCACTGCGGGTAGTGCATCACGGACGAGCGATCATAGGTGGAGGTCAGCGCGCGCCAGTTGGAGTCCTCGTAGCAGCCGCTGGCCGTGGAGCGCGTGTGCTCGTGGCGGAAGCCCAGCGTGTGGCCCAGCTCGTGGCGGAGGATGCCCGTGAGCGTCCAGGGCGAGATGCTGCCGAAGGCGCTGGTGCTGATCAGGATGTTGCGGCCCGAGCGGCTGGAGTTGGGGAAGAACGCACGCGCCAGGTAGCTGGTGGTGCTCGTCTGGCGCACATCGAAGACCACGCCCGTCTGGCTCGCGGTGCAGTTGCTGTCGTAGGAGCTGGAGTGGATGAAGTTGACGTTGGCCGTGGCCTCCCAGGCCGCGGTAGCGCTGTTCATCGCGCTCACCACGGTGCTGTAGCGGCTGCCGAAGCTGCTGCTGCTCACGCAGTAGGTGAGGTTGCGAGCCGTGGTGGAGTTCCACTTGATGTCGCCACCGATGTAATACACGGCCAGCCCGTCCTGCTGACGGCCCTCGTCCGCGGCGATGACGCTGTCGTAGAACGCGCGCAGCCCCTCCACACCCTCCACGGCCGTGTCGCCGTCGATGACGAACACATTGTTCTCATCGGCAACCGCCCGGGCCTGGAACTCCTCGAAGGTCATCGGCGCCTTCTCCTGCGCCAGCTCCTCGGGGCCACCGCAGCCCACGCCGAGAAGGGTCACACCCGCCAGCATCGCAACGGAACGGAACTTGAGCATCGGTCTTCCTCTGGAAGCACTTCGGGGGATTGAGCGCCGGCCGCCTGCGGACACCTGCAGCCGCGTCCGGCGTCGCGTCTCCCATGAGCAACTCTCGGGCCAGAAGACTCGGATAATGAAAAATCAGGGTTTACCAGCGCAGGCGCGACAAACCCGGAGCGCTCAAGCTCCAACCACCTGGATCAAAACTGTAAAGAGACGTGACTTCCCCGTGAGCAAGCGCCTGAATTAACGGGAACATCGTCGCATTCAGATGCCTGACTCAGAACAGGACAAGGGCGTCCTCATCTCAGACACCCCATCCATTCCGTGTCCGTCATCGCCTGATACGACCGACGAGGGCCAGGAGTTGCGTCCCATAGCGCTCGACCAGCTTGGGACCGACGCCCTGGATGGCCATGAGTGCCTGGCTGTCCCCAGGTCGCACGGCGGCGATGGCGTCCAGCACCCGATCCGTGAGGATGCGAAAGGCGGGGATGCGCCGCCGCCGAGCCTCTGCCAGCCGCCACGCCTTGAGCGCCTCCACCAGCGCGGGGGAAGGCCTCGACCCAGGCGCACCCGGACCCGGGCCCGGACGTCCGCCCTTCCCGCGCCGCACGCCAATGTCGGCCTCTTCGTCCCAGGGCTCTCCGGCGGCCACGTCCGGACCAGGCACCTCCTCCCAATCCTGGACGATGCTCAGCGCGCCAGGAGCCGCCGATCCACCTGAGCGGGCCGTCGGCCCACGTGAGCTGCTCCACTCACTCGGGCCGCCGCCCGTGCCCCCTGAGCGGCCTCGCGAGGCCTGCGCTCCCATCGTGCTCGCCGCAGACACGGGGACACGTTGGCGCACGGGGCCTCCCCGCTCCTCCGCCGGCCCCCACGCGTCCGAGCGCTTCCGCTTCTCTGGGCGCTTCGCCTCTCCCTTCGCGCGGCGGAGGCGGCGCTTCTTGGAGGCCTTCGCCTCGAGCGGCATCGGCAGCATCACCAGATCAGGCTCGATGACGCGGGTGCGCTGGCCGTCCGGTGTGAGCGTCAGCCGCTGGAAGGTGATGCGCTGGCCGTCCTTCTCGAAGGTGTCCTCGCTCAGCCGGGCCAGGCCCGCGCGCACCAGTCCCCCCACGAGCCGCTCAAAGTCCCGGCGTGGCAGGGACTCCCCGAAGAGCTCGCGGTGCAGGCGGCCCGTCGCCTGCCCATCGCGCTCGTGCAGCGCATCCAGGATGCGGCCCAGCGCGCTGAGCTGGCCCTCGCTGGGGGCGGCGAAGCGCAGGGTGGCGCACGTCTCGGGCGAGCACACGTCGCACAGCCCGCAGGACCTGCCCGAGTCCTGCTCGTCGCCGAAGTGCGCCACCAGGTGCCGCATCCGGCACCCGGAGGCCTCCGCGTAGCGCCCCATCTGCTCCAGGTGGTGCAGCTTGCGCTCGCGCTGCGCCGCATAGGGAGCTGTCCAGGTAGGCCGGCCCCGGCACACCCTCTCGTCCGGCGTCACCTCCAGGCCCCCGTGGATCCAGAGCTGCTCGAGCGCCTTGTCGAACACCTCCGGCTCCATCCGCATGCGCGCCTGGAGCGCCTCCTTGGGCTCCAGCTCGGGGTGAGCGGCCCGGAACAGCTGCTCGAGCACGCGAGGCTCCGGGTAGTCGCGCTGGTGGAAGAACTCGTGGGTGCGGCGATCCACGTACGAGTGCAGCAGCACCGCCCGAGACGGCTTGCCGTCCCGGCCCGCGCGGCCCAGCTCCTGGTAATAGCCCTCGAGGCTCGCGGGCAGCGCGGCATGGAGGACGGTGCGCACGTCCGCCTTGTCGATGCCCATGCCGAAGGCCGTCGTGGCGACGATGACCTCGACCCGGCTCTCCAGGAACGCCGCCTGGACGCGGTCACGCTCCGCGGGCTGCAGGCCCGCGTGGTACACGGCGGCCGGGTAGTCCTCGCCCAGCAGGTCCGCGAGCTGCTCGGCGTGCTTGCGCGTGGAGGCGTAGACGATGGCGGGACGCCGCGACGGCTCGGAGAGCACCTCCCGAATGGCCTCGCCGCGCTGGCCGGGGTTCAGCTCCCGCACCTCGATGGCGATGTTGGTGCGGCGGAACCCGTGGATGAAGGTGCGAGCCGAGCCGCCCCGCGTCCCCTTCAGTCCCAGCTGCTGCACGATGTCCCGCTGCACGTCCGGTGTCGCGGTGGCGGTGAGGGCCACCACGGGCGCCGGCCGCAGCAGCGGCAACCGCGAGCCGAGCAGCCGGTAGTCCGGCCGGAAGTCATGGCCCCACTGGGAGATGCAGTGGGCCTCATCGATGGCAATGAGCGCCGGCGTGCGCCGGGCCAGCAGCTCCACGAAGCCGGGCACTCCCAGCCGCTCGGGCGCGATGAAGAGGAAGTCCAGGTGGCCCTCGAGATAGTCCGCGCACACCAGCCGCGACGTAGTCCGGTCCCTGCCTGAGTGGATGCGCTCCGCCGCGAACCCGAGCGACTGGAGCCGCGTGACCTGGTCCTCCATCAGCGCGATGAGCGGGCTCACTACCAGCGTCGTCCCCGCCCGCGCCAGCCCGGGGAGCTGGTAGCACAGCGACTTGCCCGCTCCCGTCGGCATCACCAGCAGCAGGTCCTCGCCCAGCGTGGCGGCGCGGCAGACCTCCTCCTGGTATGGCCGGAAGTCCTCGAAGCCGAACGCTGCCTTCAAGAGCTTCCGGAGCTCGCCTGGGGGAGTAGGCGCTCGCGGCTCGCGGCGGGTCCTGGCGGGCCCGGAGGGGTGTGCAGCCTCCGCGCGAGCACGTACGGGCGGCGTCCCCCTGGGAGCCGAGGAACGGGGAGCAGCCTCGGCCGTCACCGCCTGGGTGCCAGGCGCCACGCGCGCAGAGCGCTCAGGAGACTCTCTCGGCTCCTCCTCCCCAGGCCTCACGGGAGCCGGCCGCGGGGCCGAGGGCGACCTCGGCGGCGAGCTCACCGGCGCCTTGCCCACCACCTCAATGACATAGGCCTCGATGCTCCGCAGGAAGTCCGAGAGATCTCCTCGCCCGCGCTCGATGCGCTGGAGCCACGCCTCCCACTGCCCCGTCATCGCGGGTGTCTTCACATCCGTGTGCACCACCTCGATCAACCGGATGCCCTTCTCCGTCGCCTCCAGCGACTTGCCCCGGCGGCGCAGGTACTCGCGCTCCAGCAGCACCTCGATGATGGCAGCGCGCGTGGCCGGTGTCCCCAGCCCCGTCTCGCGCATCGCGTCCGCCAGCTCCTTCTCGTCCAGGGCCTTGCCCGCCGTCTCCATCGCCGTGAGCAGCGTCGCGTCCGTGAGGCGCGGCGGCGGCCGCGTGCGCTTCTTCACCGCCTCCACATCCTCCACCCGCTGCGACTGCCCGCGCTCCAGCCCTGGAGGCAGATCCTGTGCGTCCTCCTCGGGCTCCCGTCCCTCGCCCTCCTCCTTGGCTCCCTTGGCCTCGCGCTCCTTGGGTGGCTTCACCCCACCCACGTCCAGCACCTTCCACCCAGGGCGCACCACCTGCGTGCCCGAGCTGTGGAACCGGTCCACCCGCCCCGCCCCACCCGCCGCTGCCGG
>NZ_DASPHO010000740.1:0-31396 GCF_035629615.1 Hyalangium sp. | reverse complement strand
TCCGGGACCTGGAGCTGGAACTGGAGCTGCTCCAGGTGATCGACCCGGAGGCCGCCGCCACGCTGGAGGCCGCGGCGCGGGAGAAGTACCCGAAGAAGTGAGCCTGGCTCACCGGAGCGGCAGCTCGCGGAAGAGGATGTCCTGCTCGAAGCCCAGTCTCCGCACGGCTTCCACGAAGCGCTCGGTCCCAATGATCATCGTCATGAAGTCTTCCAGCCGGAACAGGTCCAGGCTGTCCGGCAGCGTCGCTGCGTCCAGGACAGGGTCCTCCGGAAGCTTCCAGCCGAGTCGGCCACATCGGGTGCACGGAGGAGAACGGTCGACGGGCAGACAGTCAGGATGCACGCCACCGTGTGGTAGCAGCTCCAACTCCAGCAACTCGGGCGGGTTCTTCTTGCGAAAACGCAGCTCCGTGCGGCACGCCTTCAATCCACGGACGCCTTCCGTCGTCAGTCGCTCCAGGGGTTCGGGCTTCATGAGGAGTGTCCAGGGATTGTGCAGACACAACGGGCCAAACTCTCCCCGGGCGGCGCCTACCAGAGGGCCGAACTTGGTTCCAGGCCCAAGGCGGACGCCAGGTGGCACCAGGGGACGCACCTGCTCGCGCAGACGCTCGAACTCCGCGTAGTCCGCTTCCAAGCGGGCCGAGTACTTCTGCCGCTCCGGGAACTCAGACAGATCGACAGAGGGGTAGGCATCCGAGCCGTCTGACCAGGTGGCATGACACTCCGGGCAGTGGATGCCTGGCAGGCCCCACTTGTGTTCGTCATCGTATCCCCCCGAGTAGAGGGGGGGACTGGCACGACGCAGCCAATAGAAGCGCATGGCTCCTCAATACCTTTGGATAGGAGGAGGCTGTGGCGTCCAGCGACGGTAAGGCGTGACGACTCCGAGTAGCCCGAACTCGTAGATGAGCTTGCCGGCGTGACGATGGATCTCCTCCGGTGTCGCTCCTCTGTTGTTCTCGATGAACACCCGCCACGCTTCATTCCACGGACCTCCATTGACGCCCCGATGGATGCGCCGGTGCTCCGGCACCTCTAGAAGGAGGATGTACTCATCGATGTTGATTCCCTTTTCGGTGAACCACGGCCTGAACGCCTGCGAGTAGATGTGGTGCTGTTCGTGAGGCCGCTTCCGGAACGCCTCAGCCTCAGCCAGCATCTGCTTCTGGCTGGGCAGCAACTCTCGTGGAGCGCTCGGGCCCCACGGGATGATGAATACCGGTCGCGTGCTTTGGGGTAACCCCTGTGCGCTCCCCCAGTAACGCTCCACTCCCAACCCAGCGCCGGGCAGCGAGAACCCCCCACCCTTCGTGGGCACCACGTGCCCTGCCGTCAGGAACTCAGCGACCTCTCGGCAGACGTACACCCCGCACTGTCGTTGCTCGCACAGGGCCAGCAGGGTCCCGTCCTCCTCACAGAGCTGCTCGAAGGAGGCGGCTTCAGGCTCTGTCTCGCAGCCTTCTGTCGCTCTCGCCATGGGCTGCGAAGCGACACAGGACGCAAGTACGGCGCTCATGAGCAGCCACCACCACTGTCGTCGTCCGTTCATGAGGTCCTCGTGCCCGGTTGTGCCCACGCTATGGGCAGCGTACACGCGGTTGGTCGTGATCGGGCCAGGGGCTGGTGGTCGGATCGCATGACTTGGAAGTGGTCCACTGCTGGAATGACTTGCCACGGCGGGGAGGCAAAGGCTCCGGATTCCGGTAGAGCTCCTCTTCGACAGCGAGCATCGGCTCGGCATCGCCGACGCATTCCTTGGCGTTTCTAATGCACCCCTTGAAGCCGACACGGTCTCCCTGGAACTCGACGACAGGACGCAGGCTGAACCGGCGGCGCTCTGCCCGAACCTGTCATACAAGTAGACAGGTTGGCTTGGCTCGCCCCCGGTCAGGGGACTGACTCGTTCGCATGTTACACCGGCCACACTCGGTGGCTGCTGTTACAGCGTCAGCTCACTCCGGCAGATGCGCCTCGGCAATAGTCACCCTCGTATGCGCCCCATCTCCTTGCTCGCAGCACTTCTTCTGCTGGCCACTGCCTGCGCGACGACGCCTGTGTCCCGCGTGCCAGGGCTCGATCCCGAACTCCGCGGCTACGCGTATCCGTTCGTCGTCCACGAACTTGTCCTCGACTCACAGCGGCAACAGCTCCGCATGGCGTACATGGACGAGCGGCCAGCCGACTGGAAGGGCCGCACCGTGCTCCTCCTCCACGGCAAGAACTTCTCCGGCGCCTACTGGGAGCCCACCATGCGGGCGCTCCTGGCCCGGGGCTACCGGGTCGTCGTGCCTGATCAGATCGGCTTTGGCAAGTCGACGAAGCCTGCCGCCTACCAGTTCTCGTTCGCTCAGCTGGCCGCGAACACTCGCGCCTTGCTCAGCGCTCTCGGTGTCGAGCTCGTGAGTGTGGTGGGCCACTCCATGGGCGGGATGCTCGCGGCGCGCTTCGCCCTCCAGCACCCGGAGCAGACCGAGAAGCTCGTGCTCGTGAACCCCATCGGGTTGGAGGACTATGAGGACCTCGTCGCCTACCGCAGCATCGACGAGTGGTATCGCCAGGAACTCGCCGCCACGCCGGAGAGCCTCCGCGAGTACCAGCGCCAGAGCTACTATGCCGGCGAGTGGAAGCCCGAGTATGAGCGCCTGCTCGAGATCCAGGCCGGGTGGACCCAGCACCCAGACTACTCTCGGATCGCGTGGTGCTCGGCGCTCACCTACGACATGATCTTCACCCAGCCCGTGGTCCACGATCTGCCACGGTTGAGCGTCCCCACGCTCCTCGTCATCGGCCAGCGCGACCGGACGGCGCTCGGCCGGGCCTGGGCAAAGCCCGAGGTGGCGCCCACCATGGGTGACTACCCGAAGCTCGGCCGTCGAGCCGCCGAGGCGATCCCCGGCGCAAAGCTCGTCGAGCTGCCCGGCGTCGGACACCTGCCGCAGGTCGAGGCCTTCGAGCCCTACCTCGAGGCGCTCGGCGGCTTCCTCGACTTCACTTCCAGGGACGCGAGATGACGCAGGCGTTGATGCCGCCCACGCCCATGGAGAGCTTGCCCGCCACGCCTTGAGGCACGGGCGTCTCCTGGTCGTAGACGAAGCGGCCGTGCACCTTGCCGATCTCCCGGTTCAGCTCCGAGCCCTGCAGCGGGGTGGGGTAGATGCGGCCCCGGGCATAGCCCAGGTACTGCGCCGTCAGCTCCCACCCTCCGCCCGCGGACATGCCGTGGCCGAACGTGCCCTTGCGCGCCGTGACGAGCACGGACTCGGGCAGCAGCCCCCGCAGCGTCTCCACCTCCAAGAAGTCCCCCGGCGTGGCCGTGGCGTGTAGATCCCAGCTCCCCACGTCGGCGGGCCCACACTGCGCCGCAGTCAGCGCCGCTTGGATGGCCGCCGTGGGCCCCTCCTTGGAGGGCGTGATGATGTGGTCCGCATCCGCGGTGACGCCCACCGCCAGCGGCTCCATGCCCAGCGGCTTGAAGCCCTTGGCGGTGAAGTACTCCAGATCCCCGAGGATCCACAGCACCGCGCCGCCCGCCACGTGCGTGCCGCGCAGGGCGGTGAGCGGCTTGGACACCATGCGGTCCGCGGCGATGACGCGGGCGTTGTAGAAGCCTCCCACCACGAGCGGGTGCGGCGGAGGATCCGTCATCCCCATCACCACGGCCTTCGCGTCGCCGCGCTGGATGGCGTCCATCGCCAGCTTCAGCCCGTAGCCGAACGAGGAGCACGCCGCCACCGGCGCGAACGTCATGCCGGTGAGCTTGCCCAGCATGGACACCTGCGACGCCGGGCCATTGTGGATGTTCCACAGCACGTTGGCGGACACCGAGTTCCACGGCGGCTCGGGCGCCCCCCACTTCTTCTGCAGCTTCGCGGTGCGGGTGCGCTTCTCCTTGATGACGGCGAGCTTGGAGGACTCCACGTCGCCCTCCACCGCCAGCCCCTCGATGTCCCGCTGCTCGTTGAGGTACTCGCGCAGCTCCGGAGACTGTCCGGCCCAGTAGTGCCACCAGGCCTCCTCGGCCTGATCGCGCTCCAGCTCCTCCACCGTCTCGGGCGCGGGGGGCATTCCGAGCCGAGGCTCGCGCGTCTCCTGCCACTGGCGCCGCGCCGAGTTGCGCGAGGGCTCTGCCCAGAACCGATCCCACCGCCGCTGGGCCCGGTGCAGGTCCAGGGTGATGTCATGGATCGTCGGCAGATCTCCCAGGCCCGTGCCCACGTACACGTGGGAGCGGATGCCCAGCGAATGCAGCTCCTGCTCGAGCCCCGGGTTCTGCCGCAGCGCCTGGATGAAGGCGGCGAGCGCGTACAGGGTGGGCTGCCCCATCTTCTTCTCGAGCTGCGCGAAGCGGCTGGACGGGAAGCGCGCGTCCACCCAGGGCTTGTACTCGGCGAAGTCGAACTCCGGCATCCCCACGAGGAAGTTGTCCGGACCGAAGCCGTTGAACGGGGTCAACCAGCTCTCCGCGGAGGCCAGGTTTCGCTCGAAGGCGTCAATGTCCTTGGACCGCGGGGCAACGACACCCCAACCGAAGATTCCCACTCTGCGCACGTTTGGTTCCTCGATGGCCGCCGAGCAAGAGCTACAGCGGCTGGATCTTCAAGTTGTCGAAGTGGACCTTCGTCTCCCAGCCCGAGAACCCGAAGAACTGGTTCCGTGGCCCCTCGAGCGGGGAAGGATCCCGGAGGGAGAGGAAGGGCTGGCCGTCGATGAGCCACTCGATGGTGGCGCCGCGGCGGGTGAGGGTGAAGTGGTAGCGCTTGCCGGGCTCCACGGCCTTGCCGTCCCGGACGGAGCGATCGGGCGTGTGCTCGGTCTGCCGGGCGATGGTGGACTGGGTGTTGCGCCAGCCCCCGAGGATGAACACGTAGCCGCTGGCGGTGTACTGCATCCGCAGATCCCCCGCGTAGAAGGAGCGGCCGTCTCCCCAGGCCTCGATCTTGATGTCGCCGCCCGGATCATTCGTCCAGGCGTCGAACTCGATGGTGGCGTTCGCCGGGATGGGGCGCTTGAGCCACACTGGCCGGTTGTGCATCAGCTGCACCGTCAGCGCCCCGTTCTCCAGCTTCACCGCGGAGGGGTTGGTGGGGTTCCAGTCGTCGCCCAGCGTCTCGCGATCGAAGGTGTCGGCGAAGGGCCCGGGCGGCGGGAGCGGCGGCGGAGCCGGCATCGGAACGAAGGGGACAGAGGCATCCACCGGCAGCACGCGCAGGTTGTCGAAGAAGATCTGCGACTCGAAGCCGGAGAGGCCCAGCCGATCGTGGCCTGGGCCCTTGAGCGGGAACGGATCGTTGAGCTCCAGGAAGGGCTGGCCGTCAATGCTCCAGCGCAGCAGCGTGCCGCGCCGCTCGATGCGCCAGTGGTAGCTGCGGCCGAGCTGCACCGGGAAGCTGTTGGACTCCACGCGAACGCGCGTGTCGGGCTTGAGCTCGCGCTGCTGCTGCTGGAGCGACTTCAGCGAGGGCGCGTTCATGTCCAGGCGCGCCAGGACGGACTGCGTGTTGTTCCACCCACCATGCACCAGCACGTACCCGGAGCCTGGATCCGTGCCGTCGCCGAACAGCTCCACGCGGATGTCGCCCTCGGGGTACTCCGAGCGCACGTCGAACTCCACGGCCACGTCCTCCGGCAGCCGCGCCTGGAGCCAGAGCGGGTTGTTCTTCACCTGCGGCGCCAGCAGCTGGCCGTTCGCCACGCGCCAGTACCCACCCAGGCTGAAGAAGTCCCGCTCCACCACGGAGCGATCCGAGAAGTCCTGCTGGTAGGGCACCTGGGTGGTGACGTCGGGCTCGCCGCGCAGCAGCGAGTAGTGGAGCAGGGGGAACTGGGCCGCGACGAGGATGGCCGCAAGCACACCCCAGCCGCGCCGGGACAGTCCCTCGGGCTTTACCCAGGGGGTGAAGGCAGGAGCAGCAGGGGTGCTCTCGGCAGGGGAGGAGGGGCGGGTGGCCTCGGCGCCCTGATCCGGTGCTGCCTCGGCGCTCTTCGCGGGAGTCCCTTCGGCAGGCTTTTCCGCAGCGAGCGCCAGGGCTCTCGCCCGAGCTCGCTCCTGGCTCTTCGCCTTGGCTTTCTCCTTGCGCTTGGCCTGGCCCATCGGTGTTGGGGGTCCCTGGAGGTCGGAAAGGGCGCGGACTTTACGCGCCGCGCCGTGGCACGTAAAGCATGCCCTCCAGGGGTTGCAGGCTTGTCCTCCGGGCTACTTGACACCCCATCTTTTTTCGAGCGCCTTCTGCTCGGCCTTGCGCAGCTTCAGCCGCTCCTTCTCGGCGCGGATGCGGTCCAGCTCCTCGGGCGAGGGGCGCACGGCGATCTGGTAGACGCTGCCGGCCAGGGCGAACAGGCCCGCAGCGATGATGACGCCCCAGGGCTGGTTGGCCACCGCGGTGACGAGGCCGCCGAACAGGTGCAGGGCCGCCAGGGCGCCAATGACGAGCAGCCAGGCTCCCACCACCGAGGACACGATGGCGCCCACGATGCGGTGGAGGATGGCGGCCACCAGCCCACCGATGAGCAGGGTGGGGATGAAGCCCAGGAGGAAGTCGTCCTGGCCGGCGAGCTTGCCGGCGAGCAGCCCCAAGGGCAGACCCACGCCCAGGAAGGCAATGGCCGGAGGGGCGAAGAAGCCCACGACCGCCAGCAACGCCGCCACCGCGGTGGGCACGCGCGCGTCAAAGTCCGCGGGGTTCAGGCCGAACTTGCTGGCGACGATGCCCGTCCACGTGAAGGCGATGATGGCGCCCACCGGTCCCGCCACGAGCCGGAAGGCCCGTCCGCCTCCCACGAGCAACAGGATGAGGCCGAGCGCACAGCACACGATTCCTGCCCACATGGGCAGGAGCCGGTAGATGCCGACCCAGCCCGAGGGGTTGATTTCCTGGTAGGCCTTGAGTGCCTGGATGAGAGCGTCCACGGCGCCACCTTAATACCGAGAGAGGGCCAGCGCGACGAGGAGCACGAGGATGGCCAGCACCAGCGCGGCGAAGCCATAGACTGCGGGTGGAGTCTGGGTGCGCCGCAGCAGCTCCTCGGCCTGGGTCCGGTCCTCCGGCGAGGGGCTGGCGGCCAGGATGCGCCGGGCCTCCCGGCGCGCACCCGCCACATCCCCTGCCTCCATCTGCTTCCAGGCGGCGAGCATCTCCGGAGAGGCTGGCTCCCTGGGCGTCTGTTCGCCTTTCGCCATGGGGGGCTCTATAGCGGGGAATGCAAGGACGCGTCGACGGTATATACAGCTCGCATATGAGCGCTGGGCGCGTCACCCGTCGAAACCTCCTGCTCGGCACCGCCGCGCTGGTCCCCTTGCTGTCAGGGCGGGCCTCCGCCTTCGGCGAGAAGAGCCGCTTCATCCCCGCGGTCGTCAAGCACGGCGGCCGGTGGGATGCGCGCCTCAATGGCCTGCGCCGCATCGCCTGGGAGCTGCAGCGCCGCACCTCCGTGGAGGTGCTGCCCGACGCGCGGGCCTGCATGCTCGACAGCTCGGAGATCTTCGAGTACCCGTTCCTCTACTTCGGCGGGGACGGCGACTTCCCCCCGCTGAGGGACACGGAGGTGGAGAACCTCCGGCGCTACCTCACCTACGGCGGCTTCCTGCTGGGGGACGCCAATGATGGGAGCGACGGGAACGGCTTTGATGCCAGCTTCCGCCGGGAGATTGCCCGCGTGCTGCCGCAGAGCAAGCTGACGGCGGTGCCCTCCACCCACGTCGTCTTCAAGTCCTTCTTCCTGGTGGACGCGGCCCCGGGGCGCCTGCTCAACAAGCCGCAGATGGAGGCCTGTGTCCTGGGCAAGCGCGCCGCGGTGATGTACTCGCAGAACGACCTGGCGGGCGCCTGGAGCCGCACCGAGGCCGGTGACTTCGAGTTCGATGTCTCTCCGGGCGGTGAGCCTCAGCGGGAGCTGGCCATCCGCATTGGTATCAATCTGCTGATGTATGCCCTCTGCCTGGATTACAAGGACGACGCCGTCCACCTGCCCCTCATCCTCGACAAGCGGCGCTGACCGCGGGGCCCTTCTCCCCGCCGAGCGCGATTGATGAACTCACAGCCCTTCAATGCCTGGAAGCTGGTCAGCCTCTCGCCCTTGCCGGTATGGGTGCTCGTGTTGCTCGGGGTGGGGCTGGTGCTGGGCATCGGCCTGGCGGCCTGGGGCGTGCGCCGCGAGCCCTCGAGTGGGCGCAAGGTGCTGCTCTGGGCGCTGAGGGTGGCGGCCGGAGTGGCCGCGCTCTTCTTCCTGCTGGAGCCCGGCATCCGTCACCTGCAGGTGGCGCGGATGAAGAACCGGGTGGCGGTGCTGGTGGATCGCTCAGCCTCCATGAGCTTCCCGGGCGAGCCGGGGGGCCCCACGCGCTCGGCGCAGGTGGGGACCTTCCTGGAGAGTGCCGCGCCGGCGCTGGCCGCGCTGCAGGACCGCTTCACGGTGGAGCTGTACGGGTTTGATCCGGAGCTGGCGCCGGTGACGCCCACCACGCTGCTGACCGAGCTCCCACGGGCGGGCACCACGGACATCCTCTCGGCGCTGCGGGTGGTGGGTGCGGGCTCGCAGGGCTCGCGGAAGCTCTCCGGGGTGCTGCTCTTCAGCGATGGCGCGGACAACACGGAGCTGGCCGCTGGGGCGGTGGGCAAGGCGCGCGCGGCGCTGGCGGATCTGGGCGTGCCGGTGTCCACCTTCGTCGTAGGCAAGGAGGCGCTCAAGGATCTGGCGGTGGAGGGCCTCAAAGTCGACGACTTCGCCTTCGTCCGCAACTCGCTCACGGTGGAGGTGGAGATCCACGGTCGCGGCTTCTCGGGCAAGGACATCCCCGTGGTGCTCAGCCAGGAGGGCAAGACGGTGGCGAGCAAGACGGTGCGCCTCCAGTCCTCGGATGACGTGCAGCCGGTGTCATTCACCTTCACGCCGGACCAGACGGGGCGCTTTGTCTACACCGTCACGGTGCCCACCTTCCCGGACGAGGCGGTGAGCGACAACAACTCGCGCTCGTTCACGCTGAAGGTGATCCGCGATCGCGTGCGCGTGCTGCTGGTGGTGGGGCGGCCCTCGTGGGACGAGCGCTTCCTGCGGGGCCTGCTGCGCCAGGACGCGAACGTGGACCTGGTGTCCTTCTACATCCTCCGGACGATGTCGGACGATCCGGGCGTGGTGAGCCAGGAGCGCGAGCTGTCGCTCATCCCGTTCCCCATGGAGGAGATCTTCGACACGAAGCTGCACACCTTCGACGTGGTGATCTTCCAGAACTTCGGGTACGCGGACCCTTCGCTCTCCATCGCCGAGTACGAGCGCAACCTGGAGCAGTACGTCTTCAAGGGGGGCGCCCTGGTGATGATCGGCGGGGACAGCGTGCTGGGCGAGGGGCGGGCGACGATGCCCACGCTGATGCAGGCGCTGCCGGTGGAGGCGGCGGGGCCAGCCAACGTGGAGTCCTTCAAGGCGCGGCTGACTCCAGACGGTGCGCGGCACCCGGTGACGGCGCTGGGCACGGGCGTCTCGAGCACGGAGGTGGCGTGGTCGGAGCTGCCGCCCATTCCTGGCATCAACTCGACGCGGGCGCGGCCTGGGGCGACGGTGCTGGTGGACCACCCATTCCATCTGGTGGACGGGAAGAACGCGCCGCTGGTGTCGGTGTGGGACTACGGGCGGGGCCGGGCGCTGGCGCTGGCCACGGACGCGAGCTGGTACTGGGCCTTCACCTCCCACAAGGAGGGCTCGCCGAACCGGACGTATGACCGCTTCTGGAGCAACGCGCTGCGCTGGCTGGTGAGGGATCCGGACCTGACGACGCTGAAGGTGACGGCGGATCCGCCCTCGGTGGAGCCGGGCAAGCCGGTGGGGGTGGTGGTGTCGGCGCGGACGGCGGACTACCAGGCGGCGCAGGACGCGCAGGTGCGGGTGGAGCTGTTCTCGGTGGCCACACAGAAGCCCATCGCGGTGCTGACGGGGACGACGGGACCGGACGGGGTGGTGCGGCTGGAGTTCCCGCCCCCGGCGCCAGGGCCGTACAAGCTGCTGGGCTCGGCGAAGAAGGGGGAGACGGATCTGGGGCAGGGCGAGGACGCGGTGGCGGTGCGCGCGGTGGGCCCGGAGCTGTCGGACGCCTCGGTGCGGCCGGAGCTGATGGAGCAGATCGCGAAGGTGACGGGCGGCAAGGCCTACCGGCTGCAGCAGGTGAGCGGGCTGCCGGAGGTGCCGCTGCTGGATCCTCCCGTGGTGGAGGTGGGCCGCGCGAAGGATCAGCCCCTGTGGGATCGCTGGTACTACCTGGTGGTGCTGGTGGCACTGCTGGGGGCCGAGTGGTTCGCGCGGCGCCGGTTCGGCTACGTGTAGCTGAGTTCTTGATGAGGAGACTGCTCGTGCGAATCCCAAGGATTGAATCGAGCAGCGTGAGAGTGGGGGCTTGGTGGCTGACCTGCGTTCTCTTCTGGGCGCTGGCTCCGGCCGCGTACGGCAGGTCCCCTCTGCGAACCACGCCTGCCACGGCAACAGCGATCGTCGCGGCTGTTCCGAGTTCCGTTCACAGCAGGGTGCTTACCTTGATGGCCGAAGGGAACGTGCAGGGGGCTGCGGAGTACTACCTGGTGGCAACGGGGGCTCGGCAAGTTCCGCTCTGGCTTCAAGGCCTCCAGGCGGCGTTCAACGCTGGAAATCGAGTCGCTGGGCGCTGTGCCGATGTCGCCAAGAAGATCCATGAAGGGTTCACTGCTCTTGGAAAGGATCCTCAGTACATCAAGATCACATCCACGGAGTCCGAACTACTCGCCTTCGAAGTTCGTGCTGGGGTTCCGTCAAGCACCGTGCGGATCTCCAACAACAACTACCATGTCGCCGTCCGCGTGGGCTCACGTATCTACGACGCCTTTGCCGGTCCTCAGGGCTTGACCGAGAGCGAGTACCTGAAGCGCTTGCTGACTCCCGAGGGACGGATCATGTTGGAGGAGGCGCTCCAGCCATGACGATATCCAAGGAGATGCAAGCCCCTGAGGGCTTTGGCAGTCGGCCAGTCCTCCTCATGGATGTCCTTCTGTTCATCCAGAGTGAAGTCGAAAAGGGCCGGCCGCTTTGGTTCTTTCTCGGTGGTGAGACGCATGTTCAAGCCATGGCTGCGTTCATCGCCGGCTATCGAGCAGGTTGCCATTACAATGGACTCGAGAACGCGGAGTACAGCGCATTCGTGACATGGCTACGGGACGTGAAGCATGAGCTCCCGGGTGAGGGCTGGGCTCGAAAGTACCTTGCGGATTGTGGGGGAGACCACGAGCGCGCCATCCGCAAGTTTCTCGACTTCGTGTCTGAGTACGCCCGTCAGCAACATCCTCGCGCTGGCCGGGCAAAGAGTGAGGGGAAGTAGGCCCCCTGGTGTCACCTGGCCACGACGCCGCAGGCGATGCGGCCGCCTGCATCACCAGCCGGGTCGGTCTTGTGATCGTCCGCCTGGGCGTGCACGACGATTGCTGAGCCATCCGCGTCCATCAGGGACTTCACGTCGAGGCCCTGGTTGGCGAAGAACTCGAACTGCACCTTGCCGTCCTGACCCACATAGAGGTTGGGCAGATCGCCCTCGTGCTTGCCTCCCGTGGCCATCATCCCGTGGGCCTTCTTGCCCGGGTTGAAGTGGCCCCCGGCCGTCTTGAAGTCTGGGCCCTCGCACTTGCCCGCCTCGTGAATGTGGATGGCGTGCGTGCCCGGGGGCAGGTTGGAGAAGCTGCCCTTGATGAGGAGGCCGTTGGGAGTCTGCTCGAGCGTCACGTTGCCCACGGCCTGGCCCTTGGCATCCTGGAGGGCCGCCTTGCTCTTCTCCACCTGAGTCGAGGTTGGCTTCGCGGCAGGGCCCTTCGGGCTCTGGGCGAGCGCCGGAGTGGCGAGCACGAGGGTGGCGGCGGTCAGCAGGGCATAGGTCTTCATGAGGATCTGCTCCTTCTGTCGGAGGTGTATGGCGAGGCGGGCCGCACACTAACCACGGATGGGAGCCACTGCTCGCCCGAAGGTTCATGTGTGCTCTTGGCTCAACAGGAGCTCAGCTTGGCGGCAGGGGCACGGAGACGACGCGCGAGGCGCCGAACACGGGAGCCCAGCGCTCCTGCACCTCGGGACCGTTGAGGAAGCGGACGAGCTGGCGGAAGACCTGGAACGGTCCGCCGAGCCGCTCGGCCCAGGCGAGTCCCCGGGGAGAGAGGTTGGGGACGAGCGGCCCCAGCTCCTCGAGGGCCTCTGCAGTGCGGGTGACGGAGAGCCCTTCGTCTCGGACCCGCTGAGGCACGAGGAGCGGCGCGAAGCGGGCATGGCGGTGGTCGTGGACGCAGCCTTCCTCTTCCAGCAGCGCGGCCGACAGCGGCAGCTCGCGCACGTTGAAGAGGAGCTTCACCGCGCCCAGGTGCGGATCGTACGGGCCGCGCAGCCGGTGATCCCCGCGTGGGATGAGCCGCCGGTCCAGGTAGCAGAAGGCGCGGGCCTCGGGAGGCAGGGAGCCTCGGTGGCGGGCGCCGGCGTAGCGGAAGAAGGGGCGGACGCGGGCGGCGTCCACGTGCAAGGCAGGGCCCTGCTTCAGCGCGCGGAGCTTGGGCAGGAGCGACTCGGGGATGCCATGGGCTCGCGCGAAGGCTGGCAGTCCGCGCAGGGGTGTCCGGGCGAAGTGGCGCAGGCGCTCCAGGAGGCGCTTCGGAGCGTCATCCACGAGCAGCTCATCGAAGCGGGTCTTCATCCCGGGGAAGCTCACGGGGACGAGCGTGGTGAGGGGCTCGCCCTCGGCCTGCCAGCGGGAGTCGAGCGCTGCCGCCTGGGCCGGGGTGGGGGCCAGCCGCCACTCGGGAGGCGCGGGCACAAAGGGGGAGCGCTGGCCGTCCCGCTCGAACGAGGCAGGCGCCGCGCGGCCGGGCAGGGAGGACCAGACGGTGATGCAGGTGCGCACCTGGGTCCCGCTGAAGGCGCCCGCGCCCAGGTCCACCACCTCGCGGAGCTTCAGCGTGCCCAGCAGGGCCTGCCGGAGCGGGGCATAGAGGAAGGCATCGAGCAGGCTGGAGGGGGTGATGAAGGCGAGCACGCCGGGGCGGGTGGAGAGCCGGTGCGCCGCGACGAGGAGGAAGAAGGCGAAGTCGTCCCGGAGGCTCGTCCCGGGCGGCAGCGCGAGCGGCATGAGGGCGCGGAGGCGGGACCAGGCGGCGCGATCCTTCAGCAGGGCCGAGGTGCCGTTGTAAGGCGGGTTGCCCACCCACAGCTCCCGATCGCTCGCAGGGATGCGCTCCACCAGCGGTGCCAGGCCACCGCGAAGCGCGTCGCCCACGTGCACCTCCGCGCCAGGCACCCGGGCTCGGCAGACGCGGGCGGCCTCGGGCATCAGCTCCAGTCCGCACAGGCGGGCCTTGGGCCTCATCCGTGCCGCGGCAGCGAGGAAGGCCCCGGCGCCGCACGCCGGGTCCACCACGGAGAGGGGGCCACTGCCTGCGTGCGCGAGCGCGAGCCTCAGCGTGCGCTCCACCAGCGGCGCGGGGGTATAGAAGGCGCCCAGCGCGCGCCGGTCGAGCCCGGGGAACTGATGAACGAGTGCCTCCTCGTCGAGCTCCATCCGCGTCATCCCGTCCTATGATGGATGGAGGGCCGTCCCGCAGTGCTTGCAGTGTGCCGCGTCATGATCGTGCCCGCCGACGCCACAGCCGGGGCAGGCCTGGGTGTCGATGGCACCCCGCCGCGCGGCGGCCGCCAGCTCGACGGAGACGATGCCCGTGGGCACCGCGAGGATGCCGTAGCCGGCGATCATCAGCAGCGACGCGATGAACTGCCCCACCACCGTCTTGGGTGTGAGGTCGCCGAAGCCCACGGTCGTCATGGTGACGACGGCCCAGTACATCCCCCGCGGGATGCTGTCGAAGCCGTTCTTCTCGCCCTCCACCAGGTACATCACCGCGCCCATGATGACGACCGTGCTCACGACGCCGCAGAGAAAGACGATGATCTTCTGGCGGCTCGCGCGCAGTGCTGTGAGGAGGATCTCTGCCTGGCCCAGGAAGCTGGCGAGCTTGAGCACGCGGAACACGCGCAGCAGGCGCAGCACCCGCACCACCAGGAGCGACTGCGCCCCGGGCAGCAGCAGGCTGAGGTACGTCGGCAGCAGGGCCAGGAGGTCCACCAGCCCGAAGAAGCTCCGCGCGTACCGGAAGGGCTTCAGCACCGCCGCCAGCCGCAGCACGTACTCGACAGTGAAGAGCCCGGTGAAGAACCACTCCACCATGCGCAGCTCCGCTCCGAAGCGATCCCGGAGCAGGGGCACGCTCTCCAGCAGCACCGTGAGGACGCTGAGGATGATGGCGCACAGCAGCGCGACATCGAAGGCCTTCCCCGCGGGGGTGTCCGCCTCGAAGATGATCTCGTGGAGGCGCTGCCGGAAGCCGCTGGGGGGACTCTGCTCGGAGGGCGAGGACACGCGGGCAGTCTAGACAAGACTCCCCGCGATGTCGGGGCGCTTGTCGGCTCAGACGTCGCGATCGAGCATCCGCATCAGGTTGAACTCATGGATGTGCGGGATGAGCGCTGCCGCCTGCTGACGGATGGAGGGCAGGTGCTTGTAGACGTTGCTGCCGGGACAGAGCGTCGCCACGCAGCTGCCATTGCGTCCCCAGTCCTGGTGGCCGCAGATGCGGTAGTTCCAGAGCTGCGGGCGGCACGCGATGTCCGGCTTGGCGTAGATGCCCTTCTCCAACGGGTTGAGTCCCCACCAGGCGGCCTCCAGCGCGGCCATGCGCATGGCGGTGTCCAGGGCCTCGGGGGTGGGCTCGCCCCCGGGCGGCACGTCCGGCGCGCCGGGATGGAACTGCCCCATCAAGCAGATGCCGATGTTGTAGTGGTTGTACCGGGAGACGTGGCCGGCCTCGGTGGCATGCCCGCCATCACGGCCCTGGTAGATGTTGCCGAACTGGTCCACCAGGAAGTGGTACCCGATGTCGCCCCAGCCCAGGGTGACGCAGTGGTAGTACCAGACGGCCCGCATCGTCGCGACGGGGTTCTCCGGGTTGTTGGCCCACGCGGTGTGGTGAATCGTCACGAACTGCGTGGGGTACACGCCGGTGTACGGCTCCCACCACAGCGGAGAGCCGGGGCCGTAGTCCGTCGGCCCCCAGCCGGTCGACCCGTCCCGCGGGATGAGGCGCGCACCGGGCGCGCCGCCGTTGCCCACGCGGAAGGGGATGCCAGGCCCGTTCTCGTCCAGCATCTCCAAGGTGGGCGCGTCGAGCGAGTCGATCTGCGTGGCCGTCACGCGGCGGACGATGGGAGACAGCGCCGGCTTGGTCGTCCCCAAGGTGAGGCGGTACTGCATCGCCCGGGCCCGGCCGAACTCCACGGCATCCGTGAAGGTCTCCGCGCCCTCCGGGAGCTCCTCATCCCCTCGGGCGCCCATCACATGGCCCACGGGTGACCACGGGCCCCACTTCACGCCATCCCTGCTGCCGCGCACCTGCACCTCGAGCGAGGTGCCCTCCGGCACGTCCGCCACCCAGTGCATGCCCACCATGTTGAAGAAGCCAGCCGACTGGAAGACCGCCGACTCGAGGGTCCGGCTGGGCTCGAAGTCCCCCCTCACGCCGCGCCGGAGCTGGAAGTCCCCGCCCAGCTCCTTCTCGCCCACCGTCACGGTGCTCCCGTCATGCAGGGGCAGCGTGTGCCAGTCGTGGGCCCGGATGCCGGCGGCCGCGGCCTCCAGCCGCGCCTGGGCAATGGCCCGCTCGCTTAGGAGCGCTGCGCCCAGGGCCACCGAGCCCTTGAGAAAACCGCGCCGGCCCAGCGACGATGACCTGAACGACGACCTATGAGTGTGCATGCCTTCCTCCACGGGGAGCCAACTCCGCCGCTCGTGTGTTCCCTGAGGAATTCAGTCGGAACGGAAAACAGGCTACTGTTGCAAGGTTTGCAATTCAAGCCAGGCAAGGATTTCAGAGGAGAGCCGTGTTTGGGCAACTTCCCGAGACGCCTGCGGATAATGTCGGGTCCGTTCTCTCAGGAGAGAAGCGGGCTGGACACGCTTCGATGGCCGCGGGCTCGCGGCGGGGGTTGAAAGATGCAGACACCGTCTCGTTCCTTGCTCGTGGGGATGCTGGTCCTGGCGCTGGGCGCCTGTTCACCCGAGGGGCTCCCGGGGGATGAGGAGACCCTTGGCACGCACGAGGGGGCCGCGCTCACGGGCCCGTGTGCGGGCAACACGTCCTTCCAGGTGGGAGCGGGCATCTACGACATCACCGGCCCGGCGGCGGAGCTGGGGATGATGGGCTACGCGATGCTCGAGCAGAAGACGGCGGGCATCCACCAGCGGCTGCGCGCGCGGGCCTTCGTCATCTCCTCGCCGTGCAACGGCAAGCGCGTGGCCTTCGTGAGCGCGGACGCCGGGCAGATCTTCCAGGGCGTGAAGCAGCAGGTGGTGGAGCGGCTGCGTGCACGCTATGGCACCATCTACTCGGACGCGAACGTGCTGCTGAGCGCCACGCACACGCACAGCGGGCCGGGCGGCTTCTCGCACTACGCGCTCTACAACCTGACGGTGCTCGGCTACGACAAGCAGAACTTCGATGCCATCGTGGACGGCATCGTCCAGGCCATTGCCCAGGCGCACACCAACCTGGCGACGGGCTCCATCCGGATCGCCTCGGGGGATCTGCTCAACGCGAGCCTCAACCGCTCGCCGGAGGCGTACCTCTACAACCCCTCGAGCGAGCGTAGCTTGTACTCCTCCGACACGGACAAGAAGATGACGCTGCTGCGGCTGCAGAGCTCGACGGGGGCGGAGGTGGGCGCCCTCAACTGGTTCGCCGTGCACGCCACGTCCATGGGCAACGACAACAAGCTCATCAGTGGGGACAACAAGGGCTACGCTTCCTACCTGTTCGAGAAGAACAAGGGGACGAACTACCTGGCCTCCAAGACGTTCGTGGCCGCCTTCGCCCAGAGCAACGAGGGGGACGTGACGCCCAACATCTACGGCGGCACCAACGGCGGCGGGGCCAATGACTTCGAGAGCACGGAGCTCTCCGGCAGCAAGCAGTACAACCTGGCGAAGTCCCTCTACGACGGCGCCACCCCGCTGCTCACGGGCGCGGTGGACTTCCGGCACGCGTACGTGAAGATGGACCAGGTGCCGGTGGCTCCGCAGTACGGCGGGGGCGTGGCGCGCACCACGTGCGAGGCGGGCATTGGCATCTCCATGCTGGCGGGCGCCGAGGACGGGCCGGGCTTTGGCAGCGAGGGCAACACCTGCGCGCAGATCCGCGATGTGTGGGGCGCCTTCACCTGCGCGGTGATGACGACGCCCTGCCAGGGCGAGAAGCCCATGGTGCTGGAGATGGGGACGCAGACGCCGTACCCGTGGACTCCGGAGGTGCTGCCGCTGCAGGTGGTGACGCTGGGCAACCTGGCGCTGGTGGCGGTGCCCTTCGAGGCGACGACGATGGCGGGTCGGCGGCTGCGGCAGGCGGTGTTGAACCAGCTCGCTCCCATCGGGGTGACCCAGGTGGTCCTTGCCGGGCTCTCCAACGCCTACGCGGGCTACCTGGCCACGCGCGAGGAGTACGCGAAGCAGGACTACGAGGGAGCCTCCACGCACTTCGGGCCGTGGACGCTGGGGGCGGTGCAGCAGGAGACGGAGAAGCTGGCGGTGGCGCTGCGCAACGGCACCACGGTGGCCGCGGGCCCCACGCCTCGGGATCTGCGCAATGATCAGACGACGGTGCAGACGGGCGTGGTGTTCGACGACAAGCTGCTGTCGGTGGAGTTCGGCAGCGTCCACACCAACGCGAGCGCCTCGTACACGCGGGGGCAGACGGTGTCGGTGAAGTTCTGGGGCGCCCACCCGAAGAACAACCTGCGGCGCCAGGGCTCGTTCCTGCAGGTGCAGCGCAAGTCGGGCACCTCGTGGGTGACGGTGGCGTACGACTGGGACTGGGAGACGAAGTACCGCTGGGAGCGCAACAACTGCTTCCCCACCTTCGCCTGCTCGCACGTGACGACCGAGTGGAAGATCCCCTCCACGGCGACGCCAGGCACCTACCGCATCCGGCATGACGGCGACTGGAAGTCCGGCTGGGATGGGGCGATCCGCCCGTACACCGGGTACTCGCGAGAGTTCACTGTGAACTGATTGTTGAATGCCGGGCGACCTTGTGCGTCAGTAGGAGCGTACACCCCAAGACAAGGAAGTCGCCATGAGGGCTCTCGTACTCTCCGTCGCAGTGTTGATGTCGGTCGTTGCCTCTGCCCAGACCGCGCAAGGCATGGCTCGCCCCCCCCCGCCGGGTCAGCCGACGGGCCCCATCAACACCCGGCCTGGGCCCCCGACGCCGATCCCCGGCTACAACGACAGCGGCTCCTGGTACGACGACTACGACATCCCCGAGGGCTTCCGGCGGCGCGGCACGCTGGTGGTCATCGAGCGCGAGGAGCAGATCGATCGGATGGCGCGCATGGAGGTGCTGCTGGCCCAGGCGACGAGAGAGGGCAACAACCGGAGGGGCCGCGAGGCGCTGAGCAAGCTCCGGGAGGAGATGAACGCGATGCGGCACGACTTGAACAAGGCGCCGGACCTGCGCTCCTTCCGGCAGCGCCAGAGCCCCCGGCCCCAGCCCCCGCCGCCTCCGCCGCAGCCGCAGGTGTACCCGATCTCCGAGGACCAGCTGCAGAGCCTGATCCGGGCCGTCAACAAGGAGTCCTTCGGTGACGGCAAGCTCCGGGTGCTCGAGGCGGCGGCTTCTTCGCAGCACTTCCTGGTGCCGCAGGTGACGAAGATCCTCCAGCGCTTCTCCTTTGGCGAGGACAAGCTGGACGCGGTGCGGGTGCTCTGGCCGCGAGTGCTGGACCGTGAGAACTCCTTCCAGCTCTACCAGCTCTTCTCCTTCCAGAATGAGAAGGATCAGCTGAAGCAGATCATCGGCCGCTAACGCTCCCTGGCCTGCGCTGCACTCCTTGGCCCGCCTTGGCTCGAAAGAGTCCGGGGCGGGCCGAGTGCTTTTCAGAGGGGCTAGGCTTGTGGAGTGCGGCGACGGAGAGGGGAGGGTGAGTCAATCGTGCAGTTAAAGGAGTTCAGTCCAGTGACAGCTGCGCTGCGAGAGCGATCTCATCACGAAGGTCCGGTGGGAAGTACTCCGCGAGGATGAACCGAGCCACCTTCTTCAGGAATTCTGGCTGTTGTCTGAGCAGGGTGTCGTACTTTTCAAGAAATCCCCCGGCCGCTCCGGACCTGCGCAAAGAGGTCACGGTCGGATCGGTGTTGCTCTTTCTCATGACGAGCCCGGTCGTCGGAAGGACTTCCCAGATGCCGTCGTTGCGGAGCCTCCAAAAGGGGTAGCTCGCTTGGGTCTTTCGAGGAGGGCCGTATTCCTCCAGGAGAGAGAGCAGACGAGGTTCGAGTTCCGTGAAAGGAACCAATCTGGGTTGACCCCGCTGAACACGCGCCAATGCGAGGAGCAGCAAGAGAGGTTTGTGTACCGCCTCTTCTCCCTCTCGGGTTGATCTGCGAGTCCCTTGGACGGCGTTCAAGAACTCGTCTGCCAGATTGTATTCCATCAATGAGGCCTTGGCCCGCACGCCATGTGTGGGCTCCGGAGGTGACTGTACCAGAGCAACTCCCGGTATAGCCTGCGGGCATGTCGCAGGATCCCGAGGACTTCTCCGAGCTCTCCCAGCACACCCTTGACCGCAACTCCATGCAGATGCTGCCGGAGCCGTTCTGCCGCCGCCATCATGTGGTGGTGCTGGGCAAGGTCGACCCCGCTGCTCCCAACGCGACGGTCACCGTCGGCATGCTCGACCCGGACAACCCCAACATCCTCACGCGGATCGGCGATCTCCTGGAGCGCTCCATCCGCACCGTGCGGCTCAACCGCTACGAGATCGAGTCCGCCCTGGAGACGGGCTTCGGCGCCGGGCAGCGCGTCACCGCGGACCTCGTCATCCGCCCCCGCCCCCCGTCGCGCCATCAGCCCACCGCCATGGAGCTCGTCGACACCATTCTCGCCATGGGGGTGGAGAAGAAGGCCTCGGACATCCACATCGAGAGCTACCCGGGCGACGTGGATCTGCGCCTGCGCATCGACGGCATCCTCCACCAGATGTACACGGACATGAGCCCGGAGCTCGTCAGCGAGGTCATCAATCGTATCAAGATCCTCGCCCAGCTGGACATCACCGAGCACCGCAGGCCTCAGGACGGGCGCATTCGCGCGGTCATCGACCGGGGCGAGGACCACCGCAAGGTCATCGACTACCGCGTGAGTGTGGTCCCCAGCCCTGCTGGCGAGGACGTCGTCATCCGCATCCTCGACCCCAATGCTGGCCTCGTCCCTGTGGTGCAGCTCGGGATGGGCGAAGACATGCAGCGCATCTTCCTCCAGCTCCTCAACAACCCAGAGGGCCTTGTGCTCGTCACCGGCCCCACTGGGAGCGGGAAGACCACCACCCTCTACTCGGCGCTGGCCCAGCTCAACGACGGGCGCCGGAAGATCATCACCGCCGAGGACCCCATCGAGTACCTCGTCCCCAAGGTCAACCAGAAGCAGGTCAGCCCGCAGATGCCGTACTCCGTGCTGCTGCGCGCCCTGCTCCGCCAGGACCCCAACATCCTGCTCATGGGCGAGGTTCGCGACCTGGAGACGGGCAGCACCGCCCTCAACGCCGCCCGCACAGGCCACATCGTCCTCGGCACCCTCCACACCGCGGACGCCGTGGGCGCCATCGGGCGCCTGCGTGGCCTCGAGCTGGATGACACGGATATCGCCGACGCCTTGCTCGCCGTCCTGGCCCAGCGGCTGGCGCGCCGCATCTGCGAGAGGTGCTCGGAGCCCCGCGAGCCCACCGAGGAGCAGAAGGCGCTGCTCGGCCACTTGCTGGAGGGCATCCAGCTCCGGGCGGGCCGAGGCTGCGAGCACTGCCACCACACCGGCTACCGCAAGCGGGTGGGCATCTTCGAGCTGCTCGTGGTGGATACCGGCATGCAGGATCTCATCGTCTCAGGGGCGCACAACGCGCAGATTCGCAAGTACGCCCGCCAGCACTTCTTCAAGACCATGGTGGATGACGCGATGGAGAAGATCGCCGCCGGACTGACGACGGTGGACGAGCTCGTCCGGGTCATCCCCTATCGGCACATCATCGCCACCCGCGACGAGCGGCAGCGATGACCCGCCCCGCTCAGGAGGCCTGAATCAACAGGAACACGATCACCAGCGCCAGGGCCATGAGGACAGCCACCGCCACCTTCGCCCAGGAGACCGGTTTCTCGCCCAGCACGCAGCTCGGGTCCTGCCCGTGCACCACCACGCGGTACAGCTTCTTCCCGTAGCGGTAGGCGAGCACGTAGGCCGGCAGCGCGTAGTGCGCGGTGTCCAGGCCCGACAGCGCCACTGCCGCGCGCAGGTTGCGGTGGCGGCGACCGGGGAGATCCGCCTTGGCGATGTGCTCGCGCGCCGTGCTCTCCACCGCGGAGAGGATCTGCCGCCGCGCACCCGAGCGTGTCACATCAAAGAGCTCCACCTGCGCCCCCGGTGGCCCCTCGGGCTTCGGCTTCGCCTTGGAGATGTCATATGAGGAAGAGAGGGCCTGGGTCTCCGCCAGCGTCAGCCCCCGGGAGGCGGAGACGAGGATGTTGTGCAGCTCGAGGTGAGTCGCGCCCGAGTGCGGGGCCCAGGCGCTCCGGTGGGCCCCCGCGTCGGTGTCGGCCGTCCAGGTGACCTCGACCTGCGCGTCGAACTTCCAGCCCGGCCACCACAATGGCTGCAGCGAGTCCACTGCCGCGCGGCTTGCCAGATCCTGGGGCCGGAAGAAGCCCCCCTTGCCCAGGAACGTCTTCAGCGCCTCATGCGCCTGGTCGGTGCCCACCTCGAAGGGGACGAACCGGTCCGCCTGGTCGATTGGGTCCTCCTGCGTCTCGGTGCGCATCTCGGACGCGCAGAAGGCGCACTTCGGCGCCTGCGCCTCCACCGAGTACGCAATCGCCGCCCCGCAGTTGCTGCAGCGGATGACGCGGGCCTGCTCGCGAGCCGCGGCCCGGGGAGGCTTCGGCGTGGGCAGGGCGCAGACGGGACACCGGAGGTCCTCGGCCTCCAGCCGGCTGTGGCAGCGCTGACACTGCGCTTCGACGGAGGCCATCACATCCCCTTCAGGATCGGGGACAGCAGGAGGTACAAGCCGCCCAGCACCAGCAGCACCAGCAGCACGGCGAGCGCTACCTTCACCCATGAGACGGGCACACGCCCGTACACCTTCCCCGTCTGCCCGTTGACCAGGAAGTGCAGGGGCGGGGACTTCGGATCGTGGCGCAGCGCCATCACCCAGACGGGCAGCAGGCACACCACCAGGGACTCGTGGTGGAACTGCGTCGAGTACTGGAGATTGCGGTGCGAGTCCCCGGGCATGAAGGCGGACAGCCGCTTGCGCAGCAGGCCCGTCACCTCCGTGCGCGCCTGCTGCAGGCACTGCTCCTGGGGGAGGGAAGGCTCCTCGCTGATCCACCCGGCCACGAGCGCGTCGTCGTAGCGCCGCAGGGCCCGGAGATCGAACGGCTCGATCTGCTCCAGCTCCTCATTGGGCAGGCCCGAGGAGGCGGTGACGACCACGTCCGGGACGTACTCCGTGTGGCGGCCTTGGAGCGGACGCCACTCGGTCCGCGTCACCTGCCGTGTCCGGGTGACCGTCTTCCCGTTCTCCGTCGTCGTGTACGTCTCTGTCTCCGTGTAGTTCTCGCCGATGGCGGCGCTGAAGTCGGACTCGGCCAGCGCGCTGTAGAGCCAGGCCGGCACGTAGATGCCGCGCAGCTCCTCCACGGAGGCGTTGCGGACGCTGGAGGGCGCCCAGAAGCTCCGGCGGAGCAGCGTCTCGCGTGCCAGCTCCCGGGCCTTCTGCGGCGTCTGCACGAAGCCGAGCGCGAAGGTGGGTGGGGGCCGATCCGGGGTGGGAGGCCGCTCCACCACGGAGGGCGCCGCGCAGTACGGACACGTCGCGGTGCGGAGCGTGTCCGCCACCACCAGCTGGGCCCCACAGGACTGGCAGGACAGGTTCACCCGGGGTGTACCTTCCGCGTGCGATCCAGCCCGAAGGCTCGGCGGTACTGCCGGCGCATGAACCAGAAGGCCAGCAGCACGATGATGAGGAAGGTGAAGAGCGAGCCGAAGATGGTGATGTTCCAGCCGCGGAACTTCGACATGAACCACATGACAAGGAGGCAGGAGACGAAGAACCCCCCCATGTCCAGGATGGACCGCACCACGCCGATCTCGGCCAGCGGGAAGACCAGGCGCAGGCCGAGCACCGAGCCGACGAGGCAGAGGATGGGCGCGATCAGCAGCGCCGCGTTGGCCTCCAGGATGCTCGAGCCGCGGAGGAAGTGGCCCACGAAGAGGGCCATGATCTCGAGCACCACCGCGAACATCGCGAACCCCATCACCGCGCTCGCGATGAAGCGCCCGTCCTCGTCCGTCTTCCCTCCCTTGCCGATGAACGCCAACAGCGTGCCCAGGGCCGGGACGGCCACACCCAGCAGGAGGATGAGCTGCGCGTTCTGCTCTCCCCACTGGTAGGAAGCGTCGAAGAACTCGTTCAGGGTCATCGTTACGAGAGACCTCCGCGGTGGCGAGCGGTGCCACCCACCGCATCATAGTGCCTTCAGCGCTAGAGTCGGAAGATGGCAAAGGCCGACTCTCGGGCACGACACGCTCCGTCGTGGACGAGCCTACCTCATGAAGCGAGGCGGCTCGTGCCAGCGCTGCTTGCGTGGGTGGCTCTGACGGGGATGACTGGCTGTGCGACCGACAGTGCCGCGGGGCGACACTTCGCCTTCCAGGAGGGAGGCACGCCGCCCGGCTGCTTGCAGGACTGCGGTGGCTTTGGCCTCTGGGAGAAGAGGGATGACTTCCAGCTCCTCCAGCAGCTGGCAGGGCTGGAGGAGGACGCCTGGCACGAGGCGGGAGAGGAACTGGAGCCTGAGGAGGCGCAAGCGCTGTGGGAGGCGCTGGCTCGCACGGGGACGAGCCTCCAGAGCTTCGGTCCGCGTCGCTCCCTCCTCTTCGTGCTGCGCCAGGTGCGCACCCGGGCTGAGGACATGCCTTATGCCGAGCTGTTGCAGCGCCTGCGCTCCTTCCACTTCCTGGTGGTCATGCGTCCGGACGGCTACCTGGTCAGTGCCCTCACGGGGAGGCCTCTCCAGCGCATGGGGATGGGCCGGGTGGAACTGCGCGAAGGCAGGCTCATGGCGGGGCACTTCGAGGTGGGGGCCTTCTACCGGGACAAGGGGGGCGTCTTCTATACCGTGGACGACTCGCTGAGCCGGCCTGGAGTCATGGTGGGCGAGCTGGGCCTGGAGCGGGACTGGTTCAATGCCGCGCTGGATGGTGGAGGGGATGCACTGGGTGAGATGGCGCAGGCGCTGGCTCAGCTCGTCGACGACCCCATTCAAAGCCTCCAGGGGCTTGAACAACTGCCGTCCGCGGTGGCTGCCCTCATTGCCTCGTCGCCTGAGTACTTCGCCCGCTACTCCGCGCTGCCGTTGCAGGAGCAGATTCGCGAGGCCGCCCGGCTATCCACGCACCTGGTGATGATCTACGGCAGCGCGGCCGGCACAGCCACACGCCTCGGCACGGCGGGTGCGAGACTCCCGGTGCTGTCCCTCAGTGCGGAAGGGGCCCTGGCGATAGAGCAGGTGGTGGTACCCGTGGGCTACGCGGCGGCAGCGCTGGGGACAGGCGCTGGTGCCGTCTACGTCCTCATGGAGTCCCCAAAGGCTCCAAGTGAGGGCGCCCAGACCTCCAGTGCCGCAAAGGGAGCAGGGGGTGGCTTCAAGCCTTTCACAGAGGGCAACTTCCGGGAAAACCTCGCGCGCCTGACGGGCAAGATGCCCGAAGGGGCGCACGCCCATCACGTGTTCTCTCAGCAGTTCGCAAAAGACTTTCGGAAGGCAGGGATCAATGTCAACGATCCGAAGTTCGGCGCATGGTGGGAGCGGGCCAGCCATCTCAAGAAGGCAGTCGAATACAACAGGCGGTGGAAGAAATTCCTTGGGGACAACCCTTCATTCGAGCAGATCCTTCAGTTCGGAAGAGAGTTGGGAGGCGAGTTTGGGTTCCAAGTCAACTTCTAGGAATTTCCCCGGCTTCGACAAGACCTTCTATCTCGGGGAGTCAGGGTACAGCAGGGCGTTCCGAGGCGACTTGGACGTGGAGACCGATGCCTTTGGCTTGACTCGCGGCGAAGTACACCCAGCCCACCCGATCAGAGTCGACTGGGCGATGGGGCGTGCCAAGCCGGTCGACCCAGTGATGTGGACGACGTTTGCAGTACCGATCATTATCGCGGATTCCGTGGTGCAGCTTCTGCGATCGCACGGGTTCACCGGGTGGTCACTCTATGAGGTCGCCGTCCACGACAAGCAGGGCCAGTTGACCCCAGGCTATAGTGGCCTGGCCGTCACGGGTCGGTGCGGAAACATCGACTGGGCCCAAGGTATCGAGGTGCCCCGGATCCGTCCGGCCGGCATCTTCCCTGTGTGGAAGGGGCTCTTCTTCGATCCCGCGTCATGGGATGGCTCCGACTTCTTCATGCCCGCAGAGCGCGGCGGGTATGTGCTCGTGGTGGAAGAGGTGAAGAGGGCGTTCGAACGGGCGAAGATCCGGAACGTGACGTTCGAGCCCTTGGATCAGTTCGAAAGATCGTGGAAGGTCTGACAGCCTCATGCCTCGCGGCACAGCCGGTCCACGCGCTTGAGCAGGGTGGGCAGCCGTGACGGCCCGTGCATTCGCAGGATGCACAGCGCGGCGTCCTGGACCTCTACCCCCACGGCCGTCACCAGCAGGGGCCGCTGGCTGCCCCCTCGCAGCACCGGGATTGAGAGCCGGCTGGACTGGAACGTCGTCTTCGCCACGCCGATGACGGGGATCTTCCTCCCGAGCGCTTCGTAGAGGTGGGCGCCCAGGCCAGGCCGCTCCTCGCCCGCCAGCCACACGTAGCCGTCGATGACCACGGTCGTGAGCGGATCCGGCACCCGCGCCAGCACGCGCAGCAGCCCCGGCAGCTCCCGACGGTAGAACTCGCCAGGGACATAGGGCTCGGCGGGGGGCCCCCGGTCCACGAAGTGCGCGGTCTCGGCCGCGTCAATCCAGTCTCGGAAGATGACGCACGCCGCCAACGTCGCATCCAACCTGTAGTCCACGTCCACACTGGCGATCATCCGGGCCCCCTGGCTTCACGCAGCCGTCGCGGCGAACCGCTGGAGTGCGTCACCCGTCATGCGGCACAGCTTCCACTCGGGCGCCAGCGCCGCGCCCAGGGACTCGTAGAACTGGATGGCCGGAGTGTTCCAGTCGAGCACCATCCACTCGAAGCGCCCACAGCCGCGGTCGACGGCGATCCGCGCCAGCCGGGCGAGCAGGGCCTTGCCGTGCCCCTGGCCACGGTGCGAGGGCAGGACAAAGAGGTCCTCGAGGTACAGGCTCGGGTGGCCCAGGAACGTCGAGTAGGTGTGGAAGAAGAGCGCGTAGCCCACCAACTGCTCCCCCTCCTCGGCCAGCAGCACCTCGGCGTAGGGCCGGGGGCCGAAGAGGTGCTCGCGCAGCTGGGCCTCGGTTACGACCACCTGATGCGTGAGCTTCTCGTAGTCGGCCAGCGCGCGGATCAGCTGGAGGATGCCGGGGAGGTCGGCGGGTGTGGCGGGACGGATCATGCCCAGAATGCTAGCGCCTGGACGCGGGAAGCGCGTGCCAGCAGAGGCGGCTACCGCATATCTTGCGCCCGGGCGCTCGCGCCTGTGCAAAGGAAGGAATGACATGGAGAGGGGTAGACCGGCGTTCGGCCCTCCCGGAGATGCCGAGGAGCAGGCCGCGGTGGCGGACATCATGGCGCAGGCGTTCGCCATGCCGCTCGCAGACAGCACCGCCTGGGTCGAGAAGGCAGGGCTGGCCAACCTCCGAGTGCTGCGCGAGAAGGGGACGGTGACAGCCACGGCGCTCCCCATCCCCATGGGGCAGTGGTTTGGCGGACGCCGTGTCGCCATGGCGGGGATCGGCGGGGTAGGCGTCGCTCCCAGCGCGCGAGGGGCCGGGGCCGCCACCCGGCTCATGCAGCACACCCTCCAGGAGCTTCGCAGCCTGGGGTTCCCGCTCTCCGTCCTCTATCCCGCCACCCAGCCGCTCTACCGGCGCGCGGGCTACGAGCAGGCTGGCGCCCGGTTCGAGATCCGCGTCCAGGCCCATCGCCTCGACTTCAACGAGCGCACCCTCCAGGTGCGGCCCGTGAGTCCGGCCGATCTCCCCGCCGTCCAGGAGCTCTACCGCCGCTACGCCTCCACCCGGCAGGGCTACCTCGACCGCGGCCCTTACGTCTGGGACCGCGTGTTCCACCCTCGCAGCGAGACGGCCTATGGCTACGTCGTGGAAGGCGCCCAAGGCCTGGAGGGCTATGTCTGGCTCGTCCGCCGACGCAAGGTGGACCTCCTGCAGGAGATCTTCCTCACGGACTACGTGGTGTCCACTCCAACGGCTGCGCGGCGGCTGCTGCGCTTCCTTGGAGATCACCGCTCGCTCGCTCAGGAGGTGGTGTGGACGGGCGGCCCCATGGATCCGCTGCTCTTGCTGCTGCGCGAGCAGACCTACCAGGTGAAGCTGCTCTTCCACTGGATGATGCGCGTGCTGGACGTGCCCGCCGCGCTCGAGTCCCGGGGCTACCCGGCGGGTGTCTCCGGCACGCTGCACCTGCACGTGGAGGACGACCTCTTCCCCGAGAACCGAGGCACCTTCACCCTCGAGGTGTCCGGAGGCACGGGGCACGTCCAGCGAGGCGGCGGTGGGCTCATGAGCTTGGATGTGCGGGCGCTCGCGCCGCTCTATACCGGCTTTCTGACGCCGGAGGCGCTGCGCTCGGTGGGGGCGCTCGTGGCGGATGATGCCACCGTGCGGCTGGCGGCCACGCTCTTCTCCGGGGCCTCGCCGGCCCTCCCGGACATGTTCTGACGGGGCGGCCTGTGGCGCTGGCGAAGGTCTGGGAACGGTAGTAGGCGAGGGTCCTCGCCGAGGAGTCACGAGCATGCGCGCATTCGTCACGGGAGGTTCTGGATTCGTAGGCCGGCGGCTCATTGCGGCGCTCCGCGAGCAGGGGCACACGGTGCGGGCCCTGGGCCGCTCGGAGGCGGCTCGGGATCAGGTGCGCCAGGCCGGCGCCGAGCCCTGTGAGGGAGATCTCTCGGACGTGGAGGCGCTCAAGCGGGGCATGGAGGGCTGCGAGCTGCTCTTCCACTCTGCCGCCTCCGTGAAGGCGTCGGGCACTCGCGCCGAGCTCTTCGAGGCCAATGTGCGCGGCACGGAGAACGTCTTGGAGGCGGCGAGGGCCGTAGGCATCAAGCGCCTGGTGCACGTGAGCACCGAGGCGGTGCTCGTAGACGGAACGCCCATGGTCAACGTGGACGAGACGCGGCCCCTGCCCGAGCGGCCGATCGGCAACTACTCCTCCACCAAGTGCGCGGCGGAGCGGCTCGTGCTCTCGGTCAACTCACCCGAGCTGACCACCATCGTCGTCCGTCCCCGCTTCATCTGGGGCAAGGGCGACACCTCCGTCCTGGCCACCCTCAGCGATGCGGTAAAGTCCGGCCGCTTCCGCTGGGTGGACGGTGGACACTTCAAGACCTCCACCTGCCACGTCGCCAACTGCGTGGAGGGGATGCTGCTCGCGGCGGAGAAGGGGCGCGGAGGCCAGACGTACTTCCTCACCGATGGCGAGCCCGTTGTCTTCCGCGACTTCGTCACCGCGATGCTGAGGACGCAGGGGGTGGATCCTGGGAACAAGCAGATCCCCTTCGGGCTCGCGATGGCGGTGGCGACGGTGTCCGAGGTGCTCTGGAACTTCCTCCCCCTGCCGGGCGCCCCGCCCGTCAGCCGCCAGGAGCTGCTGCTCGCGGGCCGGGAGGTGACCGTGAGCGACGCCAAGGCCCGCCAGGAGCTGGGGTACGAGGGGCGCACGACGCGGGAGGCGGGGCTGCGCGAGATGGAGCGTGCGAAGGCCTGAGCCCAGGGCCCCCGTCCGTAGTAGCCTGGGGCCTCCAGGCCGGAGGTTCGTGGCATGCGCAGGTTCGAGTTCGTCGAGGGGACCAGCTCCAAGTTCTGGAGCCCGGAGCTGCAGGGCAGCACCTTCATCGTCACCTTCGGGAAGATCGGCACCGCGGGGCAGCGCAAGGAGAAGGCGTTCCCGGATGAGGACAGCGCGCGGCGCGAGTACGAGAAGAAGGTCGCGGAGAAGCTGCGCGAGGGCTATCGCGAGGTGACGGAGGGTGGGGAGGCGCCCGCTCCAGCGCCGAGCAAGGAGAAGGGCCCACCCCCCCTGCCCGAGCTGTCCCCCCGGCTGCGCCCGTCCAAGCCCACGGCGGAGCAGGTGACAGCGGCAGCCAAGGCGCTCTCGGCGCTGGAAGGCCGGCTCGGCAAGCGGAGCTGGCAGGTGGCCCTCCAGGCGCGGCGTGCGCGGAGGGCGCTGCGGCGCCTGGGAGGCAGCGATCCGGCGGCCCACGCCACGCTGGGAGCGGCGTTCGAGTCGCTCATGGGGCGGGTGGTGGCACCCAAGGGCGAGCCTCGGTTGCCGCTGAGGTTCGCGATGATGCTGTTGGGCGAGCTGGACGTGGCGGCGTTCGTCCGGACCGCGCAGCAGTGGAAGCGCGCGCCCGCGGGGGCTCCGGCGGCGGGAGGCGTGGCAGCGGTGGCTCGCGAGGTGGAGGCCCTGGCCGAGCCGGAGCTCGCGCTGCGCATGGGGCTGCTTCTCACCGAGCGCCCGGAGCTGCGCGGTGGCTCCGAGGTGGGGTGGCAGCGGCGCTGGAATGCGCTCAAGCCGCACGTGGAAGCGCGCCTGCAGGGCGCGGGCGGGGCGCTTCCAGCCCACCTGCGCGCCATCGAGACGGGCGGAGACGCGCACCTGGCGCAGCGCCTGGCGCGGATGGGGGCGTGAAGTGGCCGCGTGCTAGCCTCGCGGCATGAAGAGAACTTCGAGAGGGTGGTTGCCCATCGCGCTGCTTCTCGCGGCGGCGGGGTGCTCGTCGGGAAACGCGTCGAGGAGAGGCGGTAGCTCGCTCGAGGCCCGCGCGGAGGAGCTGGAGGAGCGCAACCGGGCGCTCCGGGAGGAGCTCCGCCAGAAGGAGGCGCAGGTCGAGCAGGCCTTCGCCTCGGCCACTCAGGCGGAGAACGCGGCCGGGCTCCAAGGCCTCGGGTGCACCGCGGTGATGCCGGCCAAGGCCGCGCCCAAGGGGATGCCTCGCTCGGGAGAGGTCCATGCCCGGCTGGGGCTTGCCCACCAGAGCTACCGCATGACGGCGAGCTTCTCCTCGCCGCGGGCCACGGGCCACTGGCGGGTGGTGCAGGGCAACTGCAAGGTGGCGTCGCCATGAGCCCCCGCTCGCCCTGGAGGATCGCGCTCGCCACGCTGGCAGTGAGCGCGCTGCTGGGGGGCTGTTTCTCCGTGGACCCGCGCGTGCGCGTGAAGCGGCTGGAGGACGAGCAGCAGAGCCTCCGCATGGCCGTCCAGGCCGCGGAGCAGTCCGTCCAGGCCTCCTCCGCGTACTCCGCGGAGCTGGGCTCACCCGGGCAGGCAGGCCCGGCCTTCTCCCTGTACTACACCCCCGCGATGCTGGAGCAGCTCTCCACCCAGATGTTGCCGTACCGGATGCCTGGGCGGGAGGTCCACAGCAAGCTCGATGGGGAGATCGTCATCGAGCGGCTCTCGGGCTTCCGGTTCCTCTCGCGCAACCGGCTGGCGTGCCAGGCGTTCCTGCGGGGCGTGAACGTGCGCTACACCGGCCAGGTGCCCGGGTTCGCCAAGCAGCAGGTGAAGAACTTCCAGAACGCCATCGTCAACGGCGTGGTGGCCGATCTGGAGATCCAGCTCACCCTGGAGGGCAACATCCTGCGGGCGAAGGCGGAGGCCCTCTCGGCCCAGCTCGTCTCCAAGCGGGATCGCAACGCCGAGGGCATGCTGCAGGAGGAGATGAACAAGCGCGCCCTGAGGACGCCGCTGAACTTCGATCTGGCCATCGCTGGAAGCAGCGCGGTGCCGCGCCGGCTGATCGTCACCGGCAACCACGTCGTGGTCACCTACGCGCCCTAGCCGAGGGCCCTCCCACCTCCGCAGAGGGCCTTGTGGGAGGGCCGGGCACCCGGTGAGCCGTGGGGTGGGCTACTCCTTCGCCTCGGGCTTCTTCTCGGCGCCGAGCTTGTCGATCTCCTCGGCGGGGTAGGCCTTCGCCGAGTCCAGGTAGCGCTTGTCCTGGATCTTCTTGCGATCCTTCTTGCTCACGGACTCCGGAACGATGACCGTGGGCTCGGCGCCGGAGGTGGCCTCCACCACGACACCGTCGCAGAAGAGCCACCGCGTCTTGCCGTCCGGGTCCTGGCGGGAGAAGTACAGGTCGCCGCTGCCCAGGGTCA
>NZ_DASPHO010000739.1:0-9526 GCF_035629615.1 Hyalangium sp. | reverse complement strand
AAGGAGGAGGGTGCGAAGGCCGCCGAACCCTACCTTCGAGAGGCACTCCAACATGGGCGCACGTGTGTCCAGGCCGAGCAGGGCAACCACCTCTACCGCTGGGTGCTGGCCAGAACCCTTGTCAGGCTCGGCACGCTCCTGGTCGAACAAGGCCGACTCGAGGAGGCAGACTCGCTCTACAAGGAGGCGCAGGGGTATGGGCGAGCCGTGCGTGAAGGTGAACCCTCCAACAAGAGGTATGCCCTGGTCCTCGCGGAATCCCTGCTGCTACACGGGGATCTGCTTCAGGAGCGCGGCGCGCTGGAGCACGCCCAGCCCTTGCTGACCGAGGGATGCGCACTGGCCCGTGAGTTTCAGCTCAGAGACAGCAAGGACGTGCGATTCCGGTTCCCGAAGTGCCAGGGCGTGCAGGAGGGGAAGTAGACATGGTTCCGCCACCACTCTCAGAACTGTCCATTGAGGAGCTGATCTTCCGCGCGCGCGCGGAGGAGGAGGGCGCGATCGAGGAGCTGCTGCGCCGGTGCCAGCCCTCGTTGGAGGGAGCTTCGCGGCACGCCACCCGAAAGCGGTCGGGCAGCGTTCGTCCGTCTGACGTCTCCCAGGAAGCCGCGATACTGGCGTTCCAGCGCTTCTCTACCTTCAAGGGGAGCACGAAGGGCGAGCTGATCAGCTGGTTCAAGCGCATCGCCACCCGCCAGGCCTCGCAGCTGCTCCGAGACGAGCAACGCAAGAAGCGCGGAGCACCCGGCACTCTCCCACTGGATGCCGCCGAGGCCCTGGAGGTACCGGCCCCTCAGCGGAGCCCAAGCCAGTTCACCGCGCGCAAGGAGGAGTGGTACCAGCTGCAGAAGACCCTCTCCCAGCTTCCGGAGGACCAGTGCGAAGCCCTCCGGCTCTTTTACATGGAGGGGATGTCGGTGAAGGAGGTCTCAGGGCACATGGAACGGACAGAGGCCTCTGTCGGATCCCTTCTGCAACGAGGACTGAGGGCGTTGAGGGACCGCATGGCCGAGAAGCCCGGCACGCAGGGTGAAGGTCCCTCGCCCGTGGATGCCGCCTTTCGTGTCTACCTCAGGCGACGTGAAGCCGGGGAGGTCGTGGATCCGGACACCTTCGCCGCGGAGTTCGAGGATTGCACCGACGAGCTCCGGGAGCTGCTCCACTGGATGGAACGGCTGCAGGCGCTTCGGCAGCCGCCCTCCTCTTCGTGACGGAGAGCCAGCATGCAGCGGGAGGGATCCATGCCATCTGATGTAGGCGACTACTCCATCGTCCGACGGGTGGCGGTAGGTGCTACGAGCGAGATCTACGAAGGGCGACACAAGGCCAGCGGTGACCCCGTGGCCATCAAGGTGCTGCGCCCCGAGTGGTGCCTGCACATCGAGGTGGTGGCGCGCTTCGTCAACGAAGCTCAGGCGCTCCAGGGGATGAAACACCCTCACCTGGTGAGGGCGCTGGCCTCAGGCCTCCTTCCTCAGGGAGCTCCGTTCATGATCCTGGACTGGCTACCGGTGGACCTCCACCAGGTGCTCACGAAAGCGGGAGGGCGCCTGCCAGTCGAGGCTTGCGCACAGGTCATCCTGCAGCTGGCGGGAGCCCTGGACGCACTGCACGAGCACAGCCTCATCCACCGCGATCTGAAGCCTGCCAACGTGCTGCTGGCCCGCTGGGAAACCGGTGCCATCGCCGTGAAGCTCGCGGACCTCGGGCTCGCCAAGAACACCGCAGCAGGCGGCCCCGAGCCTTCGGCCCTCCCCGTCTCGACAGCCGGCAGCGCGCTCCTGGGCACCTGGGACTACATGGCCCCGGAGCAGTGGGTCCACTCCAAGACCGCTGGCCCCATGGCCGACGTCTACTCGCTGGGAGTCCTCTGGTTCCAGATGCTCGTCGGCAGGCTGCCCTTCGTGGCCGAGGAGGGACAGGATCTGATGTACCAGCACCTGTGGAAGCGCCCTCCCCTGGAGTTGCTGGGTGACCAGGTCCCGGGGCCTACACAGGTCCTGGTGGCGCGCATGTTGAGCAAGAAGGTCACGAAACGCCCCACGCCACGCGAGATCCAGGAGCTGCTGTCCGCGACCGGCGGGTGAGCCGACCTGGAGGCTGGGTGTGGCCTGCCCCAGGGGCGGAGGGGGCGCTCCTCAAAAAAAGCACCGGGCTGCGATGGGTTCTCACTCCTTTTGGCGTCCTCCCTGGTGGAGGCCAAGGAAGGATCCGCCATGTGGAGCGTGCGCAAAGCCCTGGAGAAGTTCATTCAATCCCTGAGGCTGACACCCCAGCAGCGGGAGGAGGTCATCCGCCAGCATACGGTGGTGCGGGAGCAACTGCGCCAGCGGCTGGGTCCGGAGATGGACTTCCTCTCAGGCTCCTACAGCCGCAACACCGTCCTCCGCCCTCTGCATGACATTGACCTCTTCATCGTGCTGGAGAGCGTCGACTCCACTCCGCCTGAGTCGCCGGACGCGGTGTTGAAGCGGGTCCGCCGAGCGCTCCAGGGGGCCTGGCCCCGGAAGGAGCTGCCCATCCTTCAGCAGCACTCCGTCCACCTCGAGTTCTCGACGTCGGGCATCGAGTTCGACGTGGTGCCAGCCTTCAAGCAGCTCGGCCGGAATGCCTACTTCATCCCCGAGCGGCAGACAGGCCGGTGGCTTCGCACCAACCCGCGGCTGCACAAGAAGCGGAGCCGAGAGGCCAATGAGCAGGCGGGGAAGAAGCTCAAGCCGCTCCTCAAGACGGTGAAGCACTGGAACCGCCAGCAGTCGTCCAGCCCTCTAGGCTCATTCCACCTTGAGGCCATGAGCTACGACGCGTTCCCCGAGCCTCCAGAAGGATACCTGGAGGGCCTGGAGTCGCTCTTCACCCACCTGAGCCGGAAGGTGCTGCGCCCCTGCTCGGACCCCGCAGGGTTGGGCCCGGACGTGGACGCGAGGATGAGCGCTACCCAGCGCCAGGCCGCCAGTCAGCTACTGGCGAGCGCAGCGGGGCAGCTGCGGCACGTGCTCGCGGAAGAAGAAACCCTCCCCGTCCAGGCACATCGGCGCATGCGCGCCCTCTTCGGTGAGGAGTACCGGACAGGTGGATCCTGAACGGCCTTGCGCGCATCGACTTGGGAGGGCCGGACCTTGGAGCAGGGGCGCCCATCAAAAAAAGAGCGCCAGCCCGCGATGGATTCTCCCGCCTTTTGGCGTCCTCTCTTGTGGACGCAGAAAAAGGAGCGGTCATGTGGAGTGTGCGTGAAGCCTTGGAGAAGTTCATCCAGTCGCTGGAGCTGAAGAAGGAGCAGCAGCAGAAAGCCATCGAGTTGCACACGGAGGTGCGGGAGCAATTGCGCCAGCGGCTCGGGCCCAAGACGGACTATCTGTCGGGCTCATACAGCCGCAACACTGCGATCCATCCTCTGCATGACATCGACGTCTTCATCGTGCTGAAGGGTGTGACAGCCCATCCGACCGAATCGCCGGATGGAGTGCTCAAGCAGATCCAGGCGGAACTCAGGGAGGCCTGGCCCAGAGAGAAGCCGCCCATCCTCCAGCAGCATTCCATCCACATCGGGTTCTCGGAGCTGGGCATCGAGTTCGACGTGGTGCCAGCCTTCGAGCATCTGGGCCAGAAGGCCTACTTCATCCCCGAGCGGACCGAGGAGCAGTGGATCCTCACCAACCCGCAGCTACACAGGGAGAGGAGCACGAAGGCCAACGAGACGGCGGGGAAGAAGCTCAAGCCGCTCCTCAAGGCGGTGAAGCACTGGAACCGCCAGCAGTCGTCCAGCCCCCTGGGCTCGTTCCACCTCGAGGCCATGAGTTATGACGCGTTCCCCAAGCCCCCAGAAGGGTACCTGGAGGGACTGGAGCCGCTCTTCACCCACCTGAGCCGAAAGGTCCTGCTCCATTGCCCGGATCCCGCAGGGCTGGGCGGGAACGTGGACGAGCGGATGAAGCCCCCCCAGCGCCAAGCCGCCAGTCAGCTGCTGGCGAGCGCGGCGGCGCAGTCGCGGCTGGCGCTTGCAGAGGAGAAGACCCTCCCCGCGCAGGCCCATGAGCGACTGCGCAAGCTCTTCGGCCCGGAGTACCGGGATCGAGGCCCTTGAGCAGCCCGAGTCCCCCGTCTTCCCACGCGCTTCCAAGGTGACTGCCCATGGACATCCACATCCCCATCAACGCGCGAACCCGCGCGCTCATCCTGCGCTACGAGCACGACCGCCCCGTCATCGAGTCCGCCGCGCGTGACGCCCTGATCCGAAGCGGCCTGGATGGAGACCGGGACGTCGCCGCCACGGTGCTCCACCCGTTCGACCGAGACCGGCTCGTCCGTGCGCAGAAGCCCGAGGACTGGGCATGGGCCTTCCACGAGAACGAGCGCTTCGCCGACGCGCTCCTTCAGAAAGAAGCAGAGCTCGGACTCGATCACCTGCCCGTCCATCTGTTCGGGTGCGCGCCCTTGGTGCTGATGCTGCACCTGGCGTCATGCCTGCAGCGCCGGCCGCTGCGCGTGTACCAGCAGGCGAACGATGGCCCCTGGTCCCTGGGCTATGACCGGGCGCAACCGCCCACCCCGGAGGACTTCTTCCAGGTGGAGGGGCTCCCCGCGACGAGGCAGGGCGGGCGTGGGCATGTGCTGCTCGTCGTCGAGGTCACCAAGCCCATCAAGGACAAGGCCCTCGCGACGTTCCAGGCTCGCCATGCCTCGGATCTCCTGGCCACGGTCTGCCTGCGCCCCGCGAGCAGGGAGCCCTCGCCGATGTCCGTTCGTGATCCGAGCGAAGTCTCGCGCGCGGTGGAGCAGTTCCGCGGTGTGCTCGACAGCCTGCATGAGCGCCTGGGGGGCGCCACGTCGGTGCTGCTGGCCATGGACTGCCCCTCGAGCTTCGCCGCCGCACTCGCCACGGCCATCAACCCCAACACCCAGCACCCGCTGTGGCTGCATCACTTCAACCCCGAGCAGGACAGCTACCTCCTCGTCCACCAGATACTCCACCAGCGCCGAGGGCTGCCCGCTCAGGCCAGGAGCCCCTCGATCGAGCAGTTCCAGGAAGCCTCCCACGTGCTCGAGCAGGTCACCGCCGTTCACCAGGATCTGGCCGCTTGGCTGGCGGGGCCGGAGCAGCGGCACTACGTCGCGCTGCTGGGCCGCGAGCTGATGGAGAGCCGCATCCGCCCCACCCCCTCCCGCGAGGCCGCGCCCGTCTTCCGCTACCTCGACGGAAGCTGGACATTCGAGGTGAGCCTGCTGCAGGGGCTCGCGAAGCTGCGCCAGCGGCTGGGCTCGAAGGAGGACTGGGAGGAGTGCATCCGCGTCTTCCTCCTCCATGAGGCGTACCACGTCCGCCAGGGCGGGCCGACCTCCTACAGCTACAGGGGGAGTGGACGCACGGGCTTTGTGCTCGAGGCCGTGGACTTCGACGCGGACGAGGTGTCCTTCCAGGCCGCGCTGGCCTGGCGGCAGTCGAACCGGCCCGCCACCTCCAAGGAGCGGACACAAGCGCTCGAGGCCATCCTGTGGAACGCCGTGGAGATAGGGCGGGTCTTCGAGCCAGAGCCCCCCCTGCGGGACATCGCCGAGCGCAGGCTGCGGCGCAAGCTCATCTGGCTCTTCCACGCCTGCAGGCTTGGCACCTCGATAGCACGCAGGGCTTCCACCACGGAGCTGGAGCGGGTGACCGTCGAGATCGCTGGGCTGCCGAGCCAGCCGGACCCCTATGAGAGCTACAGCCAGCAGCGTGTCCGGCTGGAGGGTCTGGATCCTCGCGAGCAACTGGACGTGGCGATCTACTACCGGCACAGGCTGGCGCGAGGGATGAACACACCGTGGGTGATGAACCTGCTCCAGGCCATCAGCCACTGGAGCGAGCAACCACGCGACAAAGCCCAGGGCGCCGTGAAGGACCTCTTCCATGAGTTCTTCGACCGGCACCGTTTCCTGCTCGAGCCGGAGGAGCGCGATGGAGCTGCCTGATCCGCTGCCGCGCCAGCGCCGCTATCCCGGAGGCGCGCCTGTCGAGTCGCTCGTGGTGCAGCTGAAGAGCACCACGCCCATCCTCGGGGGCGCCCCCGTCCCCCGCCAGGTGGACGCGGTGGACATCATCCGCGTCCCCACGATCCGCGGCCACCTGCGCTTCTGGTGGCGGGCCCTCTATGCCCACGAGTTCCCCACGGCCAAGGAACTGGCCCACCGCGAGCGAGCGCTGTGGGGCGGAGTCGGCGGCGACGCAGGGACACGCTCCAAGGTCGAGGTGAGCGTGGAGGTGGATCGGAGCAGCGTGCGGAAGGCAGAGCGCCACGTCGAAGAGGAAGACGATGATGCCTACTATGCCCTCTGGCCTGCTCGCGGGACGCGAACCGAGCCGGACGCTGGACGGCTCCTCTCGGAGCTCCGCTTCCAGCTCCATTTGCACGCACCGTCAGAGCGCATGCACGAGGTGGAGAATGCGGTCCGGGCCTGGGTGCTCTGGGGTGGATACGGGGGGCGCACGAGGCGCGGCGTTGGCAGCCTCACCGTCGTGGAAGAAGTGCCCAAGTGGCTGCCGCGCGGCGCGCGCCGGGACGAGCTGCAGCAGGTCTTTGGGGGACTGGCACTCCTTGGCAGCCCTCCCACGTGCGGTGCCCGTCAGGTGCCCGCCATACAAGGGGCGCGACTGTTCCACGGAGCCCCTCAGCGAGGGCCTGAGCGGGCCTGGTTCCAGGCGCTGCATTGGTTGAAAGAGTTCCGCCAGGGACAACCCTCTGACCAGTGGAAAGGACCCGCCAACAAGTACGCGCGGGAGAGGGGCGACCGGAACCGTCCGGGGCGCTCCAACTGGCCGGAGCCGGACAAGATCCGCCGGCTCCTCGAACCAGCCCGTGGCAAGCCATGGGCTCACCCTCCGCGCGAGGAGTACTCGCGAGAGGCGGCATGGCCTCGCGCTGGCTTCGGCCTCCCCATCCCCATCCGCTTCCAGGAGAAGGATCGATCGAGAGCGCTCTATCGCAACCCGGACCCCGGAGAGGTCGAGCTCCGCTGGCACGACGGGGCAAAAGTGCGCGAGCGGCTGGCCTCGCCCCTGATCGTCAAGGCCATGCCTCTGGCGAATGGCTTCTTCGTGCCCGTCGCGCTGTGGCTCCACCGCGCCTGGCCGGAGGGAAAGGTCGTCCTGATCCGCAAGGGCGGCCAGAGAACCCCCGTGAAGGACTCGTTCGCGCCGTTCGACCGGCTCCTGGCCTCGAGTGACAAGGCGCTCTATGCGCCGCTCGAAGCCCCGAGCCTCAGTGAAGCCTTCTTCCGCTGGCTGAAGTCCCACCCCGAAGTGAAGGAGTCCTGACGTGCCTGCCCACCTGCTCCTCATGAGCCTCGGTCCCGTGCAGGACTTCATCGCCCAGGCCCGGCGCACCCGGGATCTCTGGTTCAGCAGTCAAGTGCTCAGCGCGCTCTGCCAGAAGGCCGCCACCGCCGCCCGGGAGCGGAACGCGGAGCTCATCATCCCCGCCATCCTGGACGAGCACGCAGCCGCCCAGGGTGTCCCCAACAAGCTCCTGCTCCACGTGAGGGACGGAGATCCGCGCGCGGTGGCTCAGGCGGCCCGGGAGGCGGCGCGTACGCATCTGCGCGAGGAGGGCCTGAGGGTGTGGCGGCAGCGCTCGCAGCTCGTGGACCCCGCGGCCCAGGACACCGCTCTGGAGCAGCTGGACACCTTCCTCGAGTTCCACGCCGCCTGGAGCCCGCTCACCCCGGAGACCGGGTACCCGGACGCCCTGAGCCGCGTCGAGGCTGCGCTGGCCGAGCGCAAGCGGCTACGTGCCTTTGTTCCCTGGACGCGCCAGCGCGGCGGCGTCCACAAGTCCAGCCTCGACGGAGCGCGTGAGTCCGTCCTCAAGGAAGGCGCGCGCAAGGGGGGCGACTGGCAGCGCTTCCGCATCGGCCGGCGTGAGCAGCTGGACGCCATGGGCCTGCTCAAGCGCACTGGCGGTGAGCCAGAGCAGTTCGTCCCGGTGCCCACCATCGGCCTGGCGGCGTACACGGCGCTTGCGAAGGCGAAGCTCGCTCCAGCGATGGAGGCGCTCACCCGCGAGTGCGAGCGCCTTCGCGAGCCCAAGGTGCTGACGAAGGTGACTCCGGGCGGCAGGGCGTGGGTGCGGGACTTCCCCTTTGATGGCCAGCTGCTGCTGCCCGGCCGCTGGAGCACGCACCTGGAGGAGCAGGGGTTGTCCCGCGAGGAAGCAGCCAGCTTTGGCAAGGTCTTCGTGAGGCCGCTTCTGCGAGAGCTGGGCGAGCCCTTCCCCTATGTCGCCTGTCTCGTGGCGGATGGCGATCACATGGGGAAGACACTCCAGAGCCTGGCGCAGCACGGCCCCGAGGCGCACCAGGAGCTGTCGCGCAGCCTCTCCAGGTTCTCCGCGCAGGCCCGACGCATCATCGAGGAGCAGCACCGCGGAGCGCTCGTCTACGCCGGAGGCGATGACGTGCTCGCCTTCGTCTGCCTGCCGGATGCCCTTCGGTGCGCGGACGAGCTGCGACAGGCCTTCCGCGCCGCCATGGAGAGCGCCCTCGCTGGAAAGAACATGGAGCCGCCCACGCTGTCCGTGGGCCTGGGAGTGGGCCATGTGCTGGAGAGCCTCGGGGAGTTGCTGGCGCTGGGCAGAAAGGCGGAGACAACGGCCAAGGGCAAGGATCGCAACGGGCTCGCGCTGCTGGCCCGCCTGCACTCCAGCCGCGAGCACACCTGGCGAGGGCAATGGACAGACAAGCCGCTGGAGGCGCTCGAGGCGGCTGTCACGCTCAGAGAGCAGGGCCGACTGCCGCTGAAGAAGATCCAAGAGGTGGAGGAGATGCTGCAACGCATGCCCACGACTGACAGCGCGATCGAGGATGACGCTGGGTGGAGCCACGTGCTGAGGCGCGAGGTCTCCCGGATCCTAGGCCGGGTGGAGGCGGGCGCCGACGGAGCGGGCCTCACGCCGAGCGAAGCGGGGCTGAACCTGCAAGAGGCGCTGAGCCTGAAGGACGCCTACGTGCGGGTGAAGGCATGGGTGGAGCGCATGTGGCTGGCGGAGATGCTGGCGCGCGCGAAGCCCCGGCTGCGCGGGGACACCGGAGGTGCAGCGTGAGGACCGCGCGCTTTGCCCTGCTGCCGCGCGACGGCCTCTTCTGCAAGGACGGCCGCGGCTGGTACACGAGCGACGTGGGCCGCAGCCACGCCCACCTCTGGCCGCCCCCTTCCACCGTGCGCGGAGCGATGAGAGCCGCCTGGGGCCAGCTCCTCATGGCCCGTACCGGGGGGACGCTGACCCCAGAGGCGTGGGAGCGTGAGACGCGAGAAGTCACCCTGGGGCCGGTGCTGGCCCTCCGGCGGCCCTTCGGCGAGGGCTTCGCCCCAAGGCATCGGCTCTGGCCCACCCCAGCGGATGCCCTGTCCGTGGACGGACGCGTGCACCGGCTGCTGCCTCGCCCCTCGGCTGTGGCCACCTTGGGGCCTGTCGACGACGATGCGCTGGAGGCGCTGTGGCGTCCCTCCTTGCCGCCTGGGAAGCCGGAGTCCCTGCCCCTGTTCTGGACGGAT
>NZ_DASPHO010000738.1:0-6219 GCF_035629615.1 Hyalangium sp. | reverse complement strand
AGGTGCCGTTCATCGAGCCCGCATCCCGCACCGCGCACGCGCCCTCCTTCTTGCTCCAGCGCAGCCGCGCGTGGAGCTTGGAGACGGACGGGTCCTTCACCATCAGCATGCAGGTGTCCATCCGCCCCACCGTGAACTCCTCCCCGTCCACGCGGGGCTGGAGCAGGTGCACCTCCAGGTGCTGGAACCCCTGCAGCATCGTCAGCAGCCGCTCGGCCAGCCGGGTACGATTCGTCATCAGCACCGTGCGCGCCTGCTCCAGTTGCAGCGCCACCTGCTGGAGCACGGGCTCCGGCGGCTGCTGGATGAGCGCCACCGGGCCGGAGGCGGCACGGAAGGACTCGAGGGGAGCCTCGGCGAACGGACGGAGCTGCTGCACGGACGGCATACTGTCTACAGGTTAACTCGCTCGAAGCCCCCTGCCCACCCCCATGGGTCGGGTAAGGTATCCCCCATCCGGCATGACTCGCCGGGGGAGGGATTCATGGCGAAGGCGAAGCACGTCCTGGCAATCGACCAGGGTACCACCGGGACGCACGTCACCATCCTCGATGCCCGGCTCCAGGTGGCGGGCCGCGCCTACCGCGAGTTCACCCAGCACTTCCCCAAGCCTTCCTGGGTGGAGCATGACCTGGAGGAGATCTGGGCCTCCAGCGAGTTCTGCATCGCCCGGGCGCTGAAGGATGCGGGGCTCAAGGGCCAGGACATTGCCGCCGTGGGCATCACCAACCAGCGCGAGACGACGGGCCTGTGGCACCGGGGCACGGGCAAGCCGCTGGGGCGTGCCATCGTCTGGCAGGACCGGCGCACGGCGGACATCTGCCAGCAGCTCAAGGCCAAGGGGGTGGAGCCCCGCGTGCGTGAGGTGACGGGCCTGGTGCTGGACCCGTACTTCTCCGGCACCAAGCTCACCTGGCTGTTCGAGCACCTCAAGGGCGCGCACGCCCGGGCGGAGAAGGGCGATGTGTGCTTCGGCACCATCGACACGTGGCTCGTGTACAAGCTCACCGGCGGCCAGGCCCACGTCACCGACGTGTCCAACGCCAGCCGGACGCTGCTGATGGATCTGCGCTCGATGGCGTGGGACGACGAGCTGCGCTCGCTGCTGGGCGTGCCGGCCGCGTGCCTGCCGCAGATCCGAGGCTCAGCGGAGGTGTACGGCACCACGCGCGGCATGAAGAGCCTGCCGGACGGCATCCCCGTGTCCGGCATGGCGGGGGATCAGCAGGCGGCGCTCTTCGGGCAGGCGTGCTTCGAGCCTGGCGAGTCCAAGTGCACCTACGGCACCGGCGCCTTCCTGCTGATGAACACGGGGGACACGCCGGTGCGCTCCACCACCGGGCTGCTGACCACGGTGGCGTGGCGGCTGGGAGACCGGACCACGTACGCGCTGGAGGGCAGCTCCTTCATCGCCGGCGCCGCCGTACAGTGGCTGCGGGACGGGCTCCGGGTCATCAAGCGCGCGCCGGACATCGAGGGGCTCGCCGAGAGCGTGAAGGACACGGGGGAGGTCGTCTTCGTGCCAGCGCTGGCGGGCCTGGGCGCACCGCACTGGCGGCCCGAGGCTCGGGGCCTGTTCGCCGGCATCGATCGCTCCACCACGGTGGCGCACCTGGCGCGCGCGGTGCTGGAGGGCATCGCCCTGCAGATCCGCGACCTGGCGGACGCGATGCGCCACGACAGCGGCCAGGCCATGCCCTCCTTCAAGGTGGACGGCGGGGCGGCGGCCAACAACCTGTTGATGCAGTACCAGGCCGACGTGCTGGACACTCCGGTGGTGCGCCCGCGCAACCTGGAGACGACGAGCCTGGGCGCGGCCTTCCTCGGCGGCCTGGGGGCGGGGGTGTGGAGCAGCCCGGACGCCATCCGCCGCGCGTGGAAGGCCGAGCGCACCTTCAAGCCAAAGATGAAGCCAGAGGTGCGCGAGCGGCACCTGGCCAAGTGGAAGCGAGCGGTGGAGCGCGCGTGAGCCGAAACGGGGTATGAATCCCCGACACCGCCCATTCCCAGGGCCGGATGGGCGGCCGTGGAGTTCTCCATGACGAAGATGTGTCGATTCCTCTTCTTCCTGGGCGCCCTGCTGGGGCTCTCCGGGTGTCCGGATACGCCCTGCTTTGGCGGGGGGAGCACTGTCGCCCCGCCTTCGCAGGGGGGCGTGATCCTGGTGGGCGAGCAGGTGCGCCTGCAGGTCTCACCCACGCTCAACAGCGGCTGCGGCCTCGAGGCCGAGGCGCGGCCCGCCACTCTCACGGTGGAGGTCTACGGCCCGGACAACCAGCTCGTGGAGAGCCAGGCCACGCTGGGCAACCCCTCCTCCGCCTTGGCCACCTTGAAGTTCACCCCGGACAAGCCGGGGCGCTACCACATCTTCGCCGCGTTCGATCCGATAGGCGGCATCCACCAATTCGACCTCTACGCCGCGAGGGACCGCTCCGCCGAGGCCATTCCCTACACGCTGTCGAAGGCTTGCAACGGGCTGGAGCGCACCAAGCGTGGGGGCTGGCTGTGTGACTCGGAGTTCGTGAGGGATGGCACCGTGGTGCGGCGGTTCAGCGGGAACCGGGTGGCGGTGGCCGGGGATGTGGTGTGGGACGTGGGCACGTCGCAAGTCCAGCGCTTTGTAGACACGGGGACATCGCTCGAGCTCACCGGCACCGTGTCCGTGAGCGCGTCCCCCGCCGACTTCCTCCTGGCCTCGGAGACCGAGCTGCTGGCGCTGCGTGGCCCCACCCTCGATCGCATCCTCTTCGATGGGACGGCGCTGGCCGTGAAGGGCCGGGCGCAGCTGTCCTCTCCCTTGGGCACGATCGGCACGACAGGCCTGCGGGCCTTCCTCCTCCGCAACGGGGATCGGCTGGCCGTCGTCACCAACGCCCCGAGCGGCGGGACGTCGCAGCCGTTCAACACCTTCACCAACCAGGTGTGTGCCTATCGGATCGAGCCGGAGCGAATCGTGCGCACAACGGACCCTTGCCCGACGTTCACCGGCAATGTGGTGGGCTACGAGCCGAGCGTCGTGTGGGTCGGGACGCCGCACCCCTTCGGGGCCGGGCTGGTCGATCTGCGCCGGCTGGAGTGGACGGCGGCGACGGGAATCGCGGAGCAGGCCTCGCTTCCCCTGGGCATGAACTTCGAGGTGCTCACCCTTGAGTTCAACATGCGCAACTCGGTTGTCCCCGTCATCATCAACCCTGCCACCGGGGTGAACTCGCGCACCCGGGCCACCATCGCCGTCTACGCTCCGGAGCAGCGTGCCATCCTCCTGGAGCTCCTGGATGCGGAATTCACAGCGCCCAGCGCCTCCACCCACCTGATGTGGAACCCACCCACCACCGGCCTCCAGAACTCCAAGGTTCGCGTCCGGCCGACGACTCCCTGACGGCCCCGCCACACGGAGGTAGAAAGGCACCATGGCCTACGATCGAACGCAGCTCACCCCCGAGGCGCTCCAGACCTTCCTTGCCGGCCACCCTGGCTGGAAGCACGAGGGAGGGATGATCCGCCGCACCTATGAGGCGCCCAGCTTCCTCGCAGGCATCACCTTCGTGAACAAGGTGGCCCAGGCCGCGGAGAAGGCGGACCACCACCCGGACATCGACATCCGCTGGAGGAAGGTGACGCTGGCGCTCGTCACGCACGACGCGGGCGGGCTGACATCGCGGGACACGAAGCTGGCGGACGAGGCGGACACACTCTTCGCGGAGGTGGGCTCGTAGCCAGCGCGGAGCCCCTCCCCCATGCGCACGCTCGTCCTGCTGACATTTGCCGCTGTGCTCGCCGTGGCCCCAGGTGCATGGGGGCAGGAAGAGCCGCTCCCCGATGAGCCTCGGCAGGAGCGGCTGTATGTCAACTCGGGGGCGCTGCTGGGCTCCACGCGCATGGTGGCCATCGGCGGTGCGTACACGGGCATTGCCGAGGGGACCGCGGGCTTCTCCAGCAACCTGGCCACGCTGGCGCATCGGGCGCCGCAGCTGGATCGAGACTGGGACGTGGGGGTGACGCTGTCCTGGCTGGATGTGCCGCTCCGGGAGCGACGCGGCCAGGATCTGGACAACGACGGGCTGCCCGACGAGGCACCCGGCAGTTCCCAGCTCCTCTTCGGCCTGCTGCTGCAATACAAGGAGTTTGGCCTGGGCACCTTCCTGCGCACCCGAACGGTGACCTACTGCGCGACGCTGGAGTGCCTGGAGGACGACTCCGTCAGCGTGGCTGTGACGCAGTCGGCGCTGGCAGGCGCGATGGCGCTGGGGCAGGACGAGTTCATCGTCTCGCTCGGCATCTACACGGCGCTGGCCACGCTCAGCCACGGGGATGAGGAGTGGAACTACGGAGGCACGGGCCTCTCGCTGGACCTGCTCTTCCGGCCTCAGGCGCGGCCCTATCGCGTGGGCATCTCCGTGCGGCCGCAGGTGGTGGGGGGCTGGAAGCAGAAGGAGGGCCAGGCCCCGGTGCTGGCGGGGCGGGCCATCTACTCGGCTGTGGTGGCTCCGGCGACGCTGTCACTGGGGGCGAGCTATCGCTTCGGTGAGGGCGCCGAGCGCTACAACCGGCTCTCTCCGGCCGCGCGGCGGCAGCTCATCGCCTCGGGGGCGACGAACGTGTCCCCGGAGGAGTCTCCGGACGCGCCCTCGGGCAACTTCCTCGTGTCCGCGCAGATAGATCTGATCTCCAGCGTGGAGAGCGCGGTGGCGCTGCGCTCAGTGACGGCGTTCAGCGAGCCGGAGCCGGTGGGACGCACGGCGCTCTTCCAGCCGCACATTGGCGCCGAGCACGACACGTGGCCGGGCCGCGTGCGCACCCGGCTGGGTGTCTTCGTGGAGCCCTCCTCGTTCGAGGGGCAGGCGCCGCGACCGCACTTGACGGGTGGGTTCGAGCTGTTCCTCTTCCGGTACTGGGAGGATTGGGCCGTGAGCGCCTCGTTCGATCTGGCACGGCGCTACGCGAACGTGGGCTTCTCCGTGGGCTTCTGGCGGTAGCCCGGCCATCTCGGGACAACGGGAGGAAACCCGGGCTGTTACTGCAAACTCCCCTACCCATCGGGTAGACTCCTGGGAGAGCGAGTCGCTCCCACGCGAGGATCCTCCTGACCGCTGACTCCTCCCTCCCGCACCTGCACCCTGCTTACCTGCCTCCAGGCACGGTGGTGGGTGCTTGGCGTGTGCGCTCCAGGCGAAGCCACGGCGCCTATGGAACCGTCTATCTTGCCTCCCCCGCCGCCCAGCAGGACGGCCCTCCTTTCGCCCTGAAGGTGGCGCTCCACCCCAACGATCCACGCTTCCTGCGTGAAGCGGAGCTGCTTCGCCGCATCGTCCACCCCCACGTCCCGGGCCTGCATGACCACGGGCTGTGGACCCACCCGGCCGGCCCTTTCCCCTTCCTGGTCATGGATTGGGTGGAGGGCGTGCCCCTCCCGAAGTGGGCCTATGGACGCACCCTGACCTCGCTCCAGGTGCTGCGGCTGCTGGCTCCGGTGGCGGGCGCGCTGGCCGCCACCCACGCAGTGCAGGGAGTCCACCGCGACGTCAAAGGCGACAATATCCTCGTGCGCCAGGACGACTCCTGGCCCACGCTCCTGGACTTCGGCGCTGGAGATTTCCTCGGTGCGCCCACCCTCACGCGCGAGTTGCTGCCTCCCGGCACTCCGCAGCACCGCAGCCCCGAGGCCCTGCGCTTCTACTGGCTCCACCGCCACCTGCCCACCGCTCACTACGAGCCGGGCCCCTACGATGACGTGTACGCCCTGGGCGTCACCGCCTACTGCCTCGTCACGGGTATCTACCCGCAGCCTGTGCTCCCTCCCGAGCTTATGGCGAGCGATCCTTCCTTCCGCCCTCCCGTGTGGAAGCCGCCTGAACAATTGGTGACCGTGTGCCCGGAACTGGCAGCGCTCATCCGTCAGATGCTCTCGCTGGATCTCTCGGCTCGTGGCAGTGCGGCAGAGCTGACTCAAGCGATAGAGCAGGCAGGGCGCACTGCCGGGCCGCATGCGGAAGAGCCCATCATCCCTCGATCCTTGAAGCGACGTGGCGTGGCCCACCGCGCCGAAGCGCCCATGCAAGCAGCGCCGGAGGCTGAGCTCCGGGTGCATCAACCTGCTTCCCAGAGTCCCGTTGCGCTGCCCGTTGCGAGGAAGCGCCAGTCGGACCTGCCCGAGTCCGCCCGTGTGCTGTGGCCTTGGTTCGCCGTGGCAGGACTCCTTGCCCTCCTCGCTCTCCAGGG
>NZ_DASPHO010000737.1:0-13756 GCF_035629615.1 Hyalangium sp. | reverse complement strand
CTTTGCGCTGGTACCACGCCGTCACTACCTCGAGCACGGCCTGCTCCAACTCTGGGGGCATGTCGCTGGTGGGGTAGGTGGTGAGCGCCACCTGTCCAGGCGTCACCCACCCGCTGGTGAAGGTGACGAGAATCTCTCCCGTGTCGTGGGCTCGGAACGGCGTGGAGGAGATCCCGGGCGTCCACTCCCCGGTAAAGGGCCAGGAGTACGTGCTGCGTGCGACGATGCGGCCCTTGCGTGCCCCGTCCCTTCCGTCGAGCGCGTAGAGGCCGGAGTCCACCGCGCTCCCTCCTACGGCAATGGAGGCGAGGCTCTGGATGGCTCCGCTTTCCAGCCACAGGTAGCGCCCGCCACGGCCCACCACCGTCTCCTCCACGTCCTCGCGTCGGTAGAGGGGGTAGCCCAGGAACTCGGCCAGGGCGGAGCTCGCCGCGGTGATGATGCCCGGGAGCGACGCCTCCGAGCTGGCTACTCCAAGCCGCGCTGCTGCCGTCGCTGCCGTCGTCATGTCCATGGCGTTGGGCATGGTGGCTCCAAGAGAAAGGCCGGGGGCAGCCGGTAAAGGCCACCGCCCGGCCGGGAGTGAAGAGAGGAGGGGGGCTCAGATGGGCAGGGTGCCCTTGCCGCCCAGCGCCACGCTGGCACCCACCAGCGCCTTCGGGGAGGTGCCACCGCTGGCTGTCACCACCACCTTGACGCGCAGGTAGAGGTGCCCATCCGGGAGAGCAGTGAGGTCGACATCCACCTCATCCGCCTTCTCGTCCGCCGTCAGGGTGATCGTGGAGTCGGCCACTGCAGTCGCGCTGGCGAAGTTGTCCGTGGCCGAGCTCTCCAGTGAGTAGGCCACCGAGTAGCTGGTGGGGCTGCCGGTGGCCGCACCCGTCATGCCGGTGAGCGTGCAGGACTTGGCGCTGTCCAGGGTGATGGCATCGCCATGGTCGGTACCTGCTGCGAGGGCCACGGGCGGGTAGCCCTGGATGGCATTGGAGGCACCCACCGTCTGAATGAGGGCGCCGATGTTGGTGGTGGAAGCGTGCATCGAGAGGTGCTCCGGGGGACTGCGAGTGAAGGGAAGAGGGCCCAGCTGAACTGCCCAGGCCCTGGGTTCATCAGGAGTACGTGAAGTCCGAGGCGTAGCTGAACGCCGTGTCGTACTTGAGCTTCCAGTCGCACTTCATGACGGCCTTGAAGGAGGTCAGGTCGTTCTTGAAGTCCGGGGCGCCCATGGTGATCTCCGGCGTGCCGCCCTCGCCCGTGCCTCGCTCGAGGCCGAAGTAGAGCTGCGTGGCCAGGCCGAAGAAGATGTAGCCGTCCGGCACGTTCTCCGTGGAGAAGAACGGGTGGCCCTGGAGGCGCCCCTGGTTCATCTCGTCGTTGAAGATGTAGCCAGCGTTGTCCCGCAGGCCGCGCAGGGCGAACTCCGTCCTCGAGTTGAAGGCCCAGAAGGGCGCGTTGCCCTCGAAGGGCAGGTTGCTCGCCTTCACCTTCTGCTGCATGGAGTTCAGCCTGGCGATGACCACCAGGGCGTTCGCGCTGGTGATGGCCGTGCCCGTCACCTTCTGGTCCGTGGCCAGGAGCTTGACGATGCCCTTCGGGTTCGCCCCGCTGCCGTCGCCCAGGAAGCCCTTCGCGTCGACCACCACGGCGATGGCCGACATGAGGTCATCCGTGATGATGCCCGCGCTGTCGATGTCCGGGTTCCTCAGCATGTCGTTGCTGGGATCCGCGAGGGCCATGATCTTGTGGCCGTCGAGGATCACCGCATCGGTGCTGTAGGTGGCCGGAGTGACGGAGCCGCCCTCCTTCACGAACGCAGCGACTGCGCCGCCGTTGAGCCGGCCGATGTTCATCTTGCCGGTGAAGGGCTGCACGATGGCCCCGGCGCGCAGGAGCACCGCCCTCGGGCGCAGCAGGGGGATGATCTCGCTCGAGTACTCCTCCTTCAGCAGCGAGCCACCCTGGCCGTACACGCCCTCGTACATGGAGGCGGCCTTGTTGACCGCATCCCGGAGCGCGGCCGGGACCTGATTGAGCGGGCTGTTGACGTACAGGCTCTTCACCCGGACGCCAATGGCATGGCGGAAGTCCACCTTGCCCTGGCCGTTGGCCTTCTGGCCGTTGGCGGGGGCGCCCTGGTTCCGGGCAGCCATCTCCTCTGCCACGCGCTGGGCCACCGCCGCGTTGATCGCCTTCGACATTCCACTGGGGAGGCGCAGCTTCATGGTGTGTCGCTCCTACGTGCTGGTGCTGATGGGGAAGGGCGGTTGCCCGCCCTGTTGAGGTTCAGTGGGTAGAAGGGGCGGGGCTCAGCTCTTGGCCTTGCCAGGGGTGAAGAAGGCCTTCATCTCCTCAGCCTCCTCGGCCGAGAGTTCCACCTCGATGCCGTCCTCGGTGTCGGCTCCCTTCTCGGGCTCCTCCTCCGCGGACGCCTCGGCGGGCACCAGCTTGGCGATCAGCGCCTCCATGGCCACGAGCTTCTCCATGAGGGGCTTGAGGCACTCGTCGACCGTGGCGCGGATGACGTCCACATCCGCCTGCTCCAGCGCCTTGCTCGCGGTCGCCTCTGGGGTGGTGTTGCTCTTCTGCTGCGGGGTGGGGTTCGTGTTCTGGTTCTTCACGCGCTCAGCCTCGGGGTTGGCGGGGATGTTGGTGATGCTCACCTCGAGGAGCTCCACCTCGTCGTAGTCGAGGCCGCCCTCCTCGTTGTACGAGTGCTTCAGGATGCGGAAGCGGATGCTGCAGGTGCGCAGGGTGCCGGCCGCCACCTTCGCGGCCACCTCCGTCGAGCGCTCGCCGATGCCGTCGAAGGTGGGTTCCATGAACCACTCGGCGCCCTCCTGGAAGACGCGACAGACGCCGATGGCCGGGTCCCAGTCCTGGTGGTTCCAGAGCAGCACGGGGTTCTTGAGGTAGTTCTCCGTCTTCAGGCCGGCGGGCTTCACCCGGTCCCGGTGCCTGTCCAGCACCTCGGTGGACATGCGGAAGACAGGCTTGCCTCCTTCGGCTTTCGCCGGGGTGAGGTAGGCCAGGGACTTGATGACGCTGTCTGTGGGGAGCTGGGGCTTGCTCATGTCGGAGGAGAAGGGGCGGCGCTACCCAGCCGCTGGGCCTCGCGGCGGGGGAGGGTTGCGCGGCTCCTTCGTGTCGTCGTTCACCGGATGCGCGCCGGGCAGCGGCATGAAGCGCACGCCCTTGAGCTTCGGGTCGGCCTTGTAGCCCGCCAGCTCGCGCAGCTCGTTCATGTAGAAGGCGGGGTTGGGCGCGGCCGTCATGGCCTTCAGCACGCGCTCGAACTCCTGCGGGCGCGGATCGTGGTAGTCGAGGAAGGCGTCCCGATCCACGAGCGGCACCAGCTTGAGTGCCCACCAAGCCCGAAGGAACTCAAGGCGGGGGAGGGTGGCGTGCTGAGCCAGCGTGTACTTCGCGGCGTCGGCGGTGGAGCGGTTGGAGCTGGAGAGATCTCCCACCAGCTCAGGGGGCACGTTGTAGCACTGGCGCATGTACGCGCGCAGACCCTTCTCCACCTCGTCCATCTGAAGCGCGCGGAAGTCCTGCTGCACTGCGGAGAGCGTCGTCTTGCCAGTAACGAAGAGGACCTTCGCGACGTTGTCCGGGCCCGTGAAGCTTTCCTCGTACTTCTTCTGCAGGTCCTCCACTCCACCGCCCAGGCCGGCATCTCCATCCGGGCCCTGCTCCACACCCACAACGGCAGCCGGAAGGCCCCCTCGTTCAAAGGTGACCTTGCGCCCGCGCTGAATCGCCTCGGAGGTGTCGAGCTCATCCCCAAGGGCGATGCCGCGGCCCACGCCTCGCCCCATCGGGTTTTCGGGATCCAGGTGCTTGAGCCAGATCATGTCCGACTCGGCGACCCGCCCGTTGAAGTTGTTGTACGCGATGTGGAAGTAGGGGCTCGAGCTTGTAGGCGTCATGAAGACGCAGCTCGGAGGCACTGGCTCGTACCCGTTGACCGGCCCGTTGCCGTTCGCGCGGCGGAGCCACATGAACGCCTCGCCGGCCAGGTCCAGGTGGACTTGCAAGAGCTTGAGCACCTCACGCCCTGGGGCAAGCGGCGTCGGTGCGGTGAGCAGCGCCTCCAACTCGTGGCCTGGCACCTCCACCATGTCCCCGGTGCGCAGCGCCTTGGCGCGTTCCTCCCAGCGCTCGCGGGGATCCAGCACCGACTTGGCCATGGACGTGAAGCGCTTCTGCGCCGCCCTGGTGGTGGCTTTGTAGACGTGCCACGGGGGCGAGGCGACGGACTCGGCCACGGTGTCCACCACCATCTGGAAGAGGCCGTGGTGCCGGTAGGCCAGCATCACGCTCCGGCTCCCGCGTCGCGGAGCGAAGGTGTTCACGGGGATGGAGTAAACGAGCGGCCGACCGCCGCCGTTTGGCAGCAGGCCGAACTTCATCGCCACGTTCATCGCAACGCGCTGGAGGAAAGAGGCCATCCCCCGGAAGAAGTGGCGGTCTACTCCTCCGAGTCCTCCTCTCCCTCGTCATCCTCGGTGAGGGAGACGGTGCCCCGCATCTTCGTGGAGCGGGCCACGTACTTGTAGATGGGCCAGGCGAAGGCGTCCGGCCCGTCATCCCGCGAGTGGCCCCCTTCAGCCCCAGTGAACTTCGAGAGCTGCTTCTCCAGCCTCTCGTGCCGGCCCACCATGTGCACATACCCAGCAGCAGCGAGCATGGCCACGGGCCGGGCCCTGTCGGCCTTGCTGCCCCCAGTCCCTCGGCCAGCGCGCACGAGCACGACGGGCACGCTCGAGTCATGGAGCTGCATGAGCTTGCGGTTCTGTGAGCCGCCCGTATTGGACTCCACCAGCACGAGACAGCGCTCTGCCAGGTGCTTCCACTTATGGAATGCGGCGGCGGCCAGCTGCACCCATACCGGATCGGGACTCTTCTTCGAGCGGTCTTCCAGCACGTAGGAGTGGTACAGCTCGTCATCCTCCTCCCGGATCCCCTCCACCACCACGCCGTGCGTATCGCTGCTGTCCTTCTCTCCTGTGGCTGGATCCACGCTCACTACCACGAGGTCGAAGAGCTTCTTGCTGGCGAGCCTCAGGAGCCGCCGTGGAGGGATGGCCTCAAGGGAACGGACGCGGTACCTGTCCCACTGGACGTGGCGGTACACCGTGGCGTCCATGTGCCAGCGCAGGTCTCCGAGGTATTCCTGCCTCCCATCTGGACTCGTGGCCGCGCTGCGCCGGGCTTGGCGGATGTACGCCGGGTCCAGGTTCGCCGCGTTGTCGAACGTGGTGGAGCGGCCAATCACCAGCCCCTCGCGGTCCTCCAGAATCTCTCGGAAGATCGGGGTGCCTGCCGGCGTGGTGGTGATCATCCGCCGCGAGGAGAGGCCCATATCTCGCATGCGTGGGGTGATTCCGCGGCCGACGCGCAAGCACTCCTTGAAGACGGCTACCGGGTCCCGCTTCCACGCGATGATCTCGTCCAGCCACTCGAAGCTGTAGCCATACCCTCGGAACTTGTCTGCGTCCTGCGCCGGCAGATAGTCGGCCACCACCCCGTTGGGGAAGACGAGCTGCTTGTCGTTCTTGCGGTGCTCGGGTTTGAACCAGGGAGGCGCGAGCGTGAGGATGCCGCTGGGGCCCTTGAGCTGGTTCTTCTGGATCTCGGTGTACGTGGGCCCGACGATGAGGATGCGCGCGTGGGGATCTGCCTGGGCCTCCTCGATGACTGCGCAGGCCCCGGCGTGAGTCTTCCCGCTGCCGCGCCCCCCGCAGTAGAAGTACGTCCGCCACGGCCGACCCAGGGTGAAGGAGGGCACGCGCTGCACAGGGCGGAGGGAGAAGACAGGGTCATAGTACGCCGAGAGGATCTCATCGTTCGAGGTCTCCAGCTGCTCGAATGCCCCCGCGACGGTGCCCCACTTCTCTCGGGCTCGCAGGGCCATCCGCTCGAGCGGCGAGTACCGCCCATGCGTCTCGGGCGACACGATGGTGAGGCCAGAGAAGGCGTCCTCACTGACGATCTCCTCAGACATGGCAGCCCTCGGGAGAGGGTGGTGGAGGTGGATCGGAGGCGTCCTGCTCAGCCTTCACCCGCTCGTCATCCACCTTGAGGAAGCGCTCCAGCCTCTCCTCGAGCGCAGCTCGGGCCTGCGCGGGCGTCAGCAACTCGCCCACCACCGCCTGGCCTCGAGCCGCCGCAGGCTCCTTGGGGATCGTCCAGTTTTTTGGGTCGCGGACTGCGAGGGAGTAGGTGACGAAGCGCGGGTTGCAGTGCCGATCCGTCACGGACTGCAGGCCGAGCTTGCGCAGGAAGCGCTGGTGGTGCGCCTCAGCCCGCTCATAGGCAATGAGGAGCCGGGTGTACTTCGAGCGCTTGCGCTTCCCCGCCGCCTCCCGGCCGCGCTTGAGCCAGGCCCCCAGGCAGTCCTCGGTGGTGCCAGCCTCGGCCGCAGCCGCGCGTTTGGTGGCCCCGCTGGCGATCTCCTGGGCGATGATCGGGATCATCTCGGGCTTGAGCGTGCTCTCGGGTCCAGGCTTTTCGCCGGGCCCATCCCACCCCTCCAGCGGGTTCGGCACCTCGGGCGCAGCCTCCCCGTCCTCGTCCCGGTCCTCCTCGGGCGAGCGCCTCTTCCGGTCCATGCCGCGGGGGCGCGTCATGTAGGAGAGAAGGGGCGCGGCCCCTGGCCTCCCAGGAGCCCTCAGGAGCCACGCTTCCCCAGCCGCTACCACTCCACCGGCCACCCTCGCTTCGAGCGCCTGGGCCCAGGGGGAATGGCCAGGGCCCTAAAAAATGGGGGGGTCGTCCGACAGATCTCAGGGAAATCTGTGGGGTAAACGCGCGCCTCGGATTGCACGGGGCCAAGCAATCCAATTTCTCGCCCGCAGCCCGGTTTTTGAGGGTGGGGGGTGCCCAGCGCCTCACCATGTCGCACATGGCCTCCTGAGGGGGCCGCCAGGGCTCGCTGTGGGCCGCCGCTTCTCTCGGACATGCCCCCGTCCGACCCTGCTCAGCGTTCACAGCCGTCCCCTTGGGTGGCGCCTCCGTTCCTCCTCACCGCTTGCCTCACGCTGGTGGGCTTCGGCGCCATGTGGGGCGTGATGACGAACCGCCAGGATGCGGCGGACCGCCAGCGCGTTGAGGACCGCGCGCAGATCCAGGCCGTGCAGGCAGATGCCACCGCGCTCCGGGTGCGCGTGGCTCTGGTGGAGACGGAGCAGACCGGCGCCAAGAGACTGCTGGACACCGAGGTGGCGGGCCTGCGCCGCGAGGTGGAACGCCTGGCTCGCGCCGTTGAGCGGCTCACCGACGAGCCCCCGCGCACCTCCCGCCGCTGACGGTGCCGAGGTTCTGTGGTCTGCTGCGCCGCTACCGTGCGCCACCCTCGCGCTATGCTCTAGTCAGGCAGAAGGGGTGCGGCCTGCGCTGTTTGCAGAGAAGGGATCACGAACTTGTCGGACTACAAGAACGACGCCCGATTCCAAGAACTGGAGTTCCTCGCCCAGTTCGAGAGGACCCGCTGGGTGGACGTGAGCTTCCCCGGCGGCGGGAGTTTCGAGCGCGACAAGAAGCGACAGATGATCGTGTCGCTCATCCTGCGCGGGATGCTCAATGGGCCGGATGTCGAGGCGCAACACTACACACCCGGCAAGCATGGCTCTCCATACGCCGACCCCGGCGAAAGCATGGAACAGCATTTCCGCACTGAACGGGCGCAATTGATCCATGCACTCATGAAGGGGGAGCGGGGCAACCTGGAAATGGGCCATCTGGGGCGCCTGCGCTTCTACGAACTGCAAGACCAGTTGAGAGCAACGCGTCTCCGCGAGGCGTTCGGCATTCTCTTCGACGGACGTCACGTCGAGCGGGATGTGGCGGTGGCCATCCTCAACAGCAAGCCCGAATCCCCCGTCTCACTTGCCTATCTCGACGTGAACGGCCTCAAGGCTTTCAATGAGGACGGCGATCACGCCACAGGCGATGCCGCCATCAAAGCGTTCTTCCACGTGCTGGAGAAGGCGGTCTCGGGCGTGGGTGATGCCTACCGCAAGGGTGGCGACGAGGTGGTGGTCATCATGCCGGGAACGCCGCTTGCGGAGGCTCGACGGTGCATGAAAGGAGCCCTGATGTCGCTCTCCAAGGAGGAGATCAGTGTGAAGGGCGTGCGACGGAAGCTTTCGTCGGCCTGTGGCATTGTTGCAGTGACCTCCCCTCAGGCGGAGGCCGAGGCTGAGATTCATCGCGCTGACCTCGTGCAGAAGGAAGCCAAGGCGGCCTCCAAGAGCTCTGATGGGAGCAGGAGTAGCGCACTAGCGGTGCAGGACGAAGGAGTAGAGTTGATCTAGGCGTAGCTTCGCCCAGCCACACCTCACATCTGTGGCTGGGTCCACTCGTTCAGCCCGCTCAAGGTTTACCGCGTGGTACGTCACCACCCCTTCGGGACGATGAGGTCCCGCAGGGGCTCGGTGATGATCGCCAATGGGTCATCGGGCGACTCCTGCGCCGTGCGGCCCGCACACACGCCGAAGGCTACGCTTCCATCAGCCTTCTCGATGCGGCGTGCGCTGGCGCGGAGATGCCCACCGCCGGTGCACACATCATCCACCAGCACGTAGGAGGCTTCCTCGTCCAGCATCTCGGTCACCAGTAGGTTCTGGTAGAGCATGAGGGCGTCGCGTGATCCGCCCGTGTGAGAGGCCGGTTTGGGCGCCTTCCAGCGAAGGATGTCAGCAACTCTGACGTCCTCCACACCGCGATCCACCAGCGCAGCTGCCAACAGATTGGCCATGTTCCTGGCCGGGAACCGTGTGAACTTCTTGCCGTTTACGGCGTTGCTGCTGGGGATGGGGACGAGGCGCACCGGGCTCTCCCCACACATCTTCTCCTGTACGAGATGATGTGAGGCAACCTTCGCGAAACAGGCAGTAGCCGCTGCCTGATCGCCGGACACCAAGCGCATCTTGTTGCTGCCGACGGGGAACATGGCGTACCCGTTGAAGGGGGTACCCTTGAGCGCCTTGATGAACTTGAGCGCCGTGTGGTCGTCCGGGCCCCAGGGGCCTCGGGTCAGGTAGGTGCAGAGACTGACAACGGTGAGAGGCATATGCCGGACTCCCGGAGGGCGCCCAGCACGTCCTCCGTCGTGTCCAGCATACGAGTACGGGGCTTGCCCCGGAAGTTCTTTGGCCAGGTGAGCTTCGGATCCTCGGCCACGCTCCGTGAGATGAAGAGCCAGCGCTGCAACCGGTTGCACGCGACGGCCTGGTAGAGGGTGCCGGAGGTTTCCCCGGCCTCGATGATGACGGTGGCATCCGAGAGCGCCGCCATGGTGCGGTTGCGAGCCGGAAAATTGCCCTGGTGCGTGCTCGACCCAATGGGGAACTGGGACACCAGGAGGTGATCCCGGTAGATGGCCTCCTGCAGCCGCTTGTTCTCCGCGGGGTATGCCTGATCGAGAGGGGTACCGATGACAGCGATCACCTTCCCGCCGGCCTCCATGGCGGCGGTGAGCGCCGCGGTGTCCACGCCCTTCGCGAGCCCAGAGACAACGACGACGCCAGCCTGCGCCAGCTCGCGCGCAAGTTGGCGTGCCCGGTCCGCACCGTCCGGGGAGACTGCGCGGGTGCCGACGATGGCAACACACGGCTGGCGCACGAGCGCCAGGTCGCCCGAATAGAAGAGTGGGGCGTCCGGGTTGAGGAAGCGCTCCGCAGCTGGGCCCTCGTCCGGATCTGGGAGTGACCGGAGTTCGTCGAGCAGGGTGAGGAGCGTGGTGGTGTACCAGTGGGTCGGCGGAACGTAGGCGGGGCCTCGCGGCGCGCTTGTCCTCGGCGCTGCCACTCGCTTCACCGTGAGGAGCCCATCGCTCTGCCTGCGGGCCATCGTCATCGCTCTCCCTGCACCCAACCTATGACACCTGCATGCAGGTTGTCCTGTACCGCTACCACTTCCGGACTCGACTGAGCGATTCCACGCACTTGCACGCCTGGGGTAGAGGCGGGCGGGCGTGGGCAGTCCAGAACCACTGCACGCCCGCGCTCCTCCTACTTCCTAGGCTCGCCGTTCCTGAATCCACGTGGCGAAGATGAAGTCCTCTTGATCCTGCCGGGTCAGGAACCTCGCCGAACAAGCCGGGTGGAAGCTCCGCACCACTAGCAGTTGGCCTCCGCCGGCGATGCGCACATGCACCGATGCGGTCTGCAGGATGGTGGTGATGGGGTGACTGCATACAGGACAGGTCAACAATGTATTCAAGTGTACTCTCCTTGCCGGAGGGGTTGTTCTCCGGTTTCTCCAAGAGATTGGGACCCGCTGTTGAGACCCTCGCGGCGTTCCAGCGCGGACCTGCATCGTGGCCGTAAGCCTCAGACCTACATCCGGAGCAAGGAGGTATCCTTAACTTCTATGGTTGAATTCCTCTAACTTTGAGGATACCTTCTTGCGCATGGATACTCCGGTCAACGCGAGGACGGCCATCATGGCGATCCTCATCAGCGGCAAGAGCTACGGCCTCGAGATCATCGAGAAGGTGAGCGAGCGCACCAAGGGGGCCATCACCCTCAACGAGGGCAGCGTCTACCCCACGCTCAAGGCCATGGAGCGCGAGGGCCTGCTGCGCAGCTTCGACGGCGAGCCCATGCCCGAGCGTGGCGGGCGCCCACGGCGCTACTACGAGCTCACTGGCGAGGGCCGTCGTGTGGCCACCGAGCAGCACGCCGCCATCGCGGGGCTCTTCCTCCAGCCGGCGTGGGGTGGCGCATGACCGACGACATCGACCCGGAGGGTCTGCGCGAGTGGCGTCGCTACGCGACCTTGCGACCGAAGAGGCCAGAGGGGCCAGTGCGGCTCCGGGAGTTGTTGCTGGAGCGGCAGATGCAACTCCGGGGGATGTTGCAGAGGTGGCCACAGCAGCGCTGGGGTACGTGGCCGGAGCCGGCTCTGTCCTGGAAGACGCGGCAGAAGGAGCAGGAGCGGACAGTATGCCTCTTGGCGAAGTGGCAGGAACCGCAGGAGCGGACGGTGCCAGGGCAGGGGATGGAGAGTGGTGAGTTGACAGACGAAGCCATCAAGTCCCTCAGCGAGATAGTGGCGGCAGAGGTGACCAAGCTCCGGGAGGCAGAGGCGGCAAAGCGCGTGGCGGAAGAGCAGGCTGGCAGCGCTGCGAAGAGTGCGCCGGAGATGCGCGTGGACAAGATTCGCGCTCGCAGCAGGTGGGCGTTTCCTGCGGGGCCGCACCCCCAGGAGCGGGCCTCAGGTGTCCTTGAGTGGGTTGCCAAGAGGGTGCCGAAGCGCATCAACACGGAGGAGATCGGGGACGCACTGGAGAAGATCCATCGTCTGGTGGCGGAGGGACGTTCGTCGTGGAGCATCTACCTCGCTGTTGCCAAGGCGTTCTTCTGGGTTGGTGTCCACACGGTCTTGCACCCCGCAGAGCGGCTCCTCAACATCCTCGAGAAGTTCGCGACGGGGCAGGGCCATGACCGGAGGTAGCGACACTGCGGCACTTCTCCGCAGTTCCGAGCGCCGGGTGGCCACCGAGCAGCGCACTGCTCTCATTGGGCTCCTGCAGCCTGCGTGGGTGTTCGGGTGAGCGACGACAACAGCAATCAGCCCCCATTAATCACCACATCTTGCTCGTGTTCGAGAGCAGAAGTGGCCGACTATTACCTGAGGTTCTTTGGCAGGGATCCCAGTCAAGAAGATTTGGAGGTGGAACTCTCCTCGTCGCATCCGCATCGCGCCCACGTGGATGACATGAAGTTGCGCCTTGTGTCTCTGCGTGCGGAGGACTCGTCACATCTCGCGAAGCCTCAGGACTCGTCGCATCCCGCAAAACCTCGCGCGCTTGCGCCAGCAGAACGGTCCCTCGACCTTCTCGCGATACTCGTGCCTAGCCGCATCGCCAACGAGGAGATCGGCGACGCTCTGGAGATCATCCACGCGATGGCAAGGGACCAGCGACCTGCTTGGGCCATCTACCTCAGGGTCGCCAGGACGTTCTTCTGGGTGGGCATGCACACGGTCCAGCATCACGTCGTGGGGTGGCTCATCGGCATCGTGAAGATCGCGACCAGCCAGGGCGACGACAGGAAGTAGCTCCGACGAGGACAAGGCGCTGGAGCGGAGTGCCCTTCGTTCCCGCCCCCCAGCGGCACCGCTGAGTACGAAGGGGGAACTGCTCATGGAGATGAGCAGTGAACAGGAGACGTTTATGCGTGAACAAGCAGTTGGTCGTTCGCTGATGCCCTGCGGACGAACTTGCTGAGGGCCCTGGCTGCCCATTAGAGCGACGACCTGCGGAGGGCAGTAGGGGAAGGCTGGCAAGTAGGGGACGTAGGTCCCCTACTTTGAACGCTGCCCAGAGCGTCGCGAACATCTTCGAAATGCGGGTCGTCGCCCCAGACACCTCGCCAGAGGGCCTCTGCACAGCGTTCGAACGCTGATCATCAGTTCCAACCCCCCAGGTGGGGGCCCCAGAGGGCGGGGCGGGGGGGGAGGGGGCGGGGGGGACCTGATTGGTAGGGCAGTTGCAATGCGCCAAAAGGGCCAATGTTGATTGACGATCTTGGTATGGCACAGCACAGTGGCAGTACGTGAATGCACTCACGGCAGGCACGTGAGTGAGGGGCGTGGCGCTGGGCTCAGGTTGAGCTCTTCTCGGATGCGCTGAGGAGGACACAAACTCGCTGGTGGGTCCGCCCACCGAGAACTTCACGGGGCATGGCCCCGACAAACTACGGCCGGCACCACGGGAGTTCGAGCTCCCCTGGGCCGGCCTTGGAACGACGGGGATCCCGGTTGCCCAGGAGCCGTTGCTCTCGTGTGGACGCGAGCAATGTCATTCTGGACACCGCACTGCCCGCCGTCAACAAGGGCCTTGCGCCCCGCGGGAGGGACTGTGCCCCGCGCACAGTGGGAGTCCAGTCGTGACGAGACGCAACAAGCGGAAGCCGTGTCGCTGCGAGGTGGCCAACATCGTGCTGGGGGTTCTCAACGTGGCGCTCACCGCGCTCCGGCTGTTGAGCCCAATCCCGTAGGCCCATCGACGGCGCAGTTCTTCAAGCCCGGTCACCGCTTCGCGGGGTGGCCGGGCTTCTCTTTTGCTGGTACGGCACGTGAAGGAGGACACCCCGCTTACAGCAGTCAGCTCGTTCATGGGCGTGGCCATCCCCGACGAGGTGCAGCAGGAGGAGGCCAGGCGCAGCGCCGGGCCTGGACGAGCGGAACTCACCGCGAGCACTGGCCGCGCGCCAGCTCGTCGTCCAAGTCCGTCACCTGGGAGCCAGCGAAGACGGACACGCTTGAGGCTGCGAGGGTGGCCCCAGCAGACGCGGCCACGTCTGCCCCCTGGAGCAGTAGCCGCGGCCTCTGGGATGGGGGAGGATCGGGGGAATGCGCTACCTCCTCCTGCTGCTGTCGACCGTAGTGCTGGGTGGGTGTGTCGGGCCCTGGGCGCTCCAGCGCCACCAGCGGCCACCGCCTCCTACTGATCCCGTCACACGCACGGAGGATTGGTACAACCGCTGCGACGAGTACGCCTTTCACCCTGATGAGGCGTGGCCGGAGTGCCGCCAGTACATCAAGTCTGGCGAGCGCGAACGTGACAGGTGGAACGCCGCTCAGCGGCGCTATGCCGCCGGCATCCACAGCAGCAACCCCACCTCCATGACGCCCGAGGAGATCGCCGCCATGGAGGAGACGGCGCGACAACAGCGAGCGGCCATGCTGAAAGGGATGGAGAACATGGCGCGGGCCGGAAAGCGAATCGGTGCCGCGATAGCCG
>NZ_DASPHO010000736.1:0-18419 GCF_035629615.1 Hyalangium sp. | reverse complement strand
GCAAAGATGCTGGCCAAAGAAGAGATCATTGAAGTTGCCCAGGAGCGGCAAACGGTCAGCTTCCGTTTTCCTGAGGCGCCGCGCTCAGGCCGGGAAGTGGCGAAGCTGGAGGCCGTGGGCAAGCGCTACGGAGACGCGGTCATCTATCAGGGGATGAATATCGCGCTCGAACGCGGCCAGCGCGTGGCGGTGGTGGGCGCGAACGGAGCGGGCAAGACGACGCTGCTCAAGATCATCGCCGGGGAGCTTCCGCCGGATTCTGGGAGCGTCACGCTCGGGCACAACGTGGTGATGGGCTACTACGCGCAGCACCACGCGGACACGCTGAACAAGCGGAACACCATCATCGAGGAGGTGCGGCCGCTGGCGGCGGACAAGCCGGAGAGCTACGTGCGCGGAGTGCTGGGCGCGTTCCTGTTCTCGGGGGATGACGTGGACAAGCCCATCGGCGTGCTGTCCGGAGGCGAGCGGGCGCGCGTGGCGCTGGCGAAGCTGTTGCTGCGGCCCTCCAACCTCCTGCTGATGGACGAGCCCACCAACCACCTGGACCTGGACTCGACGGAGATGCTGATCGAGGCGCTGGCGGGGTACGGGGGGACGCTGCTGTTCGTCTCGCACAACAGGGCCTTCGTGAACCGGCTGGCCAGCCAGGTGTGGGACGTGGTGGACGGGAAGGTGGTGCCGCACTCGGGCAACCTGGACGAGTACCTGTACCACCAGGAGCAGCTGCGGCTGGCGACGGAGGCTGCAGGGGGAGGGGAGAAGGGCAGGGGCTCGGAGAAGGCCGCCGCGGCCGCGCTGACGGAGAAGGACCGCAAGCGAGTGGAGGCCGAGGCGCGCCAGCGCCGCAGTGTGGTGGAGGGGCCGATCAAGAAGGAGATCTCCCGGATCGAGGAGCGGATTGGGAAGCTGGAGGCCGAGCAGAAGGAGCGCGAGGCGCAGCTGGCGGATCCGGCGCTCTACAACGACTTCGCAAGGGCCAAGCCGCTCATGGACACGCACCGGGCCGGCAAGGAGGAACTGGAGTCGCTGTACGCGGTGTGGGAGGCGGCGCAGGAGAAGCTGGCCGCGGCCACCGCGTCCCTGGGATGAAGTCTCCTGGGCAAAGCCCGGAACCCAAGCTTGCCGGGGCGACCTGCCGGGCGCAGCCTGCGCCAACCTGTCTACTTGTCAGACAGGTTCGTTCCAAGCGCCGCCGCCAGCAGGCTCCCTCATCCGCCGGACTGCTTGTCTGACAGGTTCATTCCGGCCCCTCCGCCAGCAGGCCCGCCCCCCTCGAAGCTCCGGCCTGGGAAGAGGGCCAGAGGGGCTGGGGACTCAGCTGTTCCCTTCGGCGATCAGGCGGATGCCGAGGAAGCCCAGAACGCCTGCGGTGATGCGATCGATCCAGGCCTTCCAGCGCAGATACGCCTGACGCACCAGCTGCCTCGAGAGGGCAACCGCAACGAACGAGTACCAGAGGAATTCGTTGAGGGTGATGATGCAGAGCGCGGCGATCTTCACGGACAGCGGTGTCTCGGGAGGGAGAAGCGCAACGAAGATGGAGCCGTAGAAGACGGCCGGCTTCGGATTTGACAGCTGGACACGCAAGGCCGAGAGCAGGACGCGTCGGCCATCTGTTTCTCCCTCGCTCTGGACTGCCATCTCGAGAGGGTCTCCGGAGTGCCTCCAGATCTGAAAGGCGACCCAGAGGAGGAACACACCTCCGGCAAGCCTGACGACTCCGTACAGCCAGGTGAACTTCAAGAACAGCGCGCCCAAGCCCAGCAGCGCAGCCAGCGCCCAGACCAGGGCCCCGATGGCCATGCCTATCGCAGCGTGAACACCCAGCCGCCAGGAATGCCGGGCGGACGTCTGGGCGACGATCAGGAAGCTTGGCCCGGGAGATGCGACCGCGACCAGGTGAGCCAGCGCCAGGGGAACCAGGATGAGGAAGGAGGCGGCCATGGTGACTCATCCTGTCGTCATCCAGGTTCGGCGGGCAAGGCTGGGTGGGAAGACGCAGTGCTCTGCGCCCACGCGACTGCCAGGACAGGGAACGCGCTCGGGGTTCTGCCCGGGGTCTTCTTCTGTACGCAACCCAAGAGAGTGGGTTTGATGCAGGTCACCTATGCGGTAGGGTCTCGTTCGGCTCCCAGCCTCTTCCGGAGGAGAACGCTTGAGCGATGCCGTGGTGACGTTCGTTGATCCTCATGCCCCCGCGCTGGGCACTACGGTAGGGCCGTGGCTGATCCTGCAGCGCGTGGATTCGGGCAGCTATGGAGTGGTGTACCGGGCCCAGCGCGCCGGGCACCCAGAGGCCCCTGTGGTGGCGTTGAAGATGGCCAAGCAGGCTGGAGACCCTCGCTTCGAGCGGGAGGCGCAGCTGCTGCAGCGAGTGCAGCACCCCAGCGTGCCGGGTTACGAGGACTCGGGGCTGTGGACGTCTCCGTCGGGCGCGCGCTACCCGTACGTGGTGATGGAGTGTGTGGAGGGCTTCATCCTGTACGACTGGTTCCGGGAAGCGCCGCGCTCCACGCGGGAGGTGCTGCGGGTGCTGGCGCAGGTGGCGCGCGGCCTGGAGGCGGCGCATGCCGAAGGTGTTGTCCACCGGGATGTCAAGGGGGACAACATCCGCGTGACTGCAGAGGGACGAGCAGTGCTGGTGGACTTCGGCTCGGGGTGGTTGCCGGGGGCGCGCCCATTGACGGACACCGTGGCTCCGCCCGGCACCACGCCCTACCGAGCGCCCGAGATGCTGCGCTTCATGTGGAAGTTCCGGCGGGACACGGAGGCACGCTGGCATGCCCGCGCTTCGGATGACCTCTACTCCCTCGGGGTGACGGCGTACCGGCTGGTGACGGGAACCTACCCGCCGCCGGAGACCGAGGATGCGGAGCGCCGGAAGCTGTTGCGCCCGAGCGAGCTCGCCACGGTAGCGCTGGAGTTGGAGGGCATCATCCTGCGACTGCTGGCGGAGGACAGGCAGGAGCGCGGCACCGCTAGGGAGATTGCGGAGGCGCTGGAGCGAGCAGCGAAGAAGGCCGGGCCCGCAGCAGACAGGGCCATCCGCCCCACACCCGCGGCGGCCCCCACTGAGGAAGGGGTGCCACGCTTCTCCTCGCGATCGAGCAGCTCGAGCCGATCCAACTGCCCGCGCCCTTCGACAGCGCCCGAACGCCGAGCCGTCCGCGTTGGCTTCCCGGTCTGGCTCTCCTCAGCCATTGCGGCGGTGGTGAGCTGGCTCATCGTGGCGTTTGCTGCCGAACTGCGCAGGCCACACCAGCCCGAGCCCTGGATTGCGAGTCCCGAAGAGTGGCACGTGCCGCCCGTGGAGACGCCGGACGCTGGCGTGGGGGAGGAAGTCCCCCTTTCCGTGGTGCAGGACCCACGCTCTTCCTCGCCCGGCCATGTGCTGAGTCTGCCGATGCCGAAGGAGCCGCAGTCGGGGCAGAAGAAGCCGCCCTGCTCGCCTCGCTTCGAGCGCGAGGTGCTGGGCGTCTGCTGGGTGGTGATGGATGGTCGTCCCCCCTGTGGGAATGAGGGCTACGAGTATGACGGTAAGTGCGTCCGCGCCTCCTACGACGCGCCCCGAACGCCGACTTCGGGGCAGCCATGACCGTGGCGCGCCTTCTTGAATGCTTCGGAAAGAAAGGCATCACCGGGGCGCTGCCTTCCCTCGGACGGCCTGTTTTCGGGCGCTTGGCAATCCAGGCCCATGGAGGGTAAGAGGGTGGTGCCTGGGGCCTGGTGTTCGCCCACCTCAGCAGAGCCCCGGTACGGCGGTCCCACTTGCTGGCGGGCGTGGTGACAGCCCTCATGCCCCTGATGACTGCGCTCATCAGGGACCTGCTCCTCTATGCTCCCAGGGCACCCCCTGCATGCCTGCAGTGACGCTCCATGAGCACTGAGAGCCCTTCATCGAGCTGCCCTCGCTGTGGCGCTCCTCGTGCCCCGGCTCCGGAGTGTCCCCGGTGCGGCATCTACTACGCCAAGGCCGAGGCTCGCGCCGCGCAGGCCGCTGCCACCGTGGCGGCGCCTCCCGCCTTCCTGCCTCTCGAACCCGAGCGCCCTCCGCACCTCCCCGCGGAGGCGCTGACGTGGAACGAGGATGCCGAGGACGCTCAGCTCGAGCTGAAGATCCGCCTGTTTGCCATTCCCGCGGCGCTGCTCCTGACGTGGGTGCTCCACTCAACCGGGATGGGCCACAGCCTGCTGCGCATCTTCCTCTCCATGTGGATCCACGAGCTGGGGCACGCTGTCACCGCCTGGCTCACCGGCTACACGGCCTTCCCTGGCCCGTGGGCGACCTCCATCGCCGAGGTGCGCTCTCCCTCCTTCTCCGTCCTGCTGGCGGCTGGACTCGGGGCGCTCACGTACCGTGGCTGGAAGCTGCGCCATCGCCCCACGCTCATCGCCGGCATCACGCTGCTGTGCCTCCAGCTCGTGGGCACCGTGCTCGTGCGTGGCGGGATGGCCCGCTCGTTCATCACCTTCGGGGGTGACGGGGGCTGCCTGGTGCTGGGCACCTTGCTCATGCTCACCCTCTATGCCGGCAAGGACAGCTCCCTGCACCGCGGGTGGCTGCGCTGGGGCTTTCTCGTCATCGGCGCGGCGGCCTTCACGGATGCCTTCAAGGTGTGGTGGGACTCCTGGAGGGATCGCGGTGAGATCCCCTTCGGCCGTATCGAGGGCGTGGGCCTGAGCGACGCCAGCCGGCTCACCGAGTGGTTCGGCTGGAGTGCCGACTCCCTCATCTCCCGCTATCTGGGGCTGGCCTGGATCTGCCTCGCGGTGCTCGCGATCCTCTATGTGGCAGGCGTGCTCCGAGCCCGCGCAGCCCTTCGTGCAAGACCGGACGGGACAGGGTGAGATCAGTGGATTCCGTCCCCATACCAGGCGATCAGGGCCGCCAGTGAGCCCACGGCGGCCCCAGGGTAGGAGCCGAAGCGCAGCCCGATGAAGCCGTTCACCTCGATGCCTTCCGGGTTGACGTTCGAGCGCATTGTCAGTGGCAACACCTCCAGCTGGGCGCTCACGGCCGCGAAGTCGGCGAAGTTGAGCGCCACATGGCCGTTGAAGCCGGGATAGCTCGGGATGAAGCTCGTGCCGTGCTTCAGCCCGAAGAGCAGCAGGCCCGGCGCCACGTCGAAGCTCAGCCATGGGTTGAGCCAGGTTCTCAGCCGAGGCTTGAGCCCGAGCATTCGTCGCGAGTCCTCGTCGTTGACCACGAACAGGGCGCCACCCACGGCCAGCTCATGCACCTCCAGGTTGCGCATGTAGCCGGCCTCCCAGATGAAGTTCAGGGGCGGCCGCCGATAGCTCGTGGTGGGTCCCATGTATGCCGCGAACTCTGTCAGCAAGAACCCCCTGCAGCGCTTCAAGGGGCCTCCCCGGAAGCACACCTCACTCTCCGGAACCACCTTGCGCGTTGGTGGGTCCGCCCACGCGAGTCCTGGAAGGGCTCCAAGGGACAGCACGAAGAGGAGGCGGAGCGCGAGCAGGGTTCTCATACCTGCGCCTCTATACGCCGCACTCCGCCGATCTTCCCAGACTGGCCGGGGAATTCTCGTCGAAGCCGCGTTGCCGCCAGAACCTCAGCTGCGCAAGCCTGGGGCCACGGGGATCGCGCCCGAGAGCGCCCTCATGGCCGAGGCCATGGCCTCCACCGAGAGTGACGACTCTGCGGCCCCTGCTCGCAGCGCCGCCTCGGGCATGCTGGAGACGACGCAGCTCTCCGGGTGCTGCACGAAGGTGAGCCCGCCTGCGCGACGGATGGCCAGCAGCCCCGCGGCTCCATCCGAGCCCATGCCCGTGAGCACCGCACCACCGGCTCGGTTCCCATGAGCCCGCGCCAGCGAGCTCAACAGCGCGTCCCCCATCGACGCGTGGAAGCCGTGGACCGGCTCCACCAGGAGATCTCCCGACGTGAGCACCTGCAGCTGGTGCCCATCCGGTGGCAGGTAGACATGGCCCGGCTGCGGCTTCATGCCCGTGCGAGCCACCTGCAGCTCCAGCGGGGAGGCCGCGCCCAGCCACTGGCGAAGCCCCGAGGTGAAGCCCACCGAGACGTGCTGGGAGATGAAGACCGGGTAGGGGAGGCTTGGAGGCAGCAGCGACAGCAGCATGGCCAGCGCCGGCGGCCCTCCCGTGGCTGCCACCAGCCCGAAGCCGTTCACCCGGCCGCTCCGCAGCAGCGGCGGCGGCGCCGGGTGGCCGCTGAACGGCTTGCGCAGCGCGAGCGGGATCTCCGCCATCGTCCGGATCGTGTGGATGAGCTGCTGGCCGAAGCCCGTCAGGCTCTCACCTTTCCCAGGCGTCGGCTTGGGCATTACCTCCAGCGCCCCGGCCTGCAGCGCCTTGAAGGACAGCTCCGCGTCCACTGCCCCTGAGATCACCAGGATGCGGCTGGGGCTCTCGGCCATGATGCGCTCGGTGGCGTCGATCCCGTCCATCCGGGGCATCCGGACATCCAAGGTCACCACATCCGGGCGAAGCGACTGCACCATCGACACGGCCTCCTTCCCATCGCTCGCGGTGCCAATCACCCGGATGTCTGGAGCCGTGGCGAGCAGCCCGCTGAACATCCGCAAGATCGTGGGCGAGTCATCTGCGAGAAGGACCTGGACTGGCTTGTTCATGGGCACCTCAGAGGGCCGTCGAGCGCGCTGCGAGAGGGACGAAAAGCCTACGTGCTGGATTGTATCACCCGCACGGCTTCGAGCCTACTCTCCAGGTCAGGTGCCAGGCAATCAGTGGCATCGCAGAAACGGACTGTCACATGCAGCACGCTTCGGCCGGCGGTGCTTCAGTTGCGAACGGTGGACGTCGGAGGAGCCGCGCCCGTGAGCGAGCGCATGGCCGAGGCCAGCGCCTCGAGTGACAGCACCGTGTCCGTGGCGCCGTTGCGCAAGGCCGCCTCGGGCATTCCGGGGACAACGCAGCTCTCGGGGCTCTGCGCGAAGGTCTGCCCGCCGGCGCGGCGGATGGCCAGCAGCCCCGCGGCTCCATCCGAGCCCATGCCCGTGAGCACCGCCCCCGCCGCCCGGTTTCCGTAGCCGAGCGCCAGCGAGGCCAGCAGCGTGTCCCCGAGGGCAGCTTTCCCGGTGGGGATCGGCTCCACGAGCAGCTCTCCTGTCAGCATCACCTGGAGCTGGTGCCCGTCTGGTGGCAGGTACACGTAGCCCGGCTGAGGCCGGACGCCCGTCTGCGCCACCTCGAGCCGCAGCGAGGAGGCAGCGCCCAGCCACTGGCACAGGCCGGCGGTGAAGCCATCCGAGACGTGCTGGGCGATGAAGATCGGGTACGGCAGCTTCGGAGGCAGCAGCGACAGCAGGTGACAGAGCGCCGGCGGCCCTCCCGTGGAGGCCACCAGCCCGAAGCCATTCACCCGCCCCCCTTGCAGCACGGGCGCCGCCCTGGAGGCCTGGGCCGAAGTGGGCTCGGCAGAGGCCGGGCGCTGGCTCACCGGCAGCTCGGCCATGGTCCGGATGATGTGGATCAGCTTCACGCCGAAGTTGGCCAGGCCCTCCAGGTTCGGCCGCGGCTTGGGCATCACCTCCAGCGCCCCGGCCTGCAGCGCCTTGAAGGACATCTCCGCGTCCACGGCCCCCGAGATGACGAGGATCCGGCTCGGGGCCTCGCTCATGATGCGCGAGCTGGCCTCGATCCCGTCCATCCGCGGCATGCGCACGTCCAGGGTGATGACATCCGGGTGGAGTGTGCGCGCCAGCTCCAGGGCCTCCGCCCCATCCTTCGCCGTGCCCACCACCTGGATGTCCGGCGCTGACGAGAGCAGCGCCGCGTACATCTTCAGCATGGTCGGCGAGTCATCCGCGATGAGGACTCGGATGGTGGAGCTCATGTGCGCACCTCGGAAGGAAAGGCGAGAGTGCTCCAGAAACCGTCTTCGATCCAGGCAGGCGCGGCCCGTGAGGGGCCGTGTCAGCCGCCCGAGGGCGACGGGCCGTCGAGCGCGCGCATGATGGCGGCCAGCGCTTCCGGAGAGACTTTATGCTCCGTGGACTTGTTGCGCAGCGCCGCCTCCGGCATCCCCGCCACCAGACAGGTCTCCGGATCCTGCGCGAAGGTCAGCCCGCCCGCGCGCTTGATGGCCATCAACCCCACCGCGCCTTCCTCGCCCATGCCGCTGAGCACCGCGCCCGCGGTGTGCTGGCCGTAGGCTCGCGACAGCGACGCCAGCATCAGATCCCCCGAGGGGAACGTGGTGCCCGAGGCCTTCTCGATGACGAGCTCCCCCTGGACTCCCACCCGCAGGTGGTGGCCATCCGGGGCCAGGTAGACGGTGCCCGCCCGGGGCTGCTCGGAGGCGCGCGCGATCTCCACCGGCAGCGGCGACAGCGAGGACAGCCAGCGGTGCAACCCCACGGTGAAGCCCGGGGTGATGTGCTGGGCGATGAAGAGGGGGTAGGGCAGGCTGCGCGGAAGCAGCCACAGCAGCGAGGCCAGCGCCGAGGGCCCGCCAATGGACGAGAACAGCCCGAAGGCCCGGATCTGCCGCCCCGGAGGCAGCGGGGGCGGGTTGGCGTGGCCCTCGCGCCGCTTGGTGACGAGCGGAACTTCCGCCAGCAGCCGGATGGCCGACAGCAGCCTCACGCCGAAGCGCGCCACGTCCTCCGGCGAGCCCTGCGGCTTGGCGATGACTTCGAGCGCCCCGGCCTGCAGCGCCCGGAAGGACAGGTCCGTGTCCGGCGCTCCGGACACCATCAGGATCCGGCACGGCGTCTCCGCCATGATGCGCTCGGTGGCGCCCAGGCCGTCCACGCCGGGCATCTGCACGTCCAGGGTGATGACGTCTGGCTTCAGCGAGCGGGCCAGGGCCACGGCCTCCTCGCCGTCGCGCGCCGTGCCCACCACCGTCACGTCCGGCTGCGCCGACAGCAGGCGCGTGAGAACCTGGAGCATGGTGGGGGAATCGTCGGTGAGGAGGACTTGGATGGGCTTGCTCATGCGGTTCTCCGGAACTTTCCAGGTGGGGTTCTACCCCAGAGGTGGGCTGCTCGCCTACGACCCACCATGTAACAGTGTAACAAGCTGTATCAACCCGCCTTGCGCTTCTTTTCGCGCCGAGACCGGGTCTCGGCGGGGGAAACGGGAGGGGGAAGGGCCGGTTGGGTGGCAGGGAAGGGCGTACCGTCCGAGGGGACGGCCTCCACTGCCTGGGGTTCTGCGGGGGGCGAGGGCAGGCGGACGACGAAGGTGCACCCTTCGCCGGGCTTGCTGTGGACGGCAATGCTCCCGCCGTGATTCTTGACGATGCGCTGACAGATGGCCAGCCCCAATCCCGTGCCTTTCTGCTTGGTTGTAAAGAAGGGCACGAAGATGTGCTGTTGCTGGTCCAACGGGATGCCTGGCCCCGTGTCGGAGACATGCACCTCGACGAACTCGTTCATGTTTCCGCGGAAATCGCTGAACCGGTCCGGCTTCGCCGTGCCCACGGTGATGCGGCCGCCCGCCTCGCCGAAGGCTTGCACCGCGTTCTGCACCAGGTTGATGAGCACCTGCTTGAGCTGCTCGGCGTCCCCGTCCACGCGCGGCACCGTGAGATCCAACTGCACCGCCAGCTCGATCTGGTGGGGCACGTCGTTCTGGATGAGGCGCATGGTGCGCGTGACGACTTCGTTGAGATCGGTGGGGCCGAAGCTCTGCTTGAGCGGGCGAGCGTAGTCCAGGAACGCCGTCACCACGCCGTTGAGCCGGTTGACCTCCTCGACGATGACGCCCAGGAACTCGCCATCCTCGCCCGGGAGCCGCTTCGGATCCAGACACTGGGCCGCGCCCTTGATGGCGCCCAGCGGGTTGCGGATCTCGTGCGCCAGGCCGGCCGCCATCTCTCCCAGCGCCGCCAGGCGATCGCGCTCGCGGATCTTCTCGTACAGCTTCGAGTTCTCCAGCACGGTGGCCAGGCGCTCGGCCACGGACAGGATGAGGGCGATCTCGTCCGAGGCGTAGGCCTCTGGCACGCGCTCGTCCCACAGGTTCAGGAAGCCGATCACCCGATCATTGCCCACCAGCGGCACGGAGATGCCGGACTTCATCTGCAGCAGGGAGGCGCGCGTGTCCTGCAGGCGCTTGATCTCGTCCCGGAAGCGCTTGCCCTCGGTCCCATGCCCCCGCAGCGCCGTGAGCCGGGTGTCCACGTTCTCCAGGAGCACCGCCTTCTGCCCCGAGGCCGCCGCCAGGAGCAGCCCGCGCGCCGCGGCCGTGTCCAGGAACGTCTCCGGCGGAGGGCCGCGCGAGTCCAGCAGCCGGTAGCCCGGCCGATCCTCCGCCAGCATGTACACGGAGGTGTGCGTCACGCGGCCCGTCTCGTGGATGGCGTCCAGCACCATCCGTGTCACCTCGGAGATGTCGATCACCGTGGCCATCCGCGCCCGCAGCGCCCCCAGCGAGCGCAGCAGCTCGAAGCGCTCCCGGAAGAAGATGGCCACCACCTGCTCGTCCACCTTCACCCGCAGCGGCTCCATGAGGATGATCGTCACGAAGGCGGCCACCACCGTGTTGAAGATGAACAGGGCGGCGTTCTCCTTCACCCACACGGTGAGCACCGTGAAGACGGCGGCCAGGATGAAGGCCAGCACCGTCTGCGAGGCGATCTTCCCCAGCAGCTCGTGCAGATCCATCAGCCGCAGCCGCAGCAGCGTCTGGGAGAGGAAGAAGAGGTACATCGTGGAGAAGATGGGCCCCAGCGGCGGCAGGGGGATGTCGTAGCGCCGGCCCACCAGATCCACCGCGGTGAGCAGGAGCGTGGCCCCCGCGCCGATGGCCAGGTACATGAGCCGCAGCCGCTCGATGCGCGACTCCTGGAGGTGCACCCGGTTCAGCAGCAGGCTCACCGAGGTGACCAGCGTGCCCAGCACCCATACCCCCACGGCCACCCGCGCCCAGCTCTGGTTCGCCAGCGGCGTCACGGCCACCACCAGGCCAAACACGCCTGACAGCAGGGCCAGCCGCCGGCCGAGCACGTGCGTCTCTTTGGTGACCCCCAGGAACTCCAGGAAGAAGGACACGGCCGCCAGGGGGACGACCGAGGCCAGCAGGATCGTGGCCCCCACCGCTGTTCTGGACACCCACCCCGCCTCGGGGAAGATGCTCGCGAAGAAGAGCGCCAGGTAGTACCCCGCCACCGTCAGGGCGAAGACGGAATACAGCGTCACCACCCGGGAGCGGCCCGGCCGCAAGAGCATGGCCAGCCCGAGCGCCAGGCCGACGAGGGATGCGAGGAGCGCGCTCTGGGTGCGGATGTCCATGTTCGAGCGAACAGTCTAACCTGTGTCCACGTCCGGAAATTTTTTGAGTGCTCCCAGTTGTCCTCGGGCGTGCCCGAGCACATTCACCAGGGGCGACGGCCCTCCCCCATGAAATCCGCCCTTTCGCTGATTGCCCTCGTTTCCTTCGCGCAGCTGGCCTCCGCGCAGCCCGTCGTGGCCTCGGAGCCGGCGCAAGCGCCGCAGCCGCGCACGGATGGCGCCCCCACCGAGGCGCTGCTCGCCCCCCCGCCGGACGTGGAGAGAGCCTCGCTGCCGCCGGGGTACGTGGAGATCTTCAACCCCGCGTTCCCGCTGCCCCTCGTGAAGCCGGAGCCTCCCAAGAAGGCCGAGCTCGAGGTGCCGCGCGGCAAGGCCTACGGGCTGGAGGAGCTGGCGCCGTACTTTGCCGAGGGCAAGAAGAAGGAGGCCAAGGCCGCCTTCGATCGGGGCTTCTACCTCAAGGCTCGCGAGCTGCTAGCGGACGAGGGCGACTCCGCGCCAGTGCGCTACCTGCGCGCCCTGAGCGCCGTGCGCGGTGGGGATGAGGTCCGCGCGGCCGAGGAGATGGCCGCCCTGGCGGAGGACTACCCGGCGCTGAAGGATCGGTGCCTGACGCACGCGGGCGTGGCGCTCGAGGAGCTGGGCCGCTTCGAGCAGGCGGCGAAGCTGCTCTCGCAGGTGTCCGAGGACTCGAAGTTGTACGTGGACGCGCGCCTGACGCTCGGGCGCGTGCTGCGCAAGAAGAAGGATCATGACGGGGCCATGGCCGCGCTCACGCCGTTGGCCAACCGTCCGGCGCCGCTCTTCGGCCGCAATGTGGGCGCCGAGGCGCTCATGGCCATCGCCGACATCGCCGCGGAGAAGAAGGATCGCGTGCGCGAGCGCGAGGCGCTGTGGCGGCTGTGGTCCCTGTACCCGCTCTCGCCGCTGACGAAGCAGGCGGAGCGGCGCCTCAAGGGGATCAAGCCCCCGGTGGATGCTCAGGTGGCCCGCGCCGAGCAGCTCATCGAGCTGCACCGCAACAAGCAGGGCCTGGCGGTGCTGGAGCCGCTGCTGCCCACGTTGAAGCTGCCGGAGCCCCTCGCCTGCCGCGCCCACTTCGTCTTCGGCAAGGGCCAGCGCAAGGAGCGCAACCACACCAAGGCCATCTCCGTGCTCACCCCCGTGGTGGAGAAGTGCCAGGACGCGGATCTGCTGCCGCGCGCCATGTACGTGCTGGGCTCCTCGCGCTCCATCGTGGACCAGCGGCGTGGCCCGGAGACCTACGAGCGGCTCGCGCGCGAGTTCCCCGGCCACTCCTTCGCGGACGACGCGCTCTTCTACTCGGCCGATCTGTACGTGAAGACGGACCGGCCGGGGCAGGCCCTGGCCCGGCTCGAGGAGTTGGAGAAGAACTACCCGCAGGGGGACTTCCTGGGCGAGGCGCTCTTCAAGGCCTTCTGGATCGCTCGGACTTCTCAGGTGCCGGATGGCGGGCTGCCCATCCTGGAGCGGATCGAGAAGCGCTTCGCCGACGCGGACGAGAGCTATGACGTGGAGCGCGCCCAGTACTGGCGGGCGCGGACGTTCCTGGAGCGCGGCAACGGGAAGGAGGCGGTGGCCCTCTTCGAGAAGCTCGCGGTGGAGCACCCGGCCACCTACTACGGGCTGATGGCGCGCGCGCAGCTGGGCGAGATGGACAAGGAGCGGCTGGAGCGCATCGCCCCGCAGCTGGTGTTCTCCGCGGAGTCCGCCAGCCCGTGGCCCATGCACACCGGGCCCACCGTGGAGAAGGATCCGCACTTCCTGGCGGCCGTGGAGCTGCTGCGCCTGGGCTTCCCGGAGGCCGTGTCCTCCGAGCTGCTGGCCGTCAACCGCAACGGGCTGCCGGCCGAGCCCGTGCGGCTGATCGTCCACCTGCTGTCCATGGCGGGGGATCAGCGCGCGGCGCACGCGGTAGCGCGGGTATCCCTGCGCAGGGACTTGAGCGGCCGGATCACCCCGCAGACCCGGCCGGTGTGGGAGATCGCCTATCCGAACGCGTACCGGGAGCTGATCGAGAAGCACACCAAGGAGGCGGGGGTGGAGCCGGATCTCCTGCAGGCGCTCATGCGCGAGGAGAGCGCGCTGGATCCCAAGGCGCTGTCCTGGGCGGGCGCGCTGGGGCTCACCCAGCTCATGCCCTACACGGCGAAGGCGGTGGCCCAGCAGCTGAAGATCAAGCGCTTCCGCGTCGAGTCCCTGCTGGAGCCGGAGCTGAACATCCGCCTCGGCGCCCATCACCTGGGCGAGCTGGTGAGGAAGTTCGACGGCAACACGCCGTTCGCGGTGGGCAGCTACAACGCCGGAGCCGGGGCGGTGAATCGGTGGCGCGGCCAGCGCAAGGGCATGCCGCTGGACGCCTGGGTGGAGGAGGTGCCGATCGCCGAGACGCGCGGCTACATCAAGCGCGTGCTGCGCTCCTACAACACCTATCAGCTGCTCTACGGGCGCCCGGCCAAGGTCTCCGCGGTGAAGTCCGCCGGGCTGTTGCCGTCGTCCCGGTAGGGCACGCTCTGGCCGAACCTGTAAGGCTGTGGGCGCGCGGCCCCAATCCGGGCTAGACTGCGCATCGTGGACGCACCGCCTCATAGCGGGGACGGCGGTAAGAACGCGCTCCTGCGTGCTCTGCCGTCCATCGAGCAGCTCCTGCGCCGGCCGTCTCTGGAGCCGCGGCTGGCCGGTTTGCCGCGCGCGCGCGCCGTCGCCGCTCTGCGCCTGGCAGTGGAGCGGGCCCGGGAGCGCCTGTTGCGTGGAGAGCGTCCCTTCGACGATGCGGACGTGGACGCCGCCTTGAGCACGCTGGCCACCCCCAACCTGCGCCCCGTGCTCAATGCCACCGGCGTGGTGCTGCACACCAACCTGGGGCGCGCGCCGCTGGCCCCGGAGGCCGTGGCCCGAGTGGCGGCGGTGGCCCGTGGCTACTCCAACCTCGAGTACGATCTCGACGAGGGGGAGCGGGGCAGCCGCTATGCCCCCGTCATCGGCCTGCTCACCGAGCTGACGGGCGCCGAGGACGCGATCGTCGTCAACAACTGTGCGGGCGCGGTGCTGCTGGTGCTCGGGGCGCTGGCCTCGGGGAAGGACTGCATCGTCTCGCGCGGGGAGCTGGTGGAGATTGGCGGAGGCTTCCGCGTGCCGGACGTGATGCGCCAGTCGGGCTGCCGGCTGGTGGAGGTAGGCACCACCAACCGCACCCGCCGAGCCGACTACGAGGCCGTCCTCACCCCCGACACGGGCCTCCTGGTGAAGGTGCACCGCTCCAACTTCGCGCTGGTGGGCTTCACGGAGGAGGTCGGCGTGGCGGAGCTGGCCGCGGTGGGCCGTGCGCGGGGGGTGCCCGTGTTCCAGGATCTCGGCTCCGGCGCCCTGGTGCCGCTGCGGGGCGAGGGGCTCACTGCCGAGCCCACCGTGCGCATGGCCGTCGAGGATGGCGCGGACGTGGTGGCCTTCTCCGGAGACAAGCTGCTGGGGGGCCCCCAGGCAGGCATCATCGTGGGACGCAAGGCCCTGCTGGCGCGCATCAAGGCCTACCCGCTCACCCGGGCGCTGCGTGTGGACAAGATGACGGTCGCCGCACTCGAGGCCACCCTGGAGCTGTACCGGGACGGCCGCCCGGAGGCCGTGCCCGCCTGGCGCCTGCTCTCCCAGCGGCCAGAGGAGCTGCGCGCACGGGCGGAGCGCCTCCAAGCGCTGCTGGTAGCCCAGGGCGTCCAGGCTCATGTGGCTGCGGTGTCGGGGCAGGTAGGCGGGGGTGCTATGCCACTGGCCCGGTTGTCTTCCTTCGCGTGCATCCTCAAAGTTGGGGAGCCGGATGTATTCCTGGAGCGCCTGCGCGGCGCCGAGGCGCCGGTTATTGGAAGGATCGCGGACGGGGAGGTGGTCCTCGACGTCCGCTGTCTCGCAGAGGAGGAACTCGGACTGGTTGCCGAGGCCGTCGCCGGCACCACCAGACAGGAAAGCCCCCCATGATCGACAGCTCCGTCCTGGTCCTCAACCGGAACTACCACCCTGTTCACGTCACCTCGGTCAAGCGCGCCTTCTCGCTGCTCTACCAGGGCGTGGCCAAGGCGATTGACGCCCAGTACAAGCTCTACGAGTTCGCTGACTGGGCCGCGCTGAGCGCCACGGGCGACTGCATCACCACCGTGAACCGCTCCATCCGAGTACCGCGGGTGCTGGTGCTCTCCGCCTACGAGTACCTGCCCAAGGGCCGGGTGCGCTTCTCCCGCCTCAACATCTACGCGCGCGATCACGACACCTGCCAGTACTGCGGGAAGACCCTGCCGCGCTCGGAGCTGAACCTGGACCACGTGCTGCCTCGCTGTGATGGCGGCAAGACGACGTGGGAGAACGTCGTCTGCTCCTGCGTGCCCTGCAACCTGAAGAAGGGCGGGCGCACCCCGGAGCAGGCGGGCATCAAGCTCCTGCGTAAACCTTTCCGTCCCCGGTGGACGCCGCTGTTCCGCGGTGCCATCCGCCGCATCACCTACCGCGAGTGGCTGCCCTTCCTGAGGCTGGAGGACGCCTCGTATTGGAACGTGGAGCTGCTGGACGAGTAGCTCCGGTCACCCCGGCCCCGTGAGAGGGCCGGGTGTGGCCGATCTCGCTTCGAGTGGGTCCCCCAGGCGCACGGAGTGTTCGTGCGCGAGATCCGGGCTGTGGCCTCGCCGCATGGGCAGGCCAGCAGCAGGGAAGGGGAGACACGTGAGACAGGCGAACCGGTTGCTGATGCTGAGCGCGCTGGCGCTGGCCTTCAGTATCGTGGGGTGTGACTGCGGTGGGGACAAGCCGCCCGATGAGATCCCGGACGGGGGACCTGGAGACGTTGTAGACGGGGGCGGAGACATCCCGGACAGTGGGCCGGGCTCGCAGTGTCTGGACCAAGGCGCCACGTGCAGCCGGACCACGGGCGCTCAGTGCTGTACGGGCGTATGCGGCGAGGACGGACGGTGCCCGGAGCCCAATCAGCTCTGCAAGAGCGCCGGCGAGACGTGCCAGCTGGGCGGCGAGTGCTGCACCAACATCTGTGACAACGGCACGTGCGCCACCCACCTGTGCCGCGACGTGGGCCAGGCGTGCACCGGCCCCGAGCAGTGCTGCACGAAGACGTGCACCGGCGGCACGTGCGCCGAGATCCCCGGCTCCGCCTCGAGCTGCAAGGTGCTGGGCCAGGCGTGTACTTCGGGCGCGGACTGCTGCTCCACCAACTGCCAGGGCGGCCTCTGCACCCGCTCCTATACCTGCAAGGCCTACGGAGACGTGTGCCAGAGCGACGGCGAGTGCTGTGGCACCGCGTGCTCCGCGCCCGCGGGCGGGGTGGGCCGCTGCGAGTTCGTCACCGGCGGTGGAGGTGGCGGGTGCCGGCAGGATGGCAACCCGTGCGAGGATGGCTCCACGTGCTGCTCGCGCACCTGCGTGGATCTGGGCTACGGTGCCAAGGTCTGTCAGCCGGTGGGAGGGTGCAAGCTCACCGGCAACTCCTGCTCCGTGGCCAATGACTGCTGTGGCGGCGGGGTGAACCCCAACGGCTCCGTGAACTGCTCCGACGGCCGGTGCGACAACGGCCAGAGCTGCAACGGCGTGGGGAACATCTGCGGCTCCGGCAGGCTGCCGGACGGCGGCACCACGGACATCAATGCCTCGCAGAACTGCTGCGACGGCCGCAAGGATGTCTGCAAGGTGGACTCGTCCGGCGTTCCGCGCTGCTTCGGCGGCGGCAGTGGCCAGTGCCCCACGGGCTACACGGGCACGGAGCCGTGCTGCATCGGCGATGGCCAGACGTGCCAGTTCTCCGACCAGTGCTGCGGCAACGGCTTGTGCCTACCCAACGGCAGCGGCGGGCTCACCTGCCAGCGCCCGACGTGCGCTCCGGTAGGGACCGCCTGTGACCCGGGGACAGATGGCGGCTCGGCTTGCTGCACGGGCACCAGCTGCCTGCCGGTGGACGAGCTGAACTTCGCCTGCCAGCAGCCCCGGACGACTCCGGGCGGCACGGACGGCGGCACCCCGGACGCTGGTCCCTCCTGCAAGGCCAATGAGACGACCTGCAGCTCGCCCTCGCAGTGCTGCTCTGGCATCTGCACGGGGGGCATCTGCAAGCCTCCCGCGCTGTGCCAGCCGCAGAGCGGAGCCTGCACCTCGGGCGCGGACTGCTGCCAGGGTCTGCGCTGCGAGGTGCCCAGCGGGGCTACGACGGGGAGCTGCCAGCCAGGCGCTACCTGCTCGGCCAGCGGCCAGGCGTGCTCGCCCACCAGCCTGTGCTGCTCGGGGCTGAGCTGCGAGACGGCCGCCGGCACGGCTTGCAACGGCACGGAGCCCTGTGCCTGCACCGTGATCCTCAACTAGTCGGGTCGGGGAGTCGACGCGGAGGTCGGGACGGGTTTTGATGCGGGCCGCCTTGAAGCCCGTTCCCTCTTCCGCCGCGTCGGTCAGCCCCACCTACTCGCCGAGCTCCGGTCCCCCGGGGCTCGCCAAGCGCGCGCGCCCCCGGCGGGTCATCGCCGTGGGGGGCGGCAAGGGCGGCATCGGCAAGACGCTGGTGTCGGCCAACCTGGGCATCGCCCTGGCGCAGGCTGGCATGCGCGTCCTGCTGGTGGACGCGGACCTCGGCGGCGCCAACCTCCATACCTGTCTCGGGGTGGGCCAGCCGAACGCGACGCTGTCGGACTTCGTGCGCAGCAACAAGGTCCAGATCGAAGACATCATCATCCCCACCGGGGTGCCCCAGCTGGCGCTGATCGCGGGCGCGCAGGACGTGCTGGACGCGGCCAACCTCAAGTACGCCCAGAAGCAGAAGCTGCTGCGCTCGCTCATGGCCCAGCCGGTGGACTACCTGCTGCTGGATCTGGGGGCGGGCACCAGCTTCAACACGCTGGACTTCTTCCTGGTGGCGGATCACGGCGTGCTGGTGGTGCTGCCGGAGCCCACCGCGGTGGAGAACGCCTACCGCTTCGTCAAGGCGGCCTTCTTCCGACGGCTGCAGCAGGTGGAGGCGCAGTACGGCATCGAGGAGCTGGTGGAGAGCGCCCTCACCACGCGCGAGGGGGCGATGCGCACGCCGCATGACTTCATCGCCCAGGTGCGCCAGCAGGATCCCGCCGCGGGCACACGGCTGGAGCGCGATCTGCAGTCGTTCCGCATCCGCCTGGT
>NZ_DASPHO010000735.1:0-15107 GCF_035629615.1 Hyalangium sp. | reverse complement strand
TCCGCCCGCTCCAACCCAGCCTGCCTTGGCGCCCGCTCCTCGCTCCAGCGGCCCCACCGAGTCCCCACGCCAGCGCGCCCTGCGCTACAGCCGCTACTCCGCTGGGGCGGGCGGCTCGACGCTCGCGCTCACCCAGGGCATGGTGGGTGTCGTCACGGGCGCCATGCTGGGCTCCGCCTTCAACATCGCCAGCGATGCACAAGACAGCGATGGCTACACGGGCGCCATCCTCGGCGGGCTCACGCTCGGCACCGCCGCCACGCTCTACCAGTACTTCGTCCCGATAGGCCGCCGCGAGTCCCTGCTGGCCGCGGGCGCGGCGACGGCGGGGCTGATGGCCAGCCTCACCCTCGCCAACTCGCGCCAGCTGAGTGACAAGGACCGCGCGGTGCTGGCCCTCGCGTCCACTCAGGCGGGCATCGCCGGCGTGCTCCTGCTCACGGCCGGTGGCGGGGACGTGAGCGCCGGAGACGCGGGGCTGGTGGGCGCCACCTCCCTCTACGGCTCCGTCGTCGCGGGGCTCATCGAGTACATCCACGCCCGGGAAACTGGCCAGCGCTACAACTTCGTGCCCGCCCTCCTCGCACCCGCCGTCGGCATGGCCGTGGGCGGGCTGCTCGCCATCCCCCTGGAGCTGTCGTCCGCCAGTGCCTTCGAGCTCACCGCGTACCCGCTCGGCGCGGGGATGACGGCGCTCCTCATCGGCTCGCGGATCGCCGATGATGTCGTCGTCGCCAAGACGGTGCTCGGCACCATCGGCGCCACCTTCTTCATCATCGCCCTGGTCAACGGGCTGTCTCCTGGCCCCGTGGAGTCCCCTCAACCTTCCGCCAGCACCCTCGAGGCCATGCCCGTCCCCGTGGTGATGGCGGCGGGCCGGGGCAATGACTCGCTCGCCGCGGGCCCTGGCCTCTTCCTGCGATTCTGAGATCTCCCATGCGAGCTCTCCTCCTCCTGACGTCCCTGCTCTCCACCGTGGCCGGCGCCTCGCAGTTGGAGCGCACCGCAGCCCAGACCGAGCCGCCGCCCCCCGCCTCTTCTCCGGACGAGCCTGAGTGGGCGAAGCCTCCTCCAGGCACCGGCCCCGCCGAGTCCGCGGGTGCGCGTGCACAGCGCTACAGCCGGTTCTCCGCAGGGCCCGCGGGCCCTTCGATCGCTGTCGCCGAGGTCCTCCTCGGTGTCGCGGGTGGAGCCATCCTCGGAAACGCCTTCGACACCGATGGCAAGACCAACCACCTCTACACCGGGGCGATGCTCGGGGGACTCACGCTCGGCACCGGCGGCATCCTGTATCAATACTTCTTCCCCGTGCAGCGCCGCGAGTCGCTGCTGGCCACCACCGCCGCGCTGGCGGGGCTCGCGGGGGGCATCGCCTACGCGAACAACCAAGGCCTGAACGACCAGGGCCGCGCGACGCTCGCGCTGATCACCTCCCAGGCAGGCATGTTCACCTCGCTCCTGCTCACCTCCGGCGGCCAGGACCTCAGCGGCGCGGACTACTGGCTCATCAGCATGACCGCGGTCTACGCCACCCTCTTCGCCTCGCTCATCGAGTTCATCCACGATGCGGAGAATCCCGGTGGGTACAACTTCGCGCCCATGTTGATGGCGCCCGCGATCGGCATGGCCCTCGGCGGGCTGCTCGCCATCCCCATCGAGATGAACGGCGTCGGCATCGCCATCCTCTCCTCGGCCCCGATCGTCGTGAGCGGAATGGCCTTCGGCATGGCCGCCGCGCTCTCCGGCAATGCCACCACTGGAAAGGCCGGGCTCATCACCCTGAGCGCCAGCTTCGTCGCCTCCGCCATGGCCATCGCCTTCACCTACACCCCACCGCCTCAAGAGCGGGCCTTCGCCAGCACCGTGCAAATCGCCCCCGTGCCGGTGGTGCTGGCCGCGGGCCGGGGCAACACCGGGCTCGCCGCAGGCCCTGGCCTGTGGATCCAGTTCTGAGCCCGCGCGCAAAGTCTCTTGCGAGACACAGGAAACCAGGAAAGATGGAGTCAGGCCGGCAGGCGGGGGCGCACAAGGAGCTACCCAGCCTCACACAGACATTCCCTTGAGGAGCCTTTGATATGCGGTCCATTGCCATCCTGCTGAGCCTCACCGCGGCCGTCGCCAGCGCCCAGCAGTCGGACGCCCCCACCGCTCCACCGACTCCGCCTCCCATCACCTCCGCGCCGGCCCCCAGCGAGCCGCCGCTTCCTCCCCCCCCGCCCCCACCGTCGGTGACGCCGCCCCCCGCCGCCACGGGGCCCGCCGAGCCCGCGGGCGAGCGCGCCGTGCGCTACAGCCGCTTCTCCGCTGGACCGGGAGGACCGCTGTTCACCTTCGCTCAGGTCATGAGCGGCGTCGTCAGCGGCGCCATGCTCGGCAACGGCGCCGACGAGGACCGTCCGGACGACGAGCAGAGGAACAGCGCCTACACGGGCGCGGTGGTGGGCGGCCTCACGCTCGGCACGATGGCCACGCTCTACCAGTACTTCGTCCCCGTCGAGCGCAACGAGTCGCTCTTGATAGCAGGCGCGGCGACGTCGGGGTTCGTCGCGGGCATTGCCATCGCGGCCGATGGAGACATGTCCGGCACAGAGGCCGCGTGGCTGGGCCTGGCCACCACCCAGGCGGGGATCATCAGCGTGCTGGCGTTCACCCGAGGCGGAGGGGACGTGAGCACCGGGGACGCGGCGCTCGTGGGCATGACGTCCCTCTACGCGCTCACCCTCACCGGGCTCACCCAGGGCATCATGGACTCGTCCAGCAGCCGCGACATGAACTATGTCGCCACCTTCATCGCTCCCGCGGCGGGCATGGCCCTGGGCGCCCTGCTCACCCTTCCGCTGGAGATGGACGCCTCGCGCGTGGTCAAGCTCACCCTCGTCCCGCTCGGCGTGGGCGCGACGATGCTCTTCCTGGGCGCCACCCTCGCCGATGGCACCACCGTGCCCCTCACCGCGCTGGCCGGCATCGTCACCTCGTTCGCCCTCACGTTCCTGCTGACCTCGGATCCGGGCGTGCCGACGGAGAAGGAGTCGCTGCGCCGCGCCGACTTCCAAGTCATGCCCGTGCCGGTGGTGATGGCAGTGGGCCGCGAGAAGAGCTCCATCGCCGCGGGGCCCGGTCTCTTCATGCTCTTCTGACGCATGCACTGCACCCCCGGCCTCAGAGACGAGGCTGGGCGGTGAGGGGCTCGCGCGCCGGAGCTGCCACCAGGGGCCACGCGTCCCGAGGGCGGCTCTCCGCGATGAAGTCCACCGCGTCCCGGATGACGGCCGGGGTGTAGAGGATGCGGTAGTGCCCCAGGCCGTGGGTGCGCACCAGCGTCGCCCCCGGCCAGGCGCGGGCGATGGCCTCGCCTGCCTCCACCCGCACCTCGTTGTCCCCCTCGTCGTGGAAGATGCGCAGCGGCGTCTTCAGGGATGGCGCGAAGTCCGGCACCACATAGTCCTCCAGCGGACCCACGCGCGCCTCGAGCCGCTCCACCATGCGCGCCTCCGCACGCGCTGGCAGCGCCAGCTCCCGCGAGAAGAAGGCCACCGCCTTGCGAGGATCCGTCGGCGGCGCCACGAACACCGCCCGCTCCACGGCCAGCCCGTCCCGGAGTGCCAGGGCGCTGGCCGCCGCCCCGAACGAGTGCGCCACGAGGGCGTGCGGCCCACCAGTGGCATGCCCCACTGCCCGGATCATCCGCGCCATCTCCGGCAGCGATGAGAGCCGCCCGGATGAGCGCCCGTGCCCCGGCGCATCGAACGTCACCACCGAGAAGCCCGCCGCTACCAGCGGGCCCACGAAGGCGGTGAGCTGGCCCCCGTATCCGCTCCACCCATGCACCAGCAGGACGCGCGGGCCCTCGCCCCAACTCCACACCGCCACCCGCTCGCCGCACAGCTCCAGGAAGCGTTGCTCTCCGTGCGCCAGCACGGCGCCCGCCTTGCGCGAGGGCCGAGTGCGCCGGGGCGTGCGAAACAGCCGCTCGGCCTGGTGTCCGGTCCACAACGGATTCACCGTGCCCGCCACGCGCATGGCCGCTCGCATCGCCAGCCGCCTCAATTCAGTCCGAACGTTCGTGCTATTTCTGGCCATGACAACTCCCAGGAGACCGCGGGGAAAAGAGCGCTTCAAGTCCGCTTCATTGCTTGGGGGTGCGGTAGAGGTTCAGCAGGGACTCGAAGGTCCGGCGGGCGCGCGCTTCGGCCTTGGAGTCACGCATCAGCCGGGACGCGTGGTGGCAGGCGAGCATCACCCCATGCAGCTCCGAGGCGAACTGCTCCACGTCCGCGTCGGGGCGGAAGTGGCCCTCGTTGATGGCGGTGCGTGCCGTCTGGGCAATGCAGTCCAGCCAGTCCTTCTGGCCTTGCACCAGCTTGTCGCGAGCCGGGCCCGGCGCGTCATCCAGCTCCGCGGCGGCGGCCACGAAGATGCAGCCGCCCTCGTGCGCGGCGCTGCGCGCCCAGTCCAGCCACCGCTCAAAGAGGGCGCGGATGCGGGGCTCTCCGCGAGGACGGGCCAGCGCCGGGCGGATGACTCCCTCGGTGAACAGGGTGGTGGCCGCCTCCAGCACCTCCACCTCCAATGAGGACTTGGAGCGGAAGTGGGCAAAGAGGCCGCTCTTGGAGAGCTGCAGCTCCTCCGCCAGCCCGCCAATCGTCAGCCCCTGCAGGCCCACACGGCTGGCCAGGCGCACCGCGCGCTCCAGGATGGCCTGACGGGTGAGCTCGCCCTTTCGCATCATGGGAGAATAATAGAACGGTCGTTCTTTTTTCGCAACCCCTATCCCGTTCCGTTCACCCTCCTACTGCTCCTGGCAAGGTTGCGCTCGAGGCGTCCCTCGGGTTGCAGATCCTCTATGTCGAGGACGATGTCGACATCCAGGAAGCGCTCCAGGAGGTCCTCGAAGCCGCCGGGTATCGCGTCACGGTCGCCTCAACGGCCACGCAGGGCCTCAGCTTCATGCGCTCGCAGAAGTTCCACCTCGTCATCAGCGACTACAACCTTCCAGACATCCTGGAGTGCCGGTACCCAGAGTCGACGAGCCCGGAGGATCTGCTGGTCGAGCTGCGCCGGAGCCTGGAGGAGTACAGGCCCACGCTCATCGTCCTGGACAGCATCTCCTCCATCGCGCACTCCACCTCCACGCGAGGGTTCCGCCAGTTCATGGTCGGCTTCGCCTCCCTGGTGCGCGAGCACAGCCGGAGCGCGCTCCTGACTCAGGCCATCAGCGAAATCAAAGAGGATGAGCGCACGGCTCCGTTCCTCTCCACGATCGCGGATGCGATCATCTCGCTCGACTATCAGCGTCATGGCAAGAAGCTCGAGCGGACCATCAGCGTGACGAAGATGCGTGGCTCGGCGCACTCCGATGATGCCTTCCGCCTGCTGATGCGGCCTGGGGGACTCGGGATCGAAGCGCTCGAAGAGCCAGGGGCCTGAGCCGCCGGTCCGCTCACCGCGGCGGCGCCGGCTCCCCCGTGTCAGCCCTCGGTGTTGCGGAGGAAGTCGGCGGTCTGGTTGAAGCGCTCCTCGAGGTAGCGCCGCAGGCCGCCGGTGATGCCGCGCGCATCCAGTGCCTTGCGCATGCAGCGCAGCCACGCGTCGCGCATGGCGGTGTCCACGGGGACGTGGCCGTGGCGCATGCGCAGGCGCGGGTGGCCGTGGCGCTCCTGGTAGTGCTGCGGCCCTCCCAGCCAGCCCATGAGGAACAGGCCGAAGCGGTGGCGTGTGCCGCGGCTCACCTTGCCGTCCTCTTCCAGCACGTGCAGGCGGGCGAGCGCCGGCTCGCTGGAGTCCATCGCGTCATAGAAGGCGTCCGCGAGAGCGCTCACTGCCTCCTCACCCCCGAGGCGTTGGAAGGGGGTGTCCTCCAGGGAGGGGATCCAGTCGTCCGAGGCAGGCGTCTTGAGCTGAGTGGACATATCCGGGTTCAACGCGAGGTGGGGGAGCGGCATTCTCTCAGATAGCCGCCGCGCCGGCCCACCGCTTGGGGCGGGACTTCAGGGTGGTGACGCCCAGCCTGTCGCAGAAGGCCTCGAAGGGTGCCCGTGGGACGCCGGCCCATGCGAGCTCTGCCAGGGACTCCTTCAGCGGTGCGTCCGTCACCAGGGTAGCGAGCTTCCTATAGAGGAGGGCGTCCTTGTGGTGCTCGCGCAGCGTGGCGGCCAGCTTCTCCGCGCCGCGCGGGCGGGCGGTCCACGTGGCCGGATCCGAGGGGATGGACTCCAGGTGGCCGTAGGCGGTGAGCAGCGCCGAGGCGCCCTTCTCGCCGAAGCCGGGCAGCCCGGGGATGCCGTCCGCGTCGTCTCCCACCAGCGCGAGCAGATCCGGGATGCTGGCAGGAGGGACGCCGAGCTTCGCGCGCACCGCATCCTCGTCCAGCTCCTTCTCCTGACGCCGATCCACCTGCACCACCTTCTTGCCACGCACGCACTGGCCCAGATCCTTGTCCGGGGTGAGCAGCCGCACCTGTTCCACCTGGCCGGCCCAGCGCGCGGCGGCGGTGGCCAGTGCGTCATCGGCTTCGTGGTCTTTCATGGACCAGACGGTGACGCCGAGCGCGCGCACCGCCTGCTCGACCAGGTCGAACTGCGCGTGCAGCTCGGGAGGAACGCCCTCGTCGGACTTGTAGCCAGCGAAGAGCGCGTTGCGGAAGGAGCGGATGGGGTTGTCGAAGGCGACCGCGATATGCGTCACTGCCTCCTTCGGCTCGTGCAGCAGCGCGAGCAGCGAGGCCATGACACCCACCGTGGCCTTCACGTCCTGCCCATCAGGCGCAGTGGTGCCCGGGCGCGGAGAGAAGTGGGCCCGGTAGAGCTCATAGGTACCGTCGACAAGGTGCAGTCGCATGCGAGGGGCATGTCTACCGCTCCAGAAGCCCCGCCGCCACCTCCCGCTTCAACAGCTCGGGACAAGGTGCTGTCCACGGGGATACAGCTGACTCCAAGACTCGAGGCGCCCGCCCGAGGGCCAGGCAGCCTCGCGCAAGGCGGATTGCCGGCCTGCCCGCCCATACACACCTCTTCGCGAGGCAGTGGGGCGGTGGCGTCCGTCCCCACGAGGTTCGGAGGTGGACGATGCGCAAGACGCTCCTGCTCTTGGCCCTGGCGCTGATGGGTTCGGCGTGCGGCGCGAGGCGAGTGACCGCTGCTCCCCCCACGGAGCGACTGGCGGAGTCCCGCACCGCCATCCGCGCAGCGGAGCTGGTGGGTGCGGCGCGAGTGCCTGAGGCAGCGACGTACCTTGGCTTCGCCCAGCAGCAGGTGGCGGCTGCCCAGCAGTTGATGACCGAAGGCCGGTATGGCGCGGCGGACCTCCAGCTCCGGCAGGCAGCGGCGGATGCACAGCTCGCGCTGGCGCTGGCCCGCGCCGTGCCCCTGGAGAACGAGGCCCGGCGGATGTTGGAGCAGGTGGAGTCACTGCGGCGCAGCCCGCGGTAGGCCAAGAGAGGAGACGCGTCATGCACGGGTGGAAGCAGCGCGTGTGGAGCTGGGCGGGGCTCGCGGCCCTGATGACGGGGTGCGTCGCGCATGGCCCGCCGCCTCGTGAGCTGATCGATGCGCGCCAGGCCTACCAGCACGCCTCGACCAGCCCCGCGGTGCAGCAGGAGCGCCCGCAGGATCTGCAGGAGGCATGGCAGGCGCTCATCGAGGCCGAGCGCGAGTACGATCGAAACCCGAGCTCGCCGGCGGCGCGCTCGCTGGCGTACGTAGCGCTGCGCAAGGCCCAGCTCGCAGAGGCGCACGCGAGCATCGCGGTAGCGGAGCGGCAGCGCGCCCTGGCCGCCCAGGCTCTGGCCCAGGCGCAGGAGGCCGAGCGGCGGCGCGCGGAGGCCGAGCTGCGGGCGGCGCAGCAGCAGCTCGCGGAGGCACGGGGCCTCAGGGACGAGGCCGCGCGGCTGGCCGAGGCGCGGCGGCTCGAGGCGGAGGCGGCGCAGCTCCGGGCCGAGGCCCAGCGGCGTGAGGAGCAGACGCAGCGGCTGACCCTGGAGGAGCAGCGGCGGCGTGAGGCGCAGGCCCAGGCGCAGCAGCTGGCCCAGACACAGGCGCAGGTGGAGACGGAGCGGCGCGCAAGAGAGGAAGCGGAGCGGCGCGCCAACGAGCAGCTCGAGGCGGAGCGTGAGGCCCGTGCGGAGGCCGAGCGCCGAGCCACTGAGGCGCTCACCCGCCTGGAGCGCTCAGGAGAGGTGGGAGTCCGAGAGGATGCCCGAGGCATGGTGCTGACGCTGTCGGGGAGCGTGCTCTTCGCCTCGGGCCAGGCGGAGCTGCTGCCCTCCGCGCGCAACCGGCTCTCCGAGGTGGCGGAGGCGCTGAAGCAGTCGCCCAACGCGCTCACCATCGAGGGCCACACGGACTCTCAGGGGCCTGACTTCTACAACGAGGACCTCTCACTGCAGCGCGCCGAGCAGGTGCGCGACTACCTCCTGTCCCGCGGTGTCCCGCCGGATCGCATCGCCGTGCGCGGGCTGGGCGAGTACCGCCCGGTAGCCAGCAACTCCACGCCGGAGGGCCGCGCGAACAACCGCCGCGTGGAGATCGTCCTCCAGCGCGTGCCCGAGGGAGAAGGCGGACGCACGGGCGTGGGCGGCAGCGGTCAGAAAGACACCCCTCGCTGACCTCACCGGTCGTAAGTGCGGATCCCACGGCGGCGGGCGCGGTACGCTGTGTCCGCCCGCCATGTCGTCCGAACCCACTCCCGTCCTGCTGACCACCGATCGGCTGCACCTGGCGATGCTGCCCTCCGATGCAGCCGGGCGCGTGCTGGCCTACCACCAGGTGAACGAGGAGCACCTGGGCCCTGTCTCCCCGGCGCGCCCGCCCACCTTCTTCACGCTGATGTACTGGCGGACGCGGCTGGCACAGGACCGGGAGGACTTCCGGCATGACGTGGGGCTGCGGCTCTTCCTGCTGCCCCGCGATCAGCCGCTCACGGCCGCACCGGTGATCGGCACGGTGAGCTTCACCCACATCCGCCGCGGCCCGGTCCAGGCGTGCGAGCTGGGGTACGGGCTGGACTTCCGCTACCAGGGCAAGGGGCTGATGACGGAGGCGCTGCGGGCGGCCTGCACCTACGGGTTCAACGCGATGGGGCTGCACCGCATCCAAGCCAACCACCTGCCGGAGAACCTGAGCAGCGCCTCGGTGCTGCGCAGGCTGGGCTTCGTCGTCGAGGGCTACGCGCGCGACTACCTGCTCATCAACGGGCACTGGAGAGACCACATCCTCACCTCGCTCGTCGCCCCCAGTGAGCCTGGCGACCCAGTGAGCTCCTGATCAGGTCGAAAGATCCTCTCTTTTGAGCAAGAGTTCCCATACAGTAGATCTGAAAAGTTCCAGCTTGGCTCAGCTTCGATACACTTCAGGGCATCTTCATGCATCACCGCAAACCCAAGGCCGGTGGAGGGGAGGAAGAGACCTCACACTCGCTTCATCCCCCCTCGAGCTCCTCCCTGCCCTTGGAGGAGCAGCTTGCGTCCACCCAGCGCCTGCTGAGCGCGCTCGCGCAGGTGCATGCGGACTTCATCACGCAGGGAGATCATCGCCTCCTCTTCGAGCGGCTGCTGTCGCTCCTGATCGAGCTGACGTGCAGCGAGCGAGGCTTCATCGCCGAGCTCCATCACGCCCCCCAGAGCGCTCCCTCGCTTCAGCTCCTTGCCGCTCAGGCATGGACGGGCCCGCTGCAGGACATCGAGGCGCGCGTGGCACCCGCACTCACCACGGGAGCGCCCGTGCTGAGCCCTGATCCCGGTCCGGACGTCCCGGGAGCGCCACCGGGCGCCGCGCCCCTGCGTGCCTTCCTCGGGTTGCCCTTCAAGCTCCAGGGCGAGGTGGTGGGACTGGTGGGCCTCGCCCAGCGACCCGGCGGTTACGACGCGGCGGTCGTCGAGCTCCTGCAGCCCGTCCTCACCACCTGCGGCACCCTGCTCCACGCGGGGCGGGAGGCCGAGCGGCGCCACCTGAACGAGCAGGCGCTGCTGGCCCAGCAAGCGCAGCTGCGGAAGCTGGCCCTGGTGGCCGCCCGCACCGACAACGCGGTGATCATCACCGACGCGCAGGGGCGCATCGAGTGGGTCAACGAGGGCTTCACCCGCATCACCGGCTACACACTGGAGGAGGCCGTGGGCCGCACGCCGGGCAAGCTGCTGCAGGGCCCCGGCACGGATCCGAAGGGCATCGAGGCCATGCGCCAGGCCCTGAGCCGGGCAGAGGGCATCACCGTCGAGCTGCTCAACTACGGCAAGTCGGGCAAGGAGTACTGGAACCTCATCGAGATCCAGCCGGTGCACGACGAGCAGGGCAAGCTCGTCCAGTTCGTGGCCATCGAGAGCGACGTCACCGCGCGGCGCCAGCTCGAGCAGCAGGCCGCCGCGAGCGCTGAGCAGCTCCGGCTGGCGCTGGAGAGCACCGAGGACGGGCTCTGGGACTGGGACATCCGCACCGGCACCCTCAAGACCAACACCCGGTGGCTGACCATGCTGGGCTACGAGCCCACGCAGAAGCCCAGCTTCGAGTTCTGGTCCACCCAGCTCTGCCACCCCGAGGATCTGCCCGAAGCCAACCAGCTGCTGCTCGAGCACATGGAGGGTCGCAGCCCCATGTTCGAGCTCGTGCACCGCCTGCGGCACAAGGACGGCCACGATGTGTGGGTCCTGGGCCGCGCCAAGGTGTCCGCGAGGGATGAGCAGGGGCGCCCGCTGCGCATCGTGGGCACCAACGCGGACATCACCTCGCGCAAGCGCGCGGAGGAGCAGCTGCAGGTCTTCATCCAGGCCATCCCGGACATGCTCTTCCGGATCCGCGCGGATGGTCACTGCCTGGCCTTCAAGCAGTCCCTGATCGAGCCGCCGCTGCTCCCCGCGGAGGGGTTCATCGGCAAGAACATGTTCGAGCTCATGCCGGCGCACGTGGTGGCGCACCTCCGGCCCGCGCTCCAGCGCGTCACCCAGGACAGCTCCCTGGAGATCTTCGAGTACTCCCTGGAGATGCCCTTTGGCATCCAGCAGTACGAGGCGCGCGTGGTCCCCAGCGGCCCGAACGAGGGCATGTGCATCGTGCGCAACATCACCGTGCGCAAGGCGCTGGAGGACCAGCGGCGCCGCCAGCGGGAGGAGCTCGAGGAGCGGGTGCGCCAGGCGACGCGCGAGCTGGAGTCGCGCCAGGCGCAGCTCATCCAGTCCGAGAAGCTGGCCTCGCTCGGGCAGATGGCGGCCAGCATCGCCCACGAGATCAACAACCCTGTGGGCTACGTCTCCAGCAACGTCTCCACCCTGGCCGTCTACGCCTCCGTCCTGCGCCGGCTGATCGAGCTCTACCTGCGCATGGAGGAAGTCCTGGGCCCGGACATCCCCGACGCCGCGGCCGAGCTGCTGGAGGAGGCGCGCGCCCTGCGCAGGCAGGAGCAGCTGGAGGACATCCTCCAGGACATGGACGAGCTGCTGTCGGACTCGCGGGAGGGCATCGCCCGCATCCGCGAGTTCATCCAGGACCTCAAGACGTTCGTGCGCGAGGAGGCCGGCGAGGCGCAGCAGGCGGACCTCAACAAGCTGCTGCAGGTGACGCTGCGGATGCTGCGCCACGAGCTCAAGTACAAGTGCCACGTGCGCCTGGACTTCGGACCCCTGCCGATCGTCCGCTGCTACCCCACCCAGCTCAATCAGGTCTTCGTGAACCTGCTGGTCAACGCCGCCCACGCCATCGACCAAAAGGGGGAGATCCACATCACCACCCGGCGCGAGGGGAACGACATCGTGGTGCGGCTCAAGGACACGGGGCGCGGGATGTCGCCGGAGACGCTCGGCAAGCTCTTCACGCCCTTCTTCACCACCAAGCCGCCCGGTGAGGGCACTGGCCTGGGCCTGTCCATCTGCTACGCCATCATCAAGCGCCACAAGGGCCGCATCGAGGTGGAGAGCGAGCTGGGGAAGGGCACCACCTTCACGGTGTACGTGCCCCTCACCGAGGCGTGACGCCCGCGGGCCTCAGGTGCGGCCCGCGAGCAGCTCCTCCCTCAGGCGTGTGAGCACCTTGCCCAGCAGGTTCTGCCCCCTCCACTGCGAGGGGTTCTGGATGCGTGGGTCCTCCGCGGAGAGCCCCACACCCCAGATGCGATCCAGCGGGCTGGCCTCCACCAGCTCCGTGCCCGCGGTGGCCAGCAGCACCTGGAGCAGGTCCGCGTTCTGCGTGAACTTGGCGCGGTTGCCCTCGTACACGATGCGCTCGCGCTCACGCTTCCAGCGCTGCTCCTCGAAGCCACGCACCTTGCGGCCCAGCGCCTTGTGCGTCTTGGGCGACGTGGAGGCCAGGATGCGCTCAGCCACCTCCTGGTCCCCGAACAGCACCGCCTTGCCGTACATCATGTACTGCTCCGCGCAGGTGAAGCGCTTGCCCTCCACCACGAACTCGACGGGGTGCCACTGCGAGAACGGGGACTGCTGCTGCCAGAAGAACGTAAACCTGCGCTGCTCGTCAGTCATGGTCCCACTCCCAGGTTGGTGTAAAAATCACACCAACGACGGGAAATGCAACAGGCCCTGACAGCGGGTGACTCAGCGGGGCGGCTCGAGCGAGAGGATGCTCGGGACATGCTCCGGCGCCGAGAGCCGCAGCAGGCCGTGGCCGATGCCCGCCAGCCCCATGAGCATCCCGGGGCTCTCGCTGCCTCGCGGCAGTCCGCAGCGCCAGCCACCCTCGCGGCCCTGGCGGAGGACGACGGCCGCGTGCTGCATCGCCGCCTGGGTCCAGCGAGGCTCGTGCAGGAGCTTGCCCGCCACGTGCAGCACCTCGAGGGCTCCCACGTCTCCGTGGCACAGGCAGTGGTTGGCACCGAAGCCCGCGCGCAGCGTCGTCTCGAGCGCCGTGGAGAGCTCTGCGCGGATCTCCGGGCCGTCCAGGTGCCGCAGCGAGAGCGCCCGCCCGAGCGCGATGCCCGGCGCGCCATGGCACCACATGACCATGGAGCGGGTGTCCGTGACACCTGGGGCACGCAGGTCCTTCCAGTTGCGGCGCTCTGGGACGAAGAGCGAGCGCTCGTAGGCCAGCCCTCGGTGTGCGAGCTCCATGTAGCGTGCGTCGCCTGTCGCCTCGGCCAGCTCCAACAGGGCCCAGCAGATGCCAGCCGCGCCATGAGAGAAGCCCCCCAGCGGCAGGGGCCCCGCCTCACCCTTCCAGCCGACGGCTCCCTCCGAGAGAGGAACTGCCGTGGCCACCAGCCGCTCGCCACAGCGTCGCGCTGCCTCCAGCAGCCGCGCGTCCCCCGTCCTCCGGGAGAGGCCGAGCAGCGCCACCGCGAGCCCCGCCGAGCCACTCAGCAGATCCAGCCGGGTGTCGGCGTCGATGAGCGCCTCTAGGGCAGGCACCCCGGCCATGAGCTCCTCCATCAGAGCGGGCTCATTCCAGAGCGCCGCCAGGTGGCCGAGGACGTACAGGGCCGAGCCATGGCCCACGAACACTCCTACGCCCGTGCTGCTGCCCCAGCCTGGCTTGTGCCAGTCCGCCCGCACCGGCTCCAGGGCCGCGCGAGAGAGCGCCTCGAAGTCAGCGCGCCCTGTCCTCCGCGCGAGGTACCCGAAGAAGAGCGCCATCCCGCCGAGCCCCTCGTAGAGATCCATGCCGCTGGGCGAGAGGCTCCAGCGCCACTGCTGGAGATCCTCCAGGTTCAGGCCGATCCAGCACGCATCCTTGTGCCCTCGAATGGCCTTGGCCGCGAGGTCCTCTCCAATGGCGACCGCGGCGGCCAGACACTCCTCGGGGGTCGCGGCAGGCAGGGCCTCCTCCACGGCCGAGGCGGGCGCCACGCGTGCGGGAGTCTGCCCCTTGTCCAGCGAGACCATCGCCTTGCGGATGAAGGACACCTGCAGCGCGCAGTCCTGCTCATCCATTCGCTCGAGCCTCTGCAGGACATCGCCCAGGCTGTCGTGCGTGAAGAAGTCTGGGATGCACTCACCGGCGCTGCTCCACAGGTGGCGCTCGCCCGGACGAGCAAAGAAGGCAGGGATGTCTCCCAAGCGGAGATCCGCATGCTCGGACGGGATGAGCCGGCGCAGCGAGGGCATCTGGGTCACCTCTGCCCACAGGTGATCGAGCACCCTGTCGCGCTCCAGGCCATCTCGGAGGAAGTCCGGGTGGTGGCTCTCCTGGAGCAGCATCCCGTAGCGCTGGGTGGGGCGGGCGATGTACCGGACCTCCACTCCGCCGAAGGCGCGCAGGTGCGGCGCCAGCGCCTCTCGCTGGCTGCAGAGCAGCGCGTAGGTCTCCTCGAAGCCCTGGATGAGCTCCTCGGTGAACTCGGTGGGATCCACCGGCGCCTCTCCGAGCCGGGGGCGGTTGTTCGAGCCGTTCATCAGGCCCTGGCGACGAACGACCCGCATGGTGTCGCTCCCCGGATCCTCCACCATGGGCATGCGCTGAGGGGTGAGCTGGCCTTCTTCGCCTCCCAGCCCGCTCAGGTCGAGCCCCGCCCGTCCCTCGCGGCCGAAGAGGAAGATGGGCAGCATGCCCACGGCGACGATGGACTGGTCCAGCATCATCCAGGCTTTCGCGCGAGCCTTCTCCGTGGGCTCGGCGGGCGCACGGTGGTGGAAGAGCGCCTCCAGATCCACCAGCACAGGCGTCTCGCCGGCGGCAATGAGGTTCTCCAGGTGGAAGTCCACGGCGGACAGCAGGTGCAACAGCGCCATGAAGCTGCCCTGCCGCCAATAGAAGCGCTGGAGCGCCTCTCGCGAGTCACAGCCGGCGGCGTCCACGAACTCGACCCAGCCATGGCTCCCCCGGTCCACGACGGTGAGCACGCGGTGCGGACAGCGCAGCCCTTGCCCGTTGAGCCACTGGAGGAGCTGCTGGAAGTGCACGTCCACCTCCAGGGACTTTGGCTTGTAGACGAGCCGCAGCCCCGAGCTGAACCGCAGCAGGAAGACACCCCTGCCGCCCCGGTGCAGATCCGAGATGCCCCCTTGCGCCACCACGAGCGTGCCGAGCTCGCGCCCGGAGAGGAACGTCCGCTCCAGCAGCTCGCGGTCCGCGGCAAGGTGCCCCAGCAGCTCCAGGCTGGCCTCCTGCCAGCGCTCCAGGGCCGTCACCATCAGCCGGGCGAGCACGGGGTACTCCTCGAGCAAGGCGGCGCGC
>NZ_DASPHO010000734.1:0-5017 GCF_035629615.1 Hyalangium sp. | reverse complement strand
CTGTTCATGAAGCCGCGCGCCAGCCAGACGGCCAGACCGCCCATTGCCATGCGGCCCATCGAGCTGCCAAAGAAGCCAGGCGCCTGGGCGCGCCCATACCCCCGGCCCCAGCTGCTGCGTCCCCGGCCGTGGCCGCGGTTCCACATGCTGTAGCTCCGGCGTCGGGACAGGCCAAAGAGATCTCCGAGAATCGCCATGATGCGCTCCTGTGAAGGGTGGACGCCCCCGTTCATGGGCTGAACGGCCCGTGGCGGGAGCACCTCTCAAGGTGCAGCAGGGGAGGGGGTGGGACAGCCCTTCCCAGGGCTCCGGGCCCGCCAGGAGGACCGATTGTCCAGCGAGGAGGCAGGGCAGCTGTCCCTCTGCCTCCATCTACTCGAACCAGGGAGGGGGCCTTGGCTGCTAGAATGCCCCTGGCTTGAACCACCCCCCCCCCACTGCCTTTGGGAAGTACGAGCTGCTCGAGCGCCTCGGCATGGGGGGGATGGCCATTGTCTACCGTGCGCGCTACACGGCCGCGCCGGGCATCACCAAGCCCGTGGTCATCAAGAAGGTGTTGGATGTCTATGCCGAGAATCCGTCCTTCGTGGAGCTGTTCATCCACGAGGCGCGCATCTCGGTGGGGCTCAACCACGGCAACATCGTCCAGGTCTTCGACTTCGGTCAGGTGAATGGCGAGTACTTCCTGGCCATGGAGCTGGTGGAGGGGCAGCCGCTCTCGAAGGCGCTGAAGAAGGCCCAGACCACGGGGCTGGCGCAGCTGCCGGCGCCGCTGGCGGTGAACATCGCCATCGAGATGTGCAAGGGCTTGCACCACGCCCATACCCGCACGGACGAGAAGGGACGCTCGCTGGGCCTGGTCCACCGCGACATCTCCCCGGACAACGTCCTCATCAGCTACGAGGGCGAGGTGAAGATCTCCGACTTCGGTGTCGCCAAGGCCCAGCTCGCGGGGCGCCCGGAGACCGAGGCGGGGATGGTGAAGGGCAAGTACCTCTACTTCTCCCCCGAGCAGGCGATGGGCCAGGAGATCGATGCCCGCTCGGATGTGTATGCGGTGGGGGTGGTGCTCTACCGGATGCTCTGCGGCCGCCTGCCGGCGGAGGGCTCTGAGCTCGCCGTGATGCAGCGCATCGTCCAGGGGCGGCTCACCCCGCCGCTCCAGCTCAACCCCCAGCTGGAGCCCGGACTGGTGGACATCCTCCAGGAGGCGATGGCGCACCAGCGCGAGGATCGCATCCCCAGCGCGGAGGCCCTGCAGCACCAGCTCTCCCACTGGCTGGCCACGCGGGCGCCCTTGTTTCCAGTCCACACGCTGAAGCACATGATGGGCCTGCTCTATGAGCCCGAGCTCACCGCGCTGGGTCGGCCGCCCCAGGTCGCGCAGCGCTTCCGGGAGCAGATGGCCCGGTGGAGCGCCTCCCAGCGCTGGCGCGAGCTGTCTCAGGAGGAGGAGAAGGCGAGCCCCGCGGCGGTCGGGGTGTCGCCCACGGTCCAGGAGCCTCCCTCCGACACGGTGCCTCAGCTGGGGGCGGCGGAGGCCATGGGGACGCAGGTGACGGCGACCGTCCCGAATGCCTTCATGGGCCGGTCTCGCTCGAAGGCCCGGTACCTCTGGCTCGCCGCAGGGGTGGGGCTCGTGCTGGTGGGGCTCGTGCTGGGCATCTCCTGGAGGCTCCGGCCGCCACCGCTCGAGGTGTTCTCCTCTCCGCTTGGGGCCCAGGTCATCGTGGATGGCGTGCCCCAGGGGATGACCCCGCTGAAGCTGGAGGGGATTGCCCGGGGGGCTCCGCACACGGTGGAGCTGAGCCTGAAGGGCATGCGGACCTGGACTCAGCGCTTCGAGGCCGGGACGCTGGACCCGCGGCTCGATGTCTCCCTGGAGCCGATTCCGCCACCGCCTCCCCCGCCCCCTCCGCAGCTGGCACCTCAGCCGGAGCCGACCGCGGAGGTGTCCTTTGTCTCCCGCCTCGGCACGGAGGAGGTGCCCGCCCACTTCACCTTGGAGGAGAAGTGGCACTCCTTCAGCACGAAGGCTCGCTCGCTCCAGCAGCCGCTCTACCCCGAGCGGAGCTACACGGTGTGGACGTCCGGCTCCTACACGGGGGATGCACCCATTTCAGAGAAGGATCTGCGGCAAGGCCTGAGCCCGGCGTCGTCCCGCTCGGGACAGGTCTACGTGTTCGTGGAGGGAGAGGGAGTGCCCGCCGAGGAGCGGCTGTTCATGGCCTCCTCCAAGCCTCATGTCCTCTCGAAGGGCCGGTTGCTGCATGCCTTCGTCCTCGTGGGCATCAGCTCCGAGCGCAACGTGGACCGGAGCCTGACCCTGCACGTGCGTGACAACACCACCCGGCAGGTGGCCCGTCTCCGGCTGGAGTCGAAGCGCTTCGCGCATCAGGTGTCGCTGGAGAACCGCTATTCGGTCCGGAAGCTCGATCCCGAGACCCTGTACTCGGTGGAGTTCCAGCCTCGGCAGGGAATTCCCATGAGCCCCGTGGCGGTCCTGGCGATCCCTGGGAAGGCGGGACGAGTCCAGCTGACAGGGCAGCCCGCGGGAGAGCTCCGGTACGCCCTCAAGCCGGGCCGCTACACCCTGCAAGGAGCCCGGGAGCTGTGGTTTGCGCTCCCGCGCTCGGAGGAGGACGGGGAGTCCCAGATGGACGTCTCCGTGGCCAAGGCTCCTCCCGTGCCGCCTGCGCCGCCTGAGCCGCCCGTGAAGGAGGTTTCTCCTGAGGAGGCGGGCGCCGTCATCGAGGAGATGGAGCAGGGGCAGTAGCCTCGCCATACCCGGTCAGCTCCACGTAGCCGCGACCGGTGAGGGGCTGGCCCGCGCGTGTGCCCTGGATGCGCACGGCGCCCTCCCAGTAGCGCACCGTCACGGGGAGCTCCTGGTCCGCCTGGGCCGGCGTGAGCTCGAGGACGAGCTGTCGCGAGGGAACGGAGAGCCGCCAGTGTGCCGGGTACTCCGTACCACTGCGGGGGCTCCGCCAGGTGTCCAGCACCTCGATGCGCACCTCGTCGCGTGGCAGGTGCACCGCCTCACCCTGGGCGGGGATGTCCACGCCCGCACTGAAGGGATCCACCGAGCCATCCCGGCGCCGGAGCTGGTAGTGCATGAGCTCGCTGCCATCGGAGAGCTGGAGCGCGAACCAGTCCCAGCCCACCTGGTCCGCTCCGAGCGACTTCGTGCTCCACTCGCGGTCCATCCAGCTGGTGCCCGTCACATCATGGGTGTGCCCGTCCACCGTCACCGTGCCGCGCGTGGGCATCCGCGTGAGCGAGTAGTAATAGGATGCGTTCCCGGCGCCCGCTGTCTTCTGGCTCAGCCCTCGGTCGCCTTGGAGCACGGGGGGCTTGCCCTCCTCCAGCACCAGCGACAGGGCCACACCGCGAGCCTCCGCCGAGAGCCGCATGGGGAAGACCCCGCCCTCACCGCCCTCCGCCTTCCAGCGCTCCAGCCACACTTGGAAGGGCTGAGTGCGGGCGCCCGCGAGCCCCACCGCCGCGCGGCTGAAGCGCTCGAAGGCATGGAAGCGCCCGGCATCGATGTCCGAGAGCGCGAAGTGCCCCATGTACACCTCCCGCGAGCCCCACTCGGAGGCGCGCTCCGCCTCGCGAGGCGCCAGCGCGTTGCGGAACAGCGTGAGCTGGTAGCCGAAGGCGTGCCCGTCGGCTGTCTCCAGGTGGCCCGTCCAGTACCACCACTCGGTGCGGAACTCCGGGTGAGGGCCATGGTCTTCGGGGAAGTGGAACTCGCGCGGCTCGGAAGCGCGCGCGTAGCCCTCGGTTCCACCCGGGGCTCCGAGCGCCTCCGCCACCGTGAGCCGGGCCCCCTCCGTGGGAGGCGAGGCCTCGCGTGTGACGAACCAGGCGCCCGCGGCGAGCACCGCCAGCACCAGCACCACTCCGAGCGCCAGCCCCTTTCCGCCGCCCATGCCTTCACTCCTCCCGCAGCGCCAGCGCCGGATTGGCGCGCGCCATCCGCCACGCGGGGTACAGCCCGGCGAGCGCGGCGGCCACCAGCGCGAGGAGCATCGCCTGGCCCAGCACCGAGGGCGTCACCGCGAGCTGCAGCGTCCACCCGAAGGAGCGCTGGTTGATGACGTAGACGAGGATCGCCGCGAGCGCCACGCCCAGTGGCACGGCGAAGAGGCCCGCCAGCAGCCCCAGCAGCCCCGTCTGGAGCGAGACGAGGCCCCAGAGCTGGCCGGGTGTCAGTCCCATGGCGCGGAGCACGGCGAACTCCCGCGCCCGCTCCAGCTGCAGGGCCATGAGCGCGCTCAGCACACCAATGAACGCCACGCCGATGGCCAGCAGCCGCAGCACGTGGGTGATGGTGAACGTGCGGTCGAACACCTCCAGTGAGCCCTCCCGCAGCGCGCGGTTGGGATGGACATTCAGCGTCTGCGTGTCTCCGGCCCGCTCGCGCACCCGCGCCACGAGCGCATCGACGTCCTGCCCTGGCGCGGCGTAGAGGGCCAGCCCACTCACGTCCCGATCGTCGAAGTGCGCATGATAGGTCGCGCGCGGCATGAGCAGCGTGCCGGCGTCCGAGCCATAGTCGAAGTACACTCCCACCACGCGAAACTCCCGGGGCCCCCGGTCCGTGGGCAGCCGGACGGTGTCTCCGCGATGCACGTCCCGGTGGAAGCTGAAGGGCTCGGAGACGAGCAGCGTGTCGGGCGCCTCGAGCTCTCGCCACACGGTGGAGGGCTCGCCCTCCTTGAAGCGGTAGGGGCGCTCGGGGCCCTGGGCGAACTCCACCGCGAGCAGGTCCGTGGGCAGGCTGTCCACGGTCATCTGCACCACGCGGATGGTGGAGCTCGCGGCGACGCCGGGCGTGGCGCGCAGGTGCTCGACGAGGCCGGGGACGAAGGGAGAGTACCCCCGCCGGGCAATGAGCGAGGGTGGGGAGATGAAGACATCCGCCTGGAGCGAGGCCTCCAGCCAGGCCACCACGGTCCCGCGGAAGCTCGCCACCATGAGACCGACGCCCACCGTGGTGGCCACCGCGATC
>NZ_DASPHO010000733.1:0-3361 GCF_035629615.1 Hyalangium sp. | reverse complement strand
AGGGGATCCGCCTACGGTCCGAGCTGTCGGGGGCTCTGGCGCTTCTCGCCCGTCGCAAGGGTTCGACCTCCTTCATGACGCTGCTCGCGGCCTTCCAGATCCTGCTGTCGCGCCTGTCGGGCCAGTCGGAGGTCAGCGTGGGAACGCCGATCGCCGGCCGCACGCGGCTCGAGACTGAAGGCCTGATCGGCTTCTTCGTCAATACCCTGGTGCTGCGCACGCATTTGTCGGAGGACCCGCCGTTCCAGGAGCTCCTGGGTCGGGTGCGGGAGACGGCGCTCCAGGCGCACGCGCACCAGGACGTACCTTTCGAGAAGCTGGTCGAAGAGCTCTCGCCTCAGCGCAGCCTCTCCTATGCCCCCCTGTTCCAGGTGATGTTCATCCTGCAGAACGCGCCTCGCGAGAACCTCGAGCTGCCGGGCCTGCGGATGAGCACGCTTGGGATGGATGGCGGGACGGCGAAGTTCGATCTGACGCTGGGACTGACCGAGGGTGGAGGAGGATTGTCCGGCAGCCTGGAGTACAGCACGGATCTGTTCGACGGTCCGACGATGGGCCGTTGGCTGGAGCATTTCGGGACGCTGCTCGAAGGGGTGGTGGCAGATCCTGCCCGGCCGATCTCGGAGCTGCCGCTCCTGAACAAAGCCGGGCGGGCACAGGTTCTGTCGGAGTGGAACGACACGGTGCGCGCGGTCGAAGAGCGCAGCCTCGACGAGCTGTTCGCGGAGCAGGTGGCGCGCACTCCGGAGTCCATCGCGCTGGTCTTCGAAGGCGAGCTGCTCAGCTATCGCGAGCTCGATGCTCGCGCCGAGAGCCTGGCGTGCCACCTGGAAGAGCTGGGGGTGGGGCCCGAAGTGGGCGTGGCGCTCTGCGCGGAGCGGTCGCTGGAGCTGGCGATAGCAATGCTGGCCGTCCTCAAGACGGGCGGCTACTACGTGCCCCTGGATCCGGAGTACCCGGGCGATCGCCTGGCCTACATGCTGGCGGACTCGCGAGCCCGGGTCCTGCTGCTCCAGCCGGACCTGGCCGGCCGCCTTCCCGAGTACCGGGTTCCCGTTGTGATGCTGGACGGGCCCTGGCCGGTCCGGGCAGGGCGCCGTGCGCGCGGCGCGGCCGGCGTGGGCTCGCGCCGGCTGGCGTATGTGATCTACACCTCGGGCTCGACGGGCCGTCCGAAGGGGGTCCTGGTGCCCCACCGCGGCGTGGTCAACCGCCTTTCGTGGGCGCAACGCTTCTATCCGCTGACCTTGTCGGACCGCGTGCTGCAGAAGGCCTCGGTGAGCTTCGACTTCTCGGTCTGGGAGGTGTTCGGGACGCTGCTGACGGGAGCGCGTCTGGTGCTGGCGCAGCCGGGCGGACACCGGGACGGCGCCTACCTGGCGCGGACGGTGCTCGAGCAGGAGATCACGCTGCTGCACTTCGTTCCTTCCATGCTGCCGATGTTCCTGACGGCAGAGAGTGTCGAGCAGTGCCGGAGCCTTCGCTATGTCTTTGCGGGAGGCGAGGTGCTGCCGCTCGAAACCCGCAATCTGCTCTTCGCGCGCCTGCCGTGCGAGGTGGAGGCCCTGCACAATCAGTATGGCCCGACGGAGGTGTCGATCGATGCCACGACGTGGGTCGGCCGCCGGGGGGAGCGGGCAGCTCGTTCGGTGCCGATCGGGCGGCCGATCACGAATGTGTCGCTCTACGTGCTGAACGATGCATTCGAGCCGGTGCCGGTGGGTGTGGCGGGGGAGCTGTGCATCGGAGGCGCGGGCGTGGTGCGGGGCTATCTGGGACACGCGGATCGAACCGCCGAGCGGTTCGTGCCGGATCCGTTCGGCGAGCCTGGTGCGCGGCTGTACCGGACGGGCGACCTGGGGCGTTGGCTGCCGGAGGGCACGCTGGAGTTCCTGGGCCGCCGCGACCATCAGGTCAAGGTGCGGGGTTTCCGGATCGAGCTGGGGGAGATCGAGTCGGTCCTGGCGCAGCACGGTGGTGTGAGCGAGGCCGTGGTGCTGGTGCGGGAGGACGAGCCGGGAGATCGCCGCCTGGTGGGCTATGTGGTGGCGGCGTTCGCCGATCGGGTCCCGACGGCGGGTGCGCTGCGGTCTTTCCTGAAGGAGACGCTGCCGGACTACATGGTTCCGTCGGTGTGGGTCTTCCTGGAGCGTGTGCCTCTGACACCGAGCGGCAAGGTGGATCGGCGCGCCCTGCCGGCTCCGGAGCGGGACGTCGCGCGGAGTGCGGGCTGGATTGCTCCACGGACCTGGGTGGAGGAGCTGCTGGCGCAGGCCTGGGGTGAGGTGCTGAAGGTGGAGGGGGTCGGCAGCGAGGACGACTTCTTCGCCCTGGGCGGTCATTCGCTGCTGGCGACGCAGGTGGTCTCCCGGGTGCGGCGTCTGTTCGGGGTGGAGCTTGCGCTGCGGGAGCTGTTCGAGGCACCGCAGCTTTCGGCCCTGGCGCTCCGGATCGAGGCCGCGTTGCAAGCGGGCGGCAGCACGTCGGCGCCGCCGCTGGAACGGGTGCACCGGGAAGAGCAAGTCTGGCTGCCGCTGTCGTTCGCGCAGCAGCGCCTGTGGTTCATCGATCAGCTGGAGCCTGGCCGTCCGGTCTACAACATGCCGGTGGCGCTGCGGCTGGAAGGCGGTCTGCGCATCGACGTGTTGGCGGCGGCGCTCGAGGAGATCGTGCGCCGTCACGAGAGCCTGCGCACGCGCTTCGAGGTTGTGGACGGAGAGCCTGGACAGGTGATCGATCCTCCGTCTCCGTTGCGGCTGCCGGTTGTAGACCTCGGATCTCTGAACGGTTCCCTGCGAGTGACAGAGGCACGGCGCCTGTCGCGGGAGGAGGCGCGGCTCCCGTTCGATCTCGGGAGGGGGCCGCTACTGCGGGCGAGCCTTTTGCGGCTGGGCCTCGAGGAGCACGTGTTCCTTGCGACTCTGCACCACATCGTCAGCGATGGCTGGTCGATGGGCGTGCTGCGTCGGGAGCTGGGATCTCTGTACCGGGCCTTCTCAGCCGGCGAGCCGTCGTCGTTGTCCGAGCTGCCGCTCCAGTACGCGGATTACGCGGCGTGGCAGCGCGGCTGGTTGTCGGGCCGGGTGCTGGAAGCGGAGGTTTCGCACTGGCGGGAGCAGCTGGCGGGAGCCCCACCCTTGTTGGAGCTGCCCCTGGACCGTCCGCGGCCGGCGGTGCAGAGCTCGCGCGGCGCCCACCAGGGGATCCGCCTGGGATCGGACCTGTCGGGGGCCCTGGCGGTTCTCGCCCGTCGCGAGGGCTCGACCTCCTTCATGACGCTGCTCGCGGCCTTCCAGGTCCTGCTGTCGCGCCTGTCGGGCCAGTCGGAGGTGAGCGTGGGGACGCCGATCGCCGGCCGCAC
>NZ_DASPHO010000732.1:0-13064 GCF_035629615.1 Hyalangium sp. | reverse complement strand
CTCGGCGGAGAGCTCTCCCTCCAGCAACGCCTTGACTCCACCCAGCCAGAAGGTCCGCCCGAAGATGCTGGCGGCCCGCAGCACGCGCCGCAGCTCGGGCTCCAGCCGCTGGAGCCGGGACTGGAGGATCGCCAGCACCGTGCCGGGTGTCTCCTCTCCACGTCCCTCGGCGACTCCGCGGATCAGCTCCTCCAGGAACAGGGCATTGCCAGCGGCCTGCTCCACCAGGCGCGACACGAGGGCCTCCGGCACTTGCCGCCCCAGCACCTCGTGTGCGAGCTGGGTGCTGGCCCGCTGGCTCAGCCCCCGCAGCGGCACCTCCTGAAGACTCTGCGCCCACAGCCCCGGGAACAGCTCCTTCACCTCCGGCCGCGCCAGGGCCAGCACCAGGAGGGGCGTGTCGCTCAGCTCGTGCAGCACCTCATCCACCAGCCTGACGGTGGGCGCATCACTCCAGTGCAGATCCTCCAGGACCAGCAGCATGGGCCCCTGCGAGGACTCCGCCCGGAGGAACGCGACCATGGCCCGCGCCACCTGCAGGCTCATCAGCCGCGGATCCTCGCGCGCGGCGTGCAGCTTGGGGCTGTCTTCGGAGGGAAAGGGTACTCCGCACAGCTCACCCAGGAACTCCACGGTGTCCTTCATCTGCTCGGGCAGGAGGTACCGGGAGAGCCGCTGGCTGAGCTTCTCGCGACGGACCTCCAGCGGCTCCCGATCCACCACGCCACAGAGCTGACGCACCGCCTGTCCCAGCAGCCCGTAGGCGGAGCCGGCGTTCATCGGGTCTCCGCGCCCGAACAGGGTGAGCGTCTTCTGGCCGCGATGCTCCAGGCGGCGAAGGAACTCCGAGCGCAGGCGGGACTTGCCGGTGCCCGCCGGCGCGGTGACGAGCAGCGCGCGGGCGGTGGAGTCCTCCATGCAGGTGGCGAAGGCCAGCTCCAGCAAGGACAGCTCCTGCTCTCGTCCCACGCAGCGAGTAGGCCGGCCCAGCAGCGGGCGGGACTCGTCCACGCTGAGGTGCTCGCCGCGCAGGACGAACTTGCCAGAGTCTGTCTTGTCGAGCTGGAAGCGTGGGCCCAGCAGCCCCGCGGTCGTCTCATCCAGGATCACCGGAGCGTCGGCGAGCTCAGCGCCTCCCTCGAGGTGACGCAGGAGCTCTCCCGCCCTGTCCACCACCTCGCCCACCGGCATCGGTGCGCTCCGCAGGCTCAGGCCCGTGGTGAGCGCGACGAGGCTCTCCGGCCAGCGCTCCTTGACGGACAAGGCGCAGTGAGCGGCCAGGGCGGCCTGGTCCGTGGCCGTGCCGTGCTCCAGCAGGAAGGTGGCCAGCAGCGAGCCGTCCACCAGCAGGGTCGCCCGCGCCCGGTGGGCCCGCAGCTCCTTCTTGAGGGAGGACAACAGATCATGGAGGCGGACCGCCTCGTCCGGATTCAGCGTGCGCGCCTCACCGGAGTACACAGTGGGAGTGGCGAGCACCACGCTGACCAGGTGCTGCTCGGTGCTTGGCAGGCGGGGAGGCACGGCGGCGGTGCCTCGTCCCTCGGGCGCCGGCAGCTCTGGCAGCACGTCCAGCTCCGCCAGCATCCGCTGCAGCTGCTGGCCGTCCGCGAGCCGCTGCTCCGGATCCTTGGCCAGCATCCGGTCCACCAGCGCCTGGAGCGAAGCAGGCAGCTCGGCGCGAAGGGTGCGGAGCGGTGGCGGATCGGTGAAGAGGATCTTGGCCAGCACCGCCGCGATGTGGGCGGCGCGGAAGGGAGCCTGCCCGGAGAGACACTCGTAGAGCACACAGCCCAGGGAGAAGATGTCGGCGCTGGGAGAGATGTCCTGCTTGCTGGAGGCCTGCTCGGGGGCCATATACCCGGGAGTGCCCAGCACCATGGCGCTGCCGGTGAACGCGCTGGACGCCTCGGAGATGCGCGCCAGCCCGAAGTCCACCAGCACCACATCCACCGCGCGCCCTCTGCGCAGGAAGAGGTTGGAGGGCTTGATGTCCCGGTGGACGATGCCGCGCGCGTGGGTGACGGCGAGCACCTCGGAGACGCGGCGCAGCAACAGCAGGGTGTCCGAGAGCCCGAGGGGTTGGCGCGCCAGCCGTCGCGACAGATCCTCACCCTCCAGCCACTCCATGGCGAGGAACGGCTGGCGCTCATCGGTCAGGCCATGGGCGACGTACGAGACGATCCCAGGGTGGTGGAGCTGCGCGAGGAGCTCCGCCTCACGGGCGAAGCGGCGAGCCGACTCGGACTCGGCGATCGTGTGCAGCAGCTTGAGCGCGACCAGGTGGCCGCTCACGGAATCTCGCGCCTGGTAGACGAGGCCCGCCCCTCCCTGGCCTGCCAGGCGTTGGAGCGTAAACCTGCCTGCGATGATGGTTCCGGGTGCAAGCGTGTCGCGCGGGGGAAAGGCATGAACCATTGCGCGGAGTAGGCTAGCGGAAGGGCCGAGAGCACGCGAGAGCCCGAGCCGAGGCATGGCTGCTTTGAGATGCCGACGGGGTGTCCAAAGGATCAGGTGGCTGTCTGCTAACGTGGCACCATGCCGGATCGGGGTGATGAAGAGCCGGGCCTCGAGCCTACGTTGATCCCGGAGAAGCCCGCCTTCGGGCAAGAGGAGCTCGCCACGATGCCCGGGGCTGCGCCGGCCCCGGTGCCGGCACCCGCTCTCGTGCCAGGATCCAGAGAGGGGTTCCCCGTCTCGAACTGGGAGCGCTACGAGTTTGTCGAGCTGCTTGGGCGCGGAGGGATGGGAGAGGTCTACAAGGCGCGGGATCGACGCCTGGGCCGCATCGTCGCGCTCAAGTTCATCCGCGGCTCCGATCCCGATCTGGTCATGCGGTTCCTGCAGGAGGCTCGGGCGCAGGCCCGCATCGATCATCCGAACATCTGCAAGGTGTACGAGGTCGGCGAGGTCCAGGGGAAGGCCTACATCGCCATGCAGTTCGTGGAGGGCCAGCGGCTGGAGCATGCGGCCACCCGCATGTCCCAGCCGGAGAAGGTGAGGGTGCTGCAGGAGGTGGCCGCGGCGATCCACGAGGCGCACAAGCAGGGCGTCATCCACCGGGACATCAAGCCCACCAACATCGTGGTTGAGCGTGGCGAGAACGGGCGCTACTTCCCCGTCGTCATGGACTTTGGTCTGGCGTACGACGTCAGCCACGGCCACGGGCTCACGCTGTCGGGCGCGCTGCTGGGCACGCCCTCGTACATGGCGCCGGAGCAGGCCCGCGGGGATCTGAGCAGCATCGATCGGCGCTCGGATGTCTACAGCCTGGGCGCCACGCTGTACGAGCTGCTGGTGGGAGTGGCGCCCTTCACGGATGCCACGCTCGTGGGCACCCTGGAGAAGGTGCTCTACCAGGAGCCACCGTCGCTGCACTCACGCGTGCCCCAGATCGACCGCAACCTGGAGATCATCGTCCTCAAGTGTTTGAGCAAGGAGCCTCACCAGCGCTACCCCTCGGCGCGCGCGCTGTCCGAGGATCTGGCGCGCTTCCTGGATGGCGAGCCGATCATCGGGCAGCGCCCATCCCTGCCGTACCGGCTGAGGAGGATCGCCCGCAAGCACCGGGCCTTGGTCGCCGTCTCGGCGGCGTCCATGGCGATCATCCTCGTGCTGGCCACCTTTGGTGTGCGGTCGTGGCTCCAGGCGAGGTGGGCGCAGCAACACTCCGAGGAGCGGGCCCGGCTGGCCGAGCAGCTCGGCCAGGAGGTCAAGGAGATCGAGTGGTTCCTGAGGCTGTCCTACGCGCTGCCGCTGCATGACACCGGGCGCGAGCAGCAACTGGTGCGCGAGCGGATGAAGCGGATGGCCGATCGGCGGACGGGGCTGGGCGCCTCGGGTGAAGGGCTCATCTCCTATGCCTTGGGCCGCGGCCACCTGGCGCTGCACGAGTTCGACAAGGCACACGAGCACCTGCTTCGTGCTCGGCAGCGGGGGCTCAACTCACCGGAGTTGCACTACGCGCTGGGCCGGGTGCTCGGGGAGCTGTACCACCAGACGATGGAGGAGGCCCGGCGCAGCGGCGAGAAGGACTGGCTGGCCGCGCGCCAGAAGGAACTCGAGCAGCAGTACCTCGAGCCGGCGCTTCAGTCGCTCGAGCGCAGCCAGGGCGTCGAGCTGGAGTCCCCCCGCTACCTGGAAGGGCTCATCGCCTTCTACCGTCGGCAGCACGACGAGGCGGCGCGGTCCGCGGCGCAGGCCTCCTCGGAGGCTCCCTGGCTGCACGAGGCCTGGAAGCTCGCCGGGGACGTGGCGCGGGTCCGCGCGGTGGAGCAGCTCGAGCGCAGCTACGACGCGGCGAACGCCGGTCTCCAGGAGGCGGCGCGGCTCTACGGACAAGCCATCGCGCTGGGGGGCAGTGCCGCGGTGAACTACGAGGCCCTGGCGGAGGTGTGGCTGCGGCAGTCCGAGCTCGATGAGAAGCAGGGCAAGCCACAAAAGCAGGCCTTGTCGCGTGCGTTGGAAGCGAGCGAAAAGAGCATCCAGGCGGCGCCGCTGCGCTCGGTGGGCTACACCCTGAAGGCCTACGTCCTGATGCGCCGGTACGGGGCGAGTCTCGGTCAGTCCAACGTCCAGGAGGTGGGGCCCCTCCTTGAGGAATGGATCGCCACGGGCCGGCGTGCCGTGGAGCTGAACCCCCATGACGTGTCTGCCTACGACGCGCTGGGAATCGGGTACTCCAAGCGCGGGGAGCACGAGGCTCGCACGGGCCAGGATCCGAGCGGCTCGCGCAAGGAGGCCGTCGTTCAGCTCTCCCGGGGGCTCGAACTCCAGCCCAACCACCCCTGGGCGCTCAACGATCTGGGGACGGTCTACTCCGCTCAGGGCGACTACCAGCGCGAGCACGGCCAGGATCCACGCGAGGCGTACCAGGAGGCGATCCGCTGGTATGAGCAAGCGGCGCGGGCGGATCCGAAATACCTCTACGCGCTTGCGAACCAGACCAACGCCTACAACGATCTGGCGACGTATGCCTTCTCACGAGGGCTCAGCCCCGAGGAAGAGGTCCGAAAGGTACGAGAGGCCGCGGAGCGGAGCCTCTTGCTGGATCCGAACTACTACTGGGTGATGAATGAAGCTGCCAGCGCGGAGCTGACGTACGCGCGCTACCTCCTCCAGGTGGGCCAGGATCCGCGCCCCGCGATAGACCGGGTCCGCCAGTCCCTGGATCGATCCTTGGGCATCAACTCGGCGCACGGGAGGACGCACCTCTACCGAGCCATGAGCTTCTCGCTGGAGGCCCGCCATGCGCTTCAGGAGGGGCGTGATCCGAGCCCCCTGCTCGAGCAGGGGCGGCAGGCCTTGGAGCGTGCGACCGGGTATGCCCCGGGGTGCGTCGGCTGTCGGGTCGAGCGAGCGCGGCTCGAGCGCTCGGCTGCGGTATGGGAGCAGCGGCGCGGGAGATCCGGTGCAGCGCTCCTCCAGCAGGCCCTCACTGCGGCGCGGCGGGCCGTGGAGATGTACCCCTACTACGAGAGTCACCAGGAGCTGGCGCACGTCTACTGGCTGTGGGCGGAGACTGCCGCTCCGGCCCAGGCGCTCACCGCCGTGGCCGAAGGGCTGAAGCAGGGGGAGCTGGCGCTCCGGCTCGACCCGGGGCTGGCTCACGCCCATGCCATTCGAGGGGGCCTGCTCCTGGTACGAGCGCGGCGTGAGGGGGAGGCGGGGCCGCGCCGCGAGGCCCTCCTTCAGGCCCGAGCGGCGCTCGCGCGGGCCCTCGAGCTCAACCCGCTCCTGCGCCGAGAGTATGAAGCTCCCTTGCGAGAAGCGGAGGAGCAGCTCGCCCGGGAGATCCGCTAAAGCTCTACCCGTCCCGTGGCGAGCGGTGCTTCGTCACCCAGCAGAGCCTGCAGCCCGCCCGTACTGGCGGCAAGGTGAAGCGCCGCGTCGCACGGCGGTATGGGGAGGGCCCCGGGAAGGGCCGGGAGCTCGTCGGCGCTCTGCGTCGACTTGCGCCGGAACTCGGGGCTCAAGCAGACCGCGCCGTCGGGTGTCCACAGGGCTTCAACCCCGATCATGGAGACATTCATGATCCCTTTGTTGTCTTGCACAGCGACGGGGGTGCCCTGCACGGTGTAGCTGTTGCCATCACCCGACCCGATGAAATAGGCGGCGCGCTTTGCCTGCAGGCAGGCCCCATAGAGGAAGTCGGCCCTGCTCTCCTCCCCGGCGGAGGCCCCCCACGGGTGGTAGCCCCAGACCATGCAGGTGGCGATGGCGCCGGTACGGCAGCCCATGGTGACACCAGCGTGGGTGGGGACCCTCTCGATCCGGGCGTTCGTGTCGCTGACCTTCATGTCAGGGAGGAAGGCTGCTGTCCCGGTGCCATCCGCACAGTAGGACTTCCACGAGTGACTCGCGGCCGCTAAGTATTGGACCTGGTACAGCGCGATGTCGTTCTCCTTCACGGAGGGATGGAACCTCAGCGTGAACAGATGCTGCAGCTCCCACGAGAACTCGATGGTGAGATGGAGCAGGGCCTGCCCAGAGGCCTGCGGCGGGGCGGAGCCGCCGCTCAATGAGACGACGAGCCCGTCCGAATTGGCAGTGATGCCGGTCACGCTCGCGTGCGTCTCCATGCCCGCATCGGTCCACACGCCGTCGGCTTGGAGCACGGCCTCCGACGGGAGGACAGGCACCCCCGTGTCGTCGATCAGTTGCCCGATCAGATTCACCGTCCCGTTGGACTGATTGTGGAAGCGCTCCGGGCAGAAGAACTTCCGGCTGAGGACGGGGATGCAGTATCCCGCGCTCTCGGCGACGTAGATCCCCTTTCCATTGGTGGGGTTGGTGCATTCGCCCGAGGGACAGTTATCCAGGCGCCTCATGGGCGCTTCCTGGGCGGACAAGGCCTCCGCCTCAGTGAGCTCGCCGCAGCCGGCTGCCAGCGTGACGGCCACAAGGCCCATGAGGGCAGTCGCCAGCTTCCTGGGCGCATGATTGCAGAGTCCGCTGTCCGTGAATGTGTTCATGTGTATCCCTCGCTCTAGGAGTATGGCGCTCTACGTTCAGTGAAAGTGTACGACTTTCCGTTCACTGGATGTTCGCTTCAGGGATCGTGCCAGAGGAGGGGAGAGGACCTGAGGCCCTGTGGGCGGCAGCGACACGGAGCGCTCCAGGGGGTGCCCGCAGGCACAGGCACAGGCACAGCGAGCTGTGCCATGTGCCACCCCGTGCCAGCGGTGTGCCGCCGCTGCGTCGTGCTCGCGAGGCACTGGGGCAGGCCCCTAGAATGGGGGTATGGGAGAGGACCGGTCGACTCTGCGGCCGAGTGGGATCGCAAGTGGCGGGAACACCTCCGAGGGGGAGCGCGTCCCCGGGTTGCTGCGGCTGTTCTCTGGAGAGCGGGCCATGGCTCAGGCCCTGCCGCTGCGGGGGGAGGCCCTGGAGCTGGGACGGGGGGCCGTCCTGGGCGAGGTGCAGGACCCGCGAATCTCGCGCCGCCATGCCCGTGTCCAGTTCGACGGGCGGCACTTCCACGTCATCGATCTGGGCAGTCAGAACGGCACCTTCGTGGACGGTGAGCCGTTGCCCGCGGGGACGCCTCGCGAGGTGCGGCGGGTCATCCGCATGGGGGACTCGCTGTTCGTCCCCTGCGCGGACGTGAGCCCCCTGGAGAAGCAAGGCGTCGTGCTCGTGGAGGGCTTCGTGCGGGGGCCGGCGCTCCAGCAGCTGCTCGCGGAGGTGACTCGCGCAGCGAAGCTCGGGTTCTCCCTGCACATCCATGGGGAGAGCGGCGCGGGCAAGGAAGGCGTGGCGCGGACGTTCCACCAGCATGGCCCCCAGAGCGCGGGGCCCTTCGTGGCGGTCAACTGCGCGGCGATCCCCCAGGGCCTCGCCGAGCGGCTCCTCTTTGGTTCCAAGCGCGGTGCCTACTCGGGGGCCGACGACGCGGAGGGCTACCTGCAGGCGGCCCATGGCGGCACGCTGTTCCTGGACGAGGTGGTGGAGCTGGATCTGGGGGTCCAGGCCAAGCTCCTGCGGGTGCTCGAGACCCGGGAGGTGCTCCCCCTGGGAGGCTCGAAGTCGAAGAAGGTCGACATCCTGGTCTGCTCGGCGAGCAACAAGGATCTGCGCGCGCGGGTGTCCGCGGGGAAGCTGCGAGAGGACCTGTACTTCCGCATGGGCCGTCCCCAGGTGACGCTGCCCCCGCTGCGGCAGCGTCCCGAGGAGATCCCCCTGCTGCTCCAGCGAGCCGTGCAGCAGATCTCTCCCGAGCAGGGGCTGCATGTCACGCTGGTGGAGGCCTGTCTGCTGCGGCCCTGGCCGGGCAACGTCCGAGAGCTCCTGGTCGAGGCGCGCAGCGCGGCCCAGGCGGCCCTCATGCAAGGCGCGCAGCGGACCGAGGCGCGCCACCTGAGCCCCACCGCGGGCACTGCATTCGGGCCCACCATGCCTGTTGCCGAGGCAGTCTCCGAGGAGCGACGAGCGCCCCGAGAGGAGCCCGCCCGCGCAAAGTCCTTGGGGGCCGACGAGCGTGCTCGCATCGAGGAGGCCTTGCGGCAGCACGGCGGCAATGTGACGGCCACCGCGCGCGCGCTTGGGATGCACCGCACGCAGCTGCGGCGTCTGCTGGAGCGCCACGCGCTCTCAGCACCCGGAGGCGGTGAGCGCGACGAGGACTGAGGTCCGCCTGACGCTGGCACCTCCGTTGCAATGCCTCTGTGCAACCGGACACCTCGTCCGGTCTGCACGGAGGATCCGCCATGACTCTCAAACGCACCCTGTTGCTGCTGGTGCTCGCGCTCGTTCACCTGCCGCTGGTCGCCAGTGCCAACAGCTTGGACACGGACGAGTGTGGGACGCCCTATCCCTTCTGGTGGAAGTACGATGGGCCCCACCACGGCATCCTGGTGAAGGACTGGAACATCCAGCCCGAGGGCGATCGCTTCCGCATCCGGTTCGCGCTCATCAACGCGAGCGCGGAGACGGTGCAGGGGGGGATGCCCTTCACCGTCTCGCACACCGCGGTGGATCGGGCGGGGTACGGAGATCCCACGGCGCAGGTTCCGCCCGCCAACGTGCGAGCGGTGCTGGGCACGGAGGCCCTGGCGCAGGGCACGCTGCCGACGCTCCGGGTCGGTGAGAGCACCACCGTAGAAGCCTACGCCCAGAGGTTTCACGCGGATGCCAACCACATCCTCACCGTCATCTTCCATGACGGGGGACAGATTGCGCTCAGCTTCGATCCCCAGCCCCAGCCTTGGTACTGGCTGCGCATCCTCTCTCCGAGCTCGCTGCCCGGGGCGCTGGAGCTGAGCAGGGCCACGGTGGAGCCGGTGAGCTCCTCCCTGGAGGGTTACAAGGCCAATGCTGTCCGGCTCGCGCTGCGGAACGTGAGCGGGCACGTCTTGGAGGCTGGAACGCCCATCTCCCTGATCCATGGCAGCAGCGGCTCCGCGGGTGGGTACTGGGGGCCGGACGACGTCGTGGATCCCAACGATCCTGGCAACCCGTACGCCAACATCTTCCGGGAGGTTCTGTCCCAGGGAGTCCTGGCTGAGGCGCTTTACCCCGGCGCGACACTCGAGCTCGGCGGCGTGGTGCATGTGCCCGAGGGCATCACCACGCTCAAGCAGATCACGGTCGTCGTCGGCGAGTAGGGCCAGCTCCGAGGAGCCCGTGACCAGGGGGGACGGGCTCCTCCTTCCTCACCGCGCCGTCCGCTGCGGCGCGCTCGTCAACCAACAACGCAGAAGTCTCAGGAGACAACGCACATGAACTACGGACTGATCGCAGTGGGAACGCTGGTGCTGGGCATGCTGGTGGGCTGTGGCCCGGTGGACACGAACGAGGCGCTCTCGTCCGTGGAGCTCAAGGGGATCGCCGATGGAACGCAGCTCTCGCCGGAGATGATGGACGTCGTGCTCTCCCAGGCCCCGAAGCTGCCGGAAGAGCTGCTTCAAGGGGCCTCGACCTGCCAGGCGGCGAAGACGTGCGCAGGATCCGTCTCCTGCGGGAGCTGGTCGAACTGGTACAGCTGCGGCCTTACGGCTTGTAAAGCCTATGGATGTCAGTATCGCGGTTCCCAGCGAAATCTCCGGAATCGCTCTCGTGTCTGCGTCAACTCGGCAGGCACGTCCTGCACGGAGTATGAGTACTTGAACAACCAGCCTGAGATCTGTGGCTGCAACGATCTGTGAGCTTCCTGGGTGGGTAGAGCGGGCAGGAGCGAGCGTGACACCGGGGTGCGCCGGTAGCACTCCTGGGTCTTGTGAGCGCAGGGGTTGCGATGGCTCGCAAGAAGTGAGAGGGGTTGGCTCCACTCGCATCCTGGAGCCTCGCGTGAAGCCGCTGCTCACCGTCATCGCCGGTCCGACGGCCTCGGGCAAGACGGGCATCGCCGTGGAGCTCGCCCGCCGCGCCGGTGGGGAGATCGTGAACGCGGACTCGCAGCAGGTGTACCGCTCCTTCGACATTGGCACGGCCAAGCCCTCTCCCGAGGAGCTGGCGGCCGTGCCTCACCATGTCCTCTCCGTGGTGGATCCGCTCGAGCCGTTCTCGGCGGCGGAGTACCAGCGCCGGGCGGATGCGGCGATCGCGGACATCACCTCACGGGGGCGGCCGGTGTTCGCCGTGGGGGGCACGGGCCTGTACCTGCGCATCCTGCTTCACGGGGTGGTGGAGGCGCCGGGCGCGGATCCCTCTCTTCGCGCCTCGCTGGAGGCGTTGGCGGTGGCTGAGGGCCGGGAGGCCGTGCACCGCAAGCTCGCGGAGGTGGATCCGGAGACCGCCGGGAAGCTGCCTGCCCAGGATCTGGTCCGCGTCATCCGCGCCTTGGAGATCCACGCCCAGACGGGCATCCCCGCCTCGCAATGGCGTCGGGAGCACGGCTTTGCGCCGGACCGGTATCCCTTCCGGATGTTCGTGCTGGAGCCGCCTCGGGAGCAGCTCTACGCCACGATCAACGCGCGCACGGAGGCCATGTTCGCGCGGGGGCTCGTGGAGGAGACGCGGGAGCTGCTGGCGCGCGGCTACGCGGACGCGGCGCCCATGAGGAGCGTGGGGTACGTGCAGGCCCGCTCCGTCGTCGAGGGCCGGATGACCCAGGAGGAGGCCATCCAGGAAACGGCGCAAGAGACGCGCCGCTACGCCAAGCGGCAGCTCACGTGGTTCCGCAAGGAGCCCGGCGCGGTGCACGTGGCCCCTCCCTACGACGTGCTGCACAACCTGGGGAGCTGAACCTCACCCTTGTGAGGGAGCCCCGTCCTTCATGGCGGGGCAGCTTCCTCAAGCACCACTGCCTGGCCCACCACCTCCAAGCGAGCGCTGTCGCCCGGACGCAGCGGAAGCTCCGGGGCGCCGCGCACCTTCAGCTCCCGCTCTCCGCACCGTACGGTGAACTCGATCATGTGGCCCTGGAACTCGCGCGTCAGAATCTCCGCGCGCAGGCTGCCTCCCGGCGCCGCTGCCCCCGTGTCCGCCACCAGCAGGAGGGCCTCCGGTCGCAGGGACAGGAGCACCTGCCCCTGGGCGGGCCCCGAGAGGGGGACCCCGCCCAGGCGGGTCTGCGCCTCAGTGCCGGAAGCGCTGCCGGGCAGCAGGTTGGTGCCCCCGAGGAATGAGGCCACGAAGGCGTTGCGCGGAGCCTGGTAGAGGGACTCGGGGGACCCCACCTGCTCCACCTTCCCCGCGCGCATCACCGCCAGCCGGTCCGCGAAGGCCATGGCCTCGGACTGATCGTGCGTGACGAGCAGCACGGTGGTCTTCAGGGACATGAGCACCCGGCGCACCTCGAGGCGGGTGGAGGCCCGCAGCGCGGCGTCGAGGCTGGAGAAGGCCTCATCGAGCAGCAGCATCCTCGGCCCAGGTGCCAGCGCCCGAGCCAGCGCCACCCGCTGTTGCTGGCCGCCGGAGAGCTCATGCGGCATGCGCGCCTCGAAGTCCCCCAGCCCGAACAGCTCCAGCATGGCGCGGGCGCGGGGCTCCTGCTCGCGACGTGGGAGCGGCTTCAGCCCGAAGGTGACGTTGTCCAGCACGGAGAGGTGCGGGAAGAGGGCGAAGTCCTGGAACACCATGCCCACGCGGCGCTGATCCGGCGGTACGAAGGTGCCAGGGCCGGCGAGGACGCGCTCCTCCAGGGTGATGCGGCCAGTGTCCGGGCGCTCGAAGCCCGCGATGAGCCGCAGCATCGTCGTCTTGCCGCAGCCGGAGGGACCCAGCAGGGCCACGGTCTCTCCCGGCTCGAGCGCGAGGCTGAGCCCGTCCACCGCGGCGGTGCCACCAGCGGTGTAGCGGAGGGTGACCTGGTCAATCGAGAGCAGCGGCATCGCGAGGTGGGCACACTATCCCGTCATCCGGGATTCGCACGCTCCTCCTGGGAGAGCAGCAGGCCTACGCCCAGCCCGGAGACGGCCATCAACAGCAAGGCGGGGGGCGCGGCCTGGGCGAACAGTCCTTCCGCGGTGGCGCTCCAGACGCGCGTAGCGAGCGTGTCGAAGCCAATGGGCGCCAGCAGCAGCGTGGCGGGGAGCTCCTTCATGGCGGTGAGGAAGACGAGCGCCGCGCCAGCGAGCAGGCCCGGTGCCATGAGCGGCGCGGTGATGCGGGCGAGGACGAAGGCAGGGGGGTGTCCCAGCGTGGCCGCGGCCTCGGTCAGGTGCGGGGAGATCTGGAGCAGGGCTGTCCGCAGCGTGCCCACGGCTTGAGGAAGGAAGCGCACCAGGTAGGCCAGCAGGAGCATGGCCAGGGTGCCGTAGAGGAAGGGCGTGGCGTGGATGCCGAAGAAGACCAGCGAGAGCGCCAGGACGATGGGCGGCAGCGCGTAGCCCACGTAGGCGGTGCGCTCCAGCACCGTCGCGAGCAAGCCCGGGAAGCGGGCCCCGAGCACGGCCAGAGGGAGCGCCGCCACCACCGCGAGAAGCGCGCCGAGCCCCGAGGCGAGCACGGAGTTCACCGCGGGCCCGAGCACCTCGGCTCCCCCCGCCGCGAGCCCCTGCGCGGTCCAGTAGACAAGGATGCCCACGGGCAGTCCCACCCCGAATGCCACCCCCGCGCCGCACAGGGCCAAGGCTGGAAGGCGCCAGCGCCCGAGCGCCACCGGCAGCGTGACGCGGGAGGCACCC
>NZ_DASPHO010000731.1:0-29394 GCF_035629615.1 Hyalangium sp. | reverse complement strand
CGGGCACGTGCTCGCCCAGCAGGAGGCGACCTTCAGCAAGAAGGTGGGGCCTCGCAGGTACGACGTGCTGGCGCCCTGCTCGTGCACCCTGAGGCTGAAGCGGGTGGCCCGCTTCAACGGGGTGGGCCTGCCCGGAGTGCTGGCCCACTCGACTTTCGACAACTATATCCCCGCGAAGACGCAGCAGGACCGGGCCCGGAGCGCGGCGTTGCACTTCGCCCACCACTACGAGAAGGCGGGGACGAACAAGGGCTTCGTCCTGAGCGGGCCGGTGGGCACGGGGAAGACGCACCTGCTGGCCGCCACGCTGGCGCACCTGGTGCTGGAGGTGGGCGTCGAGGCCCGCTACGTGGAGATCTCGCTGCTCTACGCCACCATCCGCCGCGGCTTCCAGGAGGGCAAGAGCGGCGGGGAGATCATTGGGCCGCTGTCCGAGGTGGAGGTGCTGGCCATTGACGAGCTGGGCAAGGGGCGCGGCAGCCAGTTCGAGATGGAGACGCTGGATGAGCTGATCGCCCGGCGCTACAACGCCCACCGCACCACCCTGTTCGCGACGAACTACTCGCTGGAGCCGGAGCGCAAGGCGACACGCGCGGTGGCCGGCTACCACTCCACCGAGGACACGAAGAACACGGTGCGCGAGGCGGAGCTGCTGCGCGAGCGCGTGGGCGAGCGCATCTACAGCCGGCTCTGCGAGATGTGCACCTTCGTGGAGCTGCCCAAGGACACACCCGATCACCGGCGCACGCGGCACGAGCTGGAGCCGCGCGGGCACCACGCCTCCGCGAGGATGCGCGCCAGCCGCTGACCCCTGCCGCGAGGCCCGAGCATGACCGACGCCGTCGTCGTCTTCGTCACCGCCCCCTCGGCCGACAAGGCCGCAGAGCTCGCCCGGACGCTGGTGGAGGAGCAGCTGGCCGCCTGTGGCAACGTCATCCCTGCGCTGCGCTCCATCTACCGCTGGGAGGGCAAGGTCCACGACGAGCCCGAGGCACTGCTCATCCTCAAGACGCGGGCGAACCTCTTCGAGGCGCTGAGGGAGCGAATCGTCGCCCTCCACCCCTACCAGGTCCCCGAGGTGCTGAGGCTCGACGTGGCCGCGGGGCACCTGCCCTACCTCGAGTGGATCGGCGCCAGCGTCCGGCCCTCTCCCTGACAGATACGCCTTTCAGCGAGCGGGTCATGCTTGACTCCAGAGCCTCCCTGGAGCCTGCTTGTGTGCGCTGAAGGCCATCGAGGCCTGGGGCGGGTTCTCCGTTTCCCTGTGCTCGCGCTAGGCTGTCCCCCCGGTTCACTTCCTTCTTCTCCCCTGCACATGGCTCCCATCCGAATTCTCGTGGCGGACGGTTCCGCAGTCGCCCGGAGGGAGATCTCCCAGATGCTGGGCTCCGACTTGGAGCTGGAGGTGGTGGCCATCGCCCCCACCGGGCACCTCGCGCTGGAGAAGGTGGAGCAGCTCCGCCCCGAGGTCATGGTGCTGGACCTGGCGCTGCCGGACATGAACGGGATGGACGTGCTCAAGGCCCTGCGCCGGCAGTTCCCTCGCCTGCCCGTGCTCATCTTCAGCACGCTGACGGAGAGCACCGGGAACCTCACGATGGATGCGCTCGCCCACGGTGCCAGCGACTACATCACCAAGCCGACGACGGCCGGCGGCGTGCCCTTCCTCGAGCAGGCTCGGGAGCCGCTGATCGCGAAGATCAAGGAGCTGCACTCCCGGATCCAGCCGGAGCCTCCCAGCGCCTCGCCGCTGCGCAAGCGGCACGAGCTCGCCAAGGGCCCCGCGCGGCAGCCCCGCATCGGCGTGGTGGTGGTGGGCGCGTCGACGGGAGGGCCCAACATGCTGGCCGACGTGATCTCGGCACTGCCCGCGGACTTCCCCGTGCCGGTGCTCATCACCCAGCACATGCCGGCCGGCTTCACGAAGCTGTTCGCCGAGCGCCTGGACACGCTGTCCCCCTTGCGAATCCGCGAGGCCGTGTCTGGCGAGCAGATTCGCGCCGGTCAGGTGTGGGTGGCCCCCGGGGACTACCATCTGGCGCTCATCCGGGAGGGGCCCGTGGTGAAGCTGCTGACGCACCGAGGGCCGCTGGAGAACTCCTGCCGTCCGGCGGTGGATGTGCTCTTCCGGACCGCCGCGCTGGCCTATGGAGCCGGGGTGCTGGCCGTGGTGATGACGGGGATGGGGCAGGACGGGATGAAGGGCTGTCAGGCGGTGAGCCAGGCCGGCGGACGCGTCATCGTCCAGGATCCAGAGACCTGCATCGTGGGGAGCATGCCCCAGGCCGTGCTCCAGGCGGGGCTGGCCCACCAGGTGGTGCACGTGAAGAACCTGGGCCCGGAGATCGTCCGCCGCGTCATCCGGACACTCTCTCCGCAGCAGGCTGAGAGCTGAGGGCCTCGCGAGGCGTCCCGGGATCGAGCGGCCGTCAGGCCTGAGGCCCAGGGGTTGGGCGCCCCACCGTAGACCAGGCAGGCAAGAGGGAGAGCGCGCCCGCATGCATACCTTCCCTGCATCGTCCCGCTTCACGACGGGCGAACCGGTGGGAGATGGGCACGATTCAAGTTCCAGTCTTAGGGTGGATCGCCTTCGGCGTGCTCGTGCTGGGGCTGCTCGGCGTCGATCTCCTGGTCCACCGGAAGAAGCACGGTGAGTCGAGGCGCAGCGCGATTGCCTGGAGCCTCGGCTGGATCGCGCTCGGGCTCAGCTTCAGCGTGTTCGTCTGGAAGGCATATGGCACCACCGCCGCCCATGAGTACCTGGGCGCATGGCTCATCGAGAAGAGCCTGAGCCTCGACAACCTCTTCGTCTTCCTCGTCATCTTCCGCAGCCTCAGCATCCCCGAGGACGAGCAGCGGCGGGTGCTCTTCTGGGGCATCTTCGGAGCGCTGGTGTTCCGGGCCCTGTTCATCCTCGTCGGCGTGGAGGCGCTCGAGCACTGGCACGCCGTCGTGTACGTGTTCGGCGCCATCCTGCTCATCACCGCCATCCGGGTCGCGATCGAGGATCCGACCCGTCAGCGCGAGAGCTCGCTGGTGAGGTGGCTCTCCCGACGGCTCCCCGTCAGCCCTGTCGCCGAGGGTCCGCACTTCTTCGCCCGGTTCCAGGGACGGCGCGTGGCAACCCCCATGCTGGTCGCGCTGATCTCCATCGAGCTGACGGACATCGCCTTCGCGGTGGACTCGGTGCCCGCGGCGCTGGCGGTGAGCAAGGAGCCGTTCATCGTCTACACCTCGAACGTGTTCGCCATCCTCGGCCTGCGGGCCCTCTACATCGCGCTGGCGCATGTCATCTCGGAGCTGCGCTACCTGCACTATGGCCTCGCCGCGGTCCTGGCTTTCGCGGGACTGAAGATGGTCGTGCCGGACACCTGGGTCCACATTCCCCCGCTCGTCTCGGTGGCCATCATCCTCGCGTGCATCGGCGTCGCGGTCGCCGCAAGCCTCCGGTACCGGGCTCGGCAGCGCCGGAGGAAGAAGCCCCAGGATCCGGCGGCGGGCGCTCCTGGAAGCCGCGAGCTCACCGCCTGACAGCGTGGCGCATCGGAACGCGCTATGAAGAGAGACATGAGGCACGGGATCCAGAGCGGAATGGTACTGGCTGCTGGCCTGCTCGTGGCGTGCGCCGCAGGTCCTCGGGAGCTGCGCGACGAGGGCAGCGAGCGCATCGAGGAGGCCATGCGGACTGAGGCGCACCCGGACATGATTCCCGAGGGGATCTTCCTGGGGGACGATGCTCCTCCCCTTGCTCCCCCGGTTCCAGAGGTGGCGAGCCCCCCGATGGTCGTCACCTCGAGCGACGGGCCTCCGGAGCCGGGATGGTTCTACGGTACCGTGCCCATCATCGTGCCGGGTCCGGTATTCGGTCCACACCCCGGCTCCGTGCGCTACCACATCGAAGCCAGGCCGGGTGGGAGCATCCCAGGTCTGCTGCCTTGAGCGAGCCCATGGACAGAGCCCTCTTTCCCATCCTCTACGCGCAGGATCTGAAGCGCGTGATCTCCTTCTACCGGGATCTGCTGGGTATGCAGGAGTCCTTCCGCTACCCAGCGGAAGGAGAGGTCGTGTTCATGACCCTCCAATGGGGCCGTTCGGAGATCGGCCTGGGCACCTATGCCCCCACCCCAGGTCTGGAGGGCCGACCTCTGCAGGTGCCCCAAGGCGGCCGTGGCTTCGAGCTCTGTGTCTACGTGGAGGATGTGGACGCGCTCATCTCACGCCTGCGCGGCGAAGGTGTGAAGGTGCTCGTAGAGCCGATGGATCAGCCCTGGGGAGAGCGACTCGCCTATGTCGCAGACCCCGAGGGCAACACGGTGATGCTCACCGCCCGGCTCCGAGCCGAAGGCTCGTAGAGCCTCCGGGGCGCCCCCAGGGGTGCGCTCTTGCCGAACCTGTCCAGCTGTCTGACAGGTTTGCCCGGCGCACCGCCAGCAGGGGTGTCATCCCCCGTTCCCCTGGGCGACACTCCACCAGCGAACCTTTCAGAGCGGCATGACGGCAGCCTACTCATTGGGTAGGCTGCGCGCGGGCGGAGTGACCGCCCCGTGCACGCCGAGGTACGCGATGACGGACGAGCTGACCCCCGACTCTCTCCGCGTAGGGAGCCTGGTAGGCCCCTGGCGCGTGGAGGGCTACACCGGCCGTGGCTCCTACGGCGTGGTGTTCCGGGCCCGCCGCGCAGGACACCCCGCCTCCCCGCCCGTGGCACTCAAGCTGGCCCTCATTCCTTATGACCCGCGCTTCGTGAGGGAGGCGGAGCTGCTCTCGCGCGTCCATCACCCGTCCGTGCCGCAGCTGTTCGACCGGGGCTGGTGGACCTCTGACGCGGGCGTGGTGCACCCATACCTGGTCATGGAGTGGATCCGAGGCGTGCCGATGTACGAGTGGGCGCGGACGTACAACCCCACCGCCCGCGAGGTGCTGCAAGTGACGGCACAGCTGGCGTGGGCCTTGGAAGTGCTGCATCGAGCCGATGGCCTGCACCGAGACGTACGGGGGGACAACATCCTCGTGGAGCCCGAGGGGCGGGCCGTGCTCGTGGACTTCGGCTCGGGCACCTGGAAGGGGGCACCTCCCATCACCGAGAGCCTCATGCCGCCCAACACGCGCGAGTACCGCAGCCCGGAGGCGCTGATCTTCCAATGGGAGCACCTGCGGCAGAGAGGTACCCGCTACGAGGCGCAACCCGCGGATGACCTCTATGCACTGGGAGTCAGCGTGTACCGGCTGGTGACAGGGGTGTATCCGCCACCCGGGGCGGATCCAGAGGCGAAAAAGGACCCGCTTCGCGGCCCACTTCCATCCCGCTTACTGCCCCAGGCGCTCAACGGGCGCGTAGGACTGGAGCTGGCACGAGTCATCGAGCGGCTGATGGCGGAGGGGCCTGAGGCGCGGGGACGGGCGCTCGAGGTGGCCGAGGCAGCTGAATCCGCGGCAGAGCATGTGGGGCCCAAGGCGGATGTTCCGCTCTTTGACCCGGAGCCTCAAGAGGTTGAGGCCGAAGCCATACCCGTCCGAGTTGCGTCGGTGTCTGGCTCGGAGCCTCCCGCTGTCGGGGTGGCAGAGGTCCCCGTTCGTGCACACGCCAAGACAGCGGAACATTCTTGGGATGGGCGGCGCGTACTGCTGACCACCAGCCTGATCCTGACGGTGGTCTATCTATGGTGGATAGCGCCCAGCTCACGCGAGGCCGCGCCTGAGGTGGCACAGGCTGAAGAACCGGATACGGGTGTGGCGCCACCCGAAGCGGGAACAACAGGGCTCGGCGACGGAGGAGTAGCCGCTCGGGTGGCAACACAGGAGCCTCCCATCTCTGGGGAGGTCATCGCCTTGGAGATGCCGAAGCAGCCGCTGCCTGGCCAACGGCGCGCTCCTTGTAGAGGTCGTGGGGAAGTCGAGATCATTGGAGGGTGCTGGGCACCCTGGACCACCCTCACTCCGCCCTGTGGTGACGAGGCATACGAGTGGAATAGAGCCTGTTTCTGGCCCCTCTACGAGAGGACTCGCGTGCCTACCTCCGACAAGCCACAGTAAGAGGAACTCACGCTCCGAGGAACTCGCGGTGCAACCGGGCCGTCAGCGGCTTCAGGTACACCTTGTCTACTAGGAGAGAGAGCTGCAGCGGCGAGGTGTGGACCGCGTGAACTCGGGCCCCCAGTTCCTCTGCCGCGATGAGCGCCCGGCTCAGGTATCCCCAGTCCGCGTTGATGCCCGCCCCCACGCACGTCACCGTGCCCACCTGCTCCTGGAGCGACACGTCCTCCCCGAAGCGCGTGGCCAGCTCCCGGCGCACCGCCTCCAGCCCATGCACGTCCTGCAGCGGCACCGCGATATAGGTCCGCGCCTCGCGCCCGAGCAGCCCGTCGAAGCTCAGCGCCCGGCCTCGCACGCCGCGCGCATCCAGGAACTCCAGCAGCTCCGGCAGCCGCACCCGCTCCGAGGCCGCTGAGAGCACCGCCATCTCCTGCTCCGCCGTCACGCCCTTCACGCGCGTGTCGGCAGGGCCCGTCAGCTCCTGGACCGTCGTCCCCGCCCCCTGCCCGTGCGCCGTCCGAGCGAGGATGGCGATGCCCTTGGCCTTGGCGAACTCCACCGCCTGCGCGTTGAGCACCTTGGCTCCCGCGCTCGCCAGCTCCTGCATCTCGTCATAGGAGAGCGACTCCAGCTTGCGCGCGTCCGGCACCACCCGCGGGTCCGCCGAGAAGATGCCGTCCACGTCCGAGTAGATCTCACACGCCTCCGCCTCGAGCGCCGCCGCCAGCGCCACCGCCGTCGTGTCCGAGCCACCCCGCCCCAGCGTCGTCACCTCCTTCTTGTAGGAGACACCCTGATAGCCGGCGACGATGACCACCTTGCCCCGATCCAGCTCCTCGAAGACTCGGTAGGGGCGCACCTCGACGATGCGGGCCTGCGAGTGCGTGTCGTTGGTGATGATGCCGCTCTGGCTGCCGGTGAAGCTGATGGCCGGCACCTGCAGCTCCTGCAGCGCCATGGACAGCAGGGCCATGGAGATCCGCTCCCCACACGTCAGCAGCATGTCCAGCTCGCGCCGCGGAGGATCCGGGGACACCTGCTTGGCCAGCGAGAGGAGCTCGTCCGTGGTGTCCCCCATGGCGGACACCACCACGACGACCTGGTAGCCCGCCTCGCGCCGATCCTTCACGCGCTGCGCCACCTTCCGAATCTTCTCCACGTCCGCGACCGACGAGCCCCCATACTTCTGCACGACGATTGGCATAAGCGCCTCGTTACCTCTGTTGGGCGTGTCCGGAAAGCCACGCCGAGAGGTTTCCATGCAGGACGTCGGCCAACGGAACCTACCCGCCCGTCAGGCGGAGGGTCGTCTCCTTGACAGGCTGGGATCGCCCCATATACCCAAGCCGGAGGCTTCCCATGGCGATGATTGAGGTACAGAACCTCACCAAGCGATACCGGGACCGGAGTGCCATCGAAGGCCTGACCTTCAGCGTCAACGAAGGGGAGATCCTGGGCTTCCTGGGGCCCAATGGGGCCGGCAAGTCCACGACGATGAAGATCCTCACCGGCTTCCTGCCCCCGTCCATGGGCACGGCCAAGGTGGCGGGCTTCGATGTCTTCGAGCAGCCCCTCGAGGTGAAGCGGCGCATCGGCTACCTGCCGGAGACGCCGCCGCTCTACCCGGAGATGACGGTGCGCGGGTACCTGAAGTTCGTGGCCGAGCTCAAGCGGGTACCGGGCCGTGGGCTGAAGGCCGAGGTGAACCGCGTGTCCGGCCTTGCCGGCCTGTCGGACATCATGGACCGCGTCATCCAGAACCTCTCCAAGGGCTACAAGCAGCGCGTGGGCATCGCCCAGGCCCTGCTCGGCTCGCCACCGGTGCTCATCCTCGACGAGCCCACCGAGGGCCTCGATCCCTCCCAGCGCGCCGACGTCCGCTCCCTCATCAAGGAACTGGCCGGAAAGCACACCCTCATCCTCTCCACGCACATCCTGCCGGAGGTGACGATGACATGTGAGAAGGTGCTCATCATCAACCAGGGGAAGATGGTCGCCTACGACGAGATCAAGAAGCTGACCTCGGTGCACGGCCAGGCCGAGAACGTCTCGCTCGAAGAGATCTTCATCAAGCTGACGGCCGCCTGAGCCACCCGTCCCCCCTGCCTTTCCGAGAGGATTTCCTCATGCGCACCGCCCTGGCGATCGCCCGCAAGGAGCTGTCCATCTACTTCACCACCCCGTGGGCCTATGCGGTCTTCACGGCAATGGTGGCGCTGTCCTCGTTCTTCTTCATGGGCCTGCTGCAGTCCTTCCAGCAAGCGCAGGAGTGGGCCCAGGCCGTTGGCTGGAACAAGCTCCCACCGGATCTCGGCGCCTACCGCAACCTCACCGACGGCGTCATCGTCCAGCTCTGGGGCATCGTCCTCATCGTCACGCTCTTCGTGGCCCCCTTCCTCTCCATGCGGCTGTTCGCCGAGGAGAAGCGCAACAAGACCTTCGAGCTGCTGATGACGACGCCCGTGCGGCCCATCGAGCTGGTGCTGGGCAAGTACCTGGGCGGGCTGGGCATCATCTCCGCGACGCTGGGGCTCACCATCCTCTTCCCGCTCATCCTCACGGCCTTTGGAAAGAGCACCTCGGGGGCGGTGCTGGAGTGGCCCACGGTGCTGCTGGGCTATGGCGCGGTGCTGCTGTGGGGTGCCACCTGCATGGCGGTGGGGATGTTCATCTCCTCCCTCACGGAGAGCCAGATGGTGGCCGCGCTGCTCACCTTCGTGGTGCTGCTGCCGTGGATGCTCCTGCGCGGGCTGGCGCAGGGCGTGGAGGAGCCGCTGCGCTCCTTCGTCAACTACATGGCCTTCGACTCGCAGCTCCAGAACCTGATCATGGGCGTGCTGGACCTCAAGGCGCTGGTGTTCTTCTTCTCCGTCATCCTCTTCTCGCTGCTGCTCACTCACCGCTCGGTGGAGGCTCAGCGCTGGGCTTAGCCCCTGGCGCGAGGGACCCATGAATCTTGCCTCTGTCGGAAAGATCCTCGGCGCGTTCGGGCTCCTGTGCCTGCTGTCGAGCCCCGCCACCCTGTTCTTCACCTCGGGCTCGCTGGCGCTCACCACGGCCAAGGCCGTCTCGGGCCTGCTGCTGCTCGGCGTGTACTTTGCCACGAACTTCAAGCAGTTCGGCCAGTTCGCCACCCGCCGCTCCAGCTTCTTCTTCGGCACCACGGTGCTGCTGGGGGTGGTGACGCTGGGGGGGCTGGTGGCCCTCAACTACATCGCCTTCAAGAAGAACAAGAGCTGGGACCTGACGAAGCAGAAGCTCTTCACCCTGGCGCCGCAGACCAACAACACGCTCTCCGGGCTCAAGGAGAAGGTGCGGGCCATTGGCTTCCTGCCCCCCAGCCACCCCTCCTACGACACGGTGGAGCAGCTCTTCCAGCGCTACCAGGCCGAGGCCCCCGAGAAGTTCGAGTACTCCTTCAAGGATCCGCAGCGCCACCCGGACCTGGCGGCGAAGTACCAGCTCAAGGAGGGACAGACGACGGTGGTGCTGGTGCGTGGCGAGGGCGACAAGGCCTCCCACACCACCCTCAACACCCTCTCCGAGCAGGATCTGACCAATGCCCTGCTCAAGCTCAACGCCGTAGGGGCGCAGAAGGTGTACTTCCTCACCGGCCACGGCGAGTGGCCGCTGGAGAGCACCGCTGCGGCGCCGGGCGATCCGGGCGCAGCCCTCTCCGAGCTCCGCAAGCAGCTCCTCCAGGAGGGCTACACCGCCGAGGAGCTGAACCTGGCGGGCCAGAAGGAAGTGCCCCGGGATGCGTCGCTGGTGATCATCGCCGGCGCGAGGACGCCCTACACGCCGCCGGAGTCGGAGGTGCTGCGCCAGTACCTCGCGGCGGGCGGGCGGATGCTCTACTTCGCGGAGTTCAACGTCGAGCCCCACCTGGACGCACTCCTGGCTGAGTACGGGGTGGAGGTGGACAAGGGGATCGCCGCGGACCGGCAGTTCAACAGTGGCAACCCCTTCGCCCTCGTCTCCGCGTTCTACAGCGAGCACGAGCTGACCCAGCCGCTGCTCCAGCGCAAGCTCAACATCGAGTTCCCCACCACTCGCAGCCTCACGGTGCTGCGCCAGGGGATGGCCGAGGGTGTGAAGGTCAGCCCCGTGGTCCTCTCCTCGCCCTTCGGCTGGGTGGAGACGACACCGGCCGCGGATGCCACGCCCTCGGACGGCGAGAAGTCCGGCCAGCTCACCCTGGTGACCGCCGCCACGCGGGACACGAAGAACGCCCCGGACAAGCGCTTCGATGAGGCACGTGTGGTGGTGATGGGTGACTCGGAGATCCTCCTGGATCCCAACTGGGGCCACGAGGCCAACCGCAACCTGGTGCTGAATGCGCTCGGCTGGGCGTCAAACCAGGTGGAGAAGATCACCCTCCGCCCGCCGGACCGCGACACCTCCACGCTGGAGATGGATCGCGACATGCTGGAGAACATCCGCTTCGTGTCCACGGACCTGCTGCCCCTGTCCCTCATGGGCCTGGGCATGGCCATCTGGCTGTCGAGGCGAAACAAGTGAAGCAGACGCAGAAGACCCTGATCGCCCTGCTGGCCGCCACGGTGGCCACGGCGGGCCTGGGCCTCTACGCGTACTTCGGCGTGAAGCAGCCCGAGGAGGCTCAGGCCGCGCGCAAGGAGCAGTCCGAGAAGCTCTTCGCTCCCAGCGCACCGGGCGAGAAGCCAGACGAGGGCGGCACTCCCGCGCCCGTCTTCACGCAGCTCACCGTGAAGGCCCAGGGCGTCACCGCAACGCTGGAGCAGCAGGGTGACACCTGGCGCCTCACTGCCCCGGTGTTGGCCAAGGCGGACAAGTGGGCGGTGGAGGGCATCCTCAGCCAGCTCCAGTCCGGAAAGTTCAAGGCCACCGTCGAGGAGGCTCCCACCGACGCGGATCTGGAGAAGTACGGCCTCAAGCCGCCCGTGTTCTCGGTGACGGCAAAGGCCTATGTCCCTGAGGCCTCGGGCGGAGGGAAGGAGGACCCCGCCCGCCAGCGCACGGTGACGCTGCACGGCGGCATCGAGAACCCTTTCGATGGCTCCGTCTACGTGCGTCGCGACGAGGACCCGCGCGTGTACTCCGCGGACGGCTCGGTGCGCTACGCGCTGGAGAAGGATCTGTATGCGCTGCGCGACAAGGAGATCCTGGCGCTCGACGAGGCCTCGCTGAAGGCGCTCGAGGTGGTGGCCAAGGCGAACAGCTACTCGCTGGAGCGGGACTCGGATCAGTCCTGGCGGTTGACGAAGCCCGCGGCCGTGCGCGCGGACGGGGATCGACTGAAGCAGGCCCTCAAGTCGCTCAAGGAGCAGCGGGCGCTCTCCTTCCCCACCGACTCGGCTCAGGAGCGCACCCGGCTGGGCCTGGACAAGCCCGTGTTGGACGCGCACTTCACGCTCGACAAGGGCGAGCCGGTGCGCCTGCGCCTCTCGCAGGTGAAGGAAGGAGCCGGCTCGAAGGTGTACGCGTTGCTCGAGCAGGGCTCGGAGGTGACGCTCGCGGAGGTGCCAGAGGGCACGCTCGCCGTGCTGGAGCTGGGGCTCGCGGACCTGCGCACCAAGATGGTGCTGAGCTTCAAGCGCGAGGACGTGAAGCGCCTCGTCTTCCACCCTGGCGATGGAGGCACGCCCATCGTCCTGGCCAACGCGAAGCCTGACTCGAACTCGCTGGACGGCTGGCAGGTGGAGGCGCCCAAGGCTGGCAAGGCCCAGGGGTTCCGGGTGGCCTCGCTGCTCAGTCACCTGCACACCCTCAAGGCCTCCACCTTCGGCGAGGCGAACCCGAGGAAGTGGGACAAGTACGGCATCACCGACGCCTCGCGCGGCGCGTCGCTGCAGGATGCGGACGGCAAGGAGCTGGCCCGGCTGTGGATCGGCAGCGCGGTGCCGGGCAAGGAGGGCTTCGTCTACATCCGTGGCTCCAACGCCGAGGTGGCGGAGGTGGAGCTGGCCCGGCTGGCCGATCTGCCCGCCCGACCGGAGGACATCCTCGAGGCCTCGCCCACCGCAGCCACGGATGGCGGCGCGACGATGGCCCAGCCCTGAGCTGCCAGTCCCCGGATCAAACGCGGAACGTGGCCGAACCACCCTCGGGCCACAGAACCCGGGGCGCTTCGCCCTCAGGCACGAGGGCCAGGACGGCGCCCTCCAGGTAGCCCTCTTCCTCCAGGGCCTCCACGAGCGTGCGCACGGCGATCTGCGGATCCATCACGCGGCAGAAGATGTCCATCCGCCCGGGCTGGGTCTCGCCGCCTTCCACCTCGCCGTTGCCCGTCCAGCCGAGGATGTCCGTGAGCAGCTCCTCCACGGCGTTGCGCTTCTCGAAGTCGTGCCCCGAGCCCTTGCCCTGCAAGGGGTACTGGACGACCAGAGGAGCCATGGAGTCCGGATCGGGCTCGTCATAGCCCTCGTCCACGAGCGGCTCCGCAGCCCCCGCGAGGACCATGTCCGGATCCTCTTCCGGAGGAACCGGGGTCGTCTGGTGCTCCCCCATCTCACCCACGACGCCCCGGTGCACGGAGAGTCCGTCGTCGCCGACCCACGCCTCCCAGTAACGGAGGGTGTCGCCTTCCTTCTTGTAGAGCCTCAGCACACGAGCACCCTACCGCTCCCGCTCCTCAGATCTCCAGCAGCGCGAACCGCTGATCCGGCGTGTGCTTGGCCATCAGCGGCATCGCCACGTTGTAGACGGGGATACCGCCCCGGGTCTTCCCCTCCCGGGTGCCATGGTGCGCGTGGCCGTGGAACACCGCCTCCGCCCGGTAATGATCGATGGGCATGGCCAGGCGGCTCGTCCCGAGGAAGGGGCGGATCTCGATGTTCTCCCCCTCCAGCGTCTCCGGGATGGGGGCGTAGTGCATGATGACCACCTTCTTCGGCGTGTCGAGGTGGCTCAGCGCCGCCTCCAGCTTGAGCGACTCGGACACCGCCTCCTGCACGAAGGCCTTGGTCTGCCCCTCGCCGAACGCCTGCAACGTGGCGTTGCCGAAGCCCCCGCCGAACCCCTTCACTCCGGCCACCCCGAGCACCTTCTCGAAGATGAAGTGATCCCCGTCGAGGATGTGGACGCCCACCTTGGCCAGCTCGGTGGAGATCTCCTTCACCTGGCCATGCTCGTAGTCGTGGTTGCCCAGCACCGCGGCACACGGGACGCGCAGGGCCGACAGCTCTTCGGCCAGGACCTTGCCCTCCTCAAACATGCCGCGATCCGTCAGATCGCCGCACAGCACCAGGAGGTCCGCCGAGGCGTTCACCTGCTTCACGAGGAGCCGGAAGCGGCCGTGGTGATCCTCGCGGCAGTGCAGATCACCGACTGCTGCTAGCCGGATCTTCGAGCTCGGATCGCGCACCACGCTCTCCTCCGTGCTTCCTCTCGTTCTCGTCCCACAGCCGTCCGTCGCGGAAACCCCAGTGATGGATGTCGACGTGGTAGTTCACCCGCGAGATCAGATTGCCGCGGCAGATCCGCTCCTCCCAGTTCCCCTCGCGCACCGTGTCCAGCGTGCGCGACATCAGCTCCGCCATCACCCAGTCCGGGATGATGTCCCGCTCGAAGGGGTAGGCGTACCGGAACATCATCAGGTGGCTGAACAGCACCTCCCAGTACCGATCGAAGCGGCGCAGCATCCGCTCCCAGTCCATCTGCCGCCCGGCCTTGAGGAGCAGGTGGTTCACGTCCGCCCCGTCATAGCGCTCGCGCTCGTTGACGAAGGCCTTGGACCAGATCATCTCCTCGGCGGGCGCCACCAGGCAGCGGTGGCCGAACACGGTGGCCGTCTTCGCGTGCTCGAACCACCCGTCGTCCACCACCGCCACCCCGTTGCCGGAGCTGAAGATGAAGTCGACGAAGTACTCGCCCTTGAAGGCCTTGTAGAGCCACACCTCATCGGTGCGCTCGGTGCGCCAGCCGTCCAGTTCCAGCACCTCCAAGGCCCGGCCGGCGTCGCGCTTGCGCGGAAACAGGTCCAGGTCCTTCGTGTCCCGGTAGATCCCGGTGTACGTGGCATACGCGTATGCGCCGCCGACGACGAAGGGCACACCTGCATCCAGCAGCAATCCAACGGCCCGGGCCCGGGCGTTGATCTCATCGGGAGCCCTGTCGCGCTCGGCCAGCGTCGCGTCCACGCCCAGCTCCCCCGGGTGGTTCGGGTGTCTCTTTTCCATGGGGCATAAGCTAGGAACGGGGAAATTTCCCTGTCGCACATGCACACGCGACAGCCCGGTGAGCAGGCGGGCGTCCTCCAAACATATGTATTTACTGGTTCTTTTCCGCTTCAAAATCGAGAGGGAAATCCGGCTTTCTGTTTTGCGGGGGGGCTGTGTCCATGGGGATGCAAACACGCTGAACGGCCCCGCCGGGGGGCCGAACCCGAAAGGAAGAACCCCATGTTCCGCAAGAGCCTGATGCTGTGCGCCTCCCTGCTGTTCGTTGGCTGTGGCGATGCCGCCGAGAACGAGTTCCGTGACGGTCTGCCCTCCAAGGAGATGGTGGCGGTGAAGGATCCGGGTGGCAGCACTGGCCAGAAGCTGGAGACCGACTCGGTGCGCGGCTCCGCGCTGGGGGTGACGAGCGACTTCTACAAGCTGACCCGCGGCGCCTCGGTGTCGATCAACGGCGGCACCGCGGCGGTGCTCAACCTGGTGGAGGAGATCACCGAGTTCCCGCCCACCACCCTCGAGGGGGATGTGGCCGTGTGGGGCCCGCACACCGACGCGCTGAGCCCCACCACCTGGAAGCTCACCGTAACGAAGACCGCGGACAACACCTACAGCTACAAGCTGGAGGGCAAGGCGAAGACGGCGGCGGACTCGGAGTTCCAGGCCATCCTCTCCGGCTCGCACACCATCTCGCTGGACGAGCAGGGCAACCGGCTGCGGAACTACGGCAACGGCACCCTGAAGATCGACTGGGACGCCGCACAGAAGATGCCCGAGCACGGCAATGAGGTGGGCACGGCGGACATCCGCTACTCGCGCATCAACGCCCAGAGCGCGGCCAGCGTGGAGGCCGACTTCCGCAACGTGAACGACGAGGAGCGGCCGGGCACTCGCGTGAACGCCGACTACCGGTACAAGGAGACGCCGGGTGCTGGCGGCGAGTTCGACCTCGCGCTCGACAAGAACTTCGACGACGACTCGACCCGCAACAAGATCGAGCACCTCACGGTCAAGACCCGCTGGGCTCAGACGGGGGCCGGCCGGGCGGACGTGAAGATCACCGGCGGTGACTTCAGCATCGCGGCGGCCACGGCCAGCGAGTGCTGGGACTCGACCTTCGCCAGCCAGTACCTGGAGGCCAGCTGGGTGGTCGGCCCGATCTACGGTAACGCATCCGCCTGCGGCGGCTTCTCCTCGGCGCTCTACTCTTCGCTGTAATCCGCGCACTAGACTGCGCGCGCCATGGGAACGAGCCAGCCGGTCCTGAGAGTCATCCAGGGTGGTCCTCAAGAGGACCGGCGGGCTTTCCTCCGTGAGCTGTATACGAAGCACGGCGGCAGCGTCCTCGGGCGCTGCCGTTACCTGTTGAAGGACACGGCGAAGGCAGAGGACGCGATGCATGACGTGTTCGCCCGCGCGCTCACCCACGCGGGCGACTACCGCGCCGAGGCCTCGCCGCTGACGTGGTTGATGAAGATCGCCACGCACCACTGCCTGAACCAGATCCGCTCGGAGCGGGCGGGCTGGCGGGGGTGGTTCGAGCGGGAAGAGGCGGCGAAGCCGGAGGGCCACGGGGGCGCGCAGGCCATGGAGACGCGGGACCTGGTGCGCAGGCTGCTGTCCCGGGTGGATGTGGAGACGCAGACAGCGGTCATCCACTACCACCTGGATGGGATGACGCTGGAGGAAGTGGCCGCGGCGTTGGGGCGCTCGGTGCCCACGGTGCGCAAGCGGCTGGAGCAGTTCGCGGAGCTGGGTGGAGAAGAGTTGAGGGTCCCATGAGCGCGCACCTGTCAGAGCATCCCTCCAAGTGGACGCTGAGCCGCCTGCACGCTGGCGAGCTGCCGACCGACGAGGCGACCCGGGCCCGGACCCACGCCGCCGACTGCGAGCAGTGCGGCGCCGTGCTCCGCGAGGCCCAGGAGGCCCAGAGCCAGTTCGAGGCGGAGATTCCCTTCGAGCGCTTCGAGGAAGGTGTCAATCGAGCCGAGGAGAAGGCCCGGAAGCTGGAGCGGGCCCGAGGCTCGAGCCAGCGGTGGATGGGCCCCGTGGTGGCCCTGGCGGCCACGGTGCTGCTGGTGGTGGCGGCGCGGCCCCTGCTCGCGACAAACACCGGGACAGGCGTGCGGACCAAGGGCGGCGCGGTGGCGGAGCTGCGCATCGGTGGCGGCGAAGGCTCGCAGCGGGTGGCGCGGACGGATGCGCCCGAGCCCCTGGCGCACGGCGAGCGCGTGCGGCTCGGCTACACACCAGAGACTCGCGGGTTCGTCCTGGCGCTGTCGGTCGACACGGCGGGTGAGGTGACGCCCCTCTATCCCGAGGCAGGGGAGAGCCTTCCGGTGGAGCCGGGCCCGGGCATGCACTGGCTGCCGGACAGCATCGAGTTCACCGGCTCGGGCACCGAGCGCGTGGTGGTGCTGCTGAGTGACGAACCGGTGAAGGTGGAGGAGGCCATAGCCGCCGCGCACCAGGCCTTCGAGCTGGGCGGGCGGGATGTCACGCAGCTGCCGCCGCTGGCCGTGGACGGAGACCAGACCCATTGGATGCTGCTCAAGCCGTGATGCGCACGCGAAGACACCTGGGCGCCCTCGCCCTCGCGCTGCTGCTGGCCACCACCGTGCAGGCGGAGCCGATGCGCCGCTTTGCCCTGGTGATCGGCAATGACGAGGGCGGCTCGGACACACGGCCCCTGAGCTACGCCCGCGAGGACGCGCGCAAGATGCACGGGCTCCTGTCGCGGCTCGGCGGAGTCTCTCTCGGGGACGCGCGGCTGCTGCTGAATGAAGAGGCGCAGGACGTCCTCACCACGCTGTCGAACCTGGAGGCCAGCATCAAGGCGGCCCAGGCTCGGGGCGAGCGCACCGCGCTGCTCGTCTACTACTCGGGCCACGCAAAGGACGGTGCGCTGCGGCTCGGGGTCACTCGGCTGCCCTTCGACACGTTCAAGCGGAGGCTGGCCGACGCGCCCGCGGACATCCGCATCGCCATCCTGGACTCGTGCCGCTCCGGCGCGCTGACGCGGACCAAGGGGGCCCGGCGTGCGCCCGCCTTCGAGATCGACTCCGGGGCCACACGGGACGCGCGGGGCCTGGTCATCCTCACCTCGAGCTCGGCGGATGAGGACTCACAGGAGTCGGACGCGATTGGCGGCAGCTACTTCTCCCACCACCTGAGCAGCGGGCTGCTGGGGGACGCGGATTGCTCCGGGGACGGCCAAGTGACGCTCTTCGAGGCGTACTCGCACGCGTACGCGCGGACGGTGGCGGACACGGCGGCCAGCAGCGCGGGGCCGCAGCACCCCACCTTCAGCTACGATCTGGCGGGCAACGGGGACCTGGTGATCACGAGCCTGCGCGCCTCCGAGGGCCTGGTGGTGCCGCGCACCGCGCCGGTGGGGGCCTACTACTTCGTCAATCCGGGCGGGCTGGTGGTGGCGGAGCTGGAGAAGGCTCCGGACACGGAGCGGCGGGTGGCGCTCGCCCCGGGCACGTACCGGGTGAAGCGCCGGATGGAGGATCGGCTGCGCATCGGCGAGGTGGAGGTGCGGCGTGGGCAGGAGACGGTGCTGGAGGAGTCCCGGCTGCGGGATGCGCCCTTCTCGGACGATCCGGTGAAGGGGGCCCGCGGGCGCGGCTCCTTCTGGACGGCGGGGCTGACGGGCGGCTACCACTCCTTCTTCAACCGGAGCATCCGCGAGACCCTGTTCCTCTCCGTGCCCATGCTGGGCGCCGAGGCGAACCTCCACAACTACTTCCGCGAGGACTGGGTGTGGAGCTTCGATGTGGCGCTGGGCGGGCGCGCCGCGATGCTGAACCTGGAGAGCTTGACGGGCGCCAGCTACCGCTACTCGGCGCTCCACCTGGGCACCTCCCTCACCACCGAGTGGCACGTGGGAGACCTGGCCCCCTTCGCCGGCGCGCGCCTCACGTATCTCTATATGGGCCGCAAGTTCGACGGGGCCGTCTTCCCGGATCAGTTCTACTCGACGTTCTCTCCCGGACTCGTGGCTGGCCTGCGCTATCGGCTTCTGCGCAGCCTCCACCTCACCGGGCGCGGCCGGATCCACTACCTCACCTACAATGTCCATGAACAAGGGGCCGCGAACCCCAACAGCTCCCTGGGCTTCTGGGAGCTGGCGGCGCTGGTGACCTATGAGCTCTAAGGAGCGCGCGATGCGAAACCTCTGGCCCGCACTCCTCTGTCTGCTGGCAGCGTGCGGCGGCAACTTCTCCAACGAGGATCTCGAGTACCTCAACGCGCTGCCCTCTCGGGAGGCGCTCGCCAGCAAGCTGCCCGGCACCGACACGAGCTCCGGCAGCGGCCTGGCGCAGCGCCGGGATCGGCTGGTGGTGGGAGACATCTCCCAGCTCTACATCGACACCCGGAAGGCCTCGGCCGACTTCAACGCCTCGCTGGATTCCCTGCTCGGCCTGCTCGAGAACATCCGCACCGTGCCGCCCACCACGCGCGAGCCGGATCGCCGCACCTGGGGGCCCTGGCCGGACCGCAACCAGCCTGGGCACCAGGTCCGCTTCCTGATGGATCGCGCTGGCGACTCCTTCGACTACCGGCTCCAGTTCAAGCCCTCGGCCGCCGGGGAGGAGGCCTGGTGGTCCTTCCTGGAGGGTTCCTTCAAGGCGGACGCGGGCATCCGCGTCGGGGAGGGCGAGCTGCACCTCTTCATCGACGACGCGGTGGCCCAGGGCCTCAACGTGGGAGGCCTCCGCGGGCTCAAGCAGCTCGACGTCGGGTACCAGAACAAGGCGCTGCCCACGCGCGTGGAGATGATCTTCAGTGCGCAGCCCACGCCTCCCCTCACCACGGCCACGCAGGTCCGCTACAACTACCGGGAGCTGCCCGGGGGCCTGGGGGAGATGCGCTTCCTGCTGACGGACACGGACGCGGTGCCGGGCAACCTGCGCGAGGACGTGGAGATCACCAGCCGGTGGACGCCGAACAGCGGGGGCGTGGCCACCTTCGTCATCCTCCAGGGAGACCTCCTGGGTGCCAGCTACAGGGAGTGCTGGGACGCCCAGAACAAGGTCACCTTCGCCAAGAGGAGCTGGGAGCTGTTCGGCATCGGCAAGGGCAGTGACTGCCCGGATCTCTCCGGCTTCGATGGTTGACTCCCCAATCACCTGCGGCACCAGCGAACATGACGCAGTGCGTCTGAGATACGAAAAAATTGGCCGATGTCAGGACGGCTTGTTAGGCAGGCAGCCCCACCCGCCCGGCTCTCGGACGGCTCCCTCGATCGGGGAATGGCGGCCGGCCATCCCCTCGCACCTCGAAGTCCGGTGGCGCGGTGGTTCAAACCTCAGGAGGTTTACACAATGAAGGCAAATCGTCTGTTCATCGCGTGTGTGGCAGCGCTCTCCCTGGCGGCCTGCGGTGGTGGCACTGAGCTCGCCGCCGTGCTGTCGGGTGCGGCCGAGAAGCCCACGGCGGTCACCACCGGCGCCAGCGGCAGCGCCACGGTCACCGTGGATGGCAAGAAGCTCGAGGTGTCCGGCAGCTTCAAGGATCTGACCGCCAATACTTCGGGTGCCCACATCCATGGGCCGGCGGACGAAAACAGCACCGCTGGCATCATCTGCAACCTGTCCGTGCCGACATCGACCAACGGTTCCATCAGCGCAGGCTCGGGGGCGATGTCGTGTGGCGACATCGAGCTGAGTGACGAGCTGATCCAAGCCTTCGAGAGCGGCAGGACGTACGTCAACATCCATACCGTCGGCGCGAACGCGGCGGGTGAGATCCGCGGCCAGCTCATCAAGAAGTAGCACCTGAAGGGAGCCTCCCCAGGCTCCCCAGGGTCCCCGGGGCAGGTCGAGCCTCTGTCTGCTCGCCTGCCCCGCCCCGTTGTCCTTCCTTGACTCCACCGGGCCTGCTCTTTAGGTTCCGGGGCTCTCAAGAGACGCCTGAAGGGATTCCATGGCCCGCATTACCGTCGAAGACTGCCTCCCCCTCGTCGACAACCGCTTCGCCCTGGTGCTGCTTGGCGCCAAGCGCGCCCGCCAGCTCATGGCCGGCGCCCGCCCCATCATCGAGATCTCCAAGAACAAGCCACCCGTGCTCTCCCTCCGGGAGGTGGCCACCGGCCGCGTGAAGTTCGACCGTGACGTGCGCGAGGCGCTGTCCGGCAAGTACTCCAGCGAAGAGGCCAAGGCCGCTGCCGCCGCAGGCAACCCTGGCGCTCCGACGCCGCCCCCGGCCGTCTGAACCCGAGCTCCCACTGGGAGCTCACCCCGGGGGAGTCGAGTCTCCCGCGCGCAGCAGCCTGATCGCGCGCACGGCGATGGACTTCTCCCCCTTGTAGCCCAGCACGGGGACGAGCTGCGCCAGCGGCACCCAGCGCGTCTCGTCCACCTCCACGCGCGGGCCGGGAGGAAGCACTCCCAGCTCGCCTGCCTGGTAGCGGAACAGGAAGAAGTGGACGCGCTTGAAGATGCGCTGCCCACGGAACTGGTACACGTAGCGGATCTCCCCCAGAGAGGCCATGAGGCTGGCGGTGAGGCCCGTCTCCTCGCGGACTTCACGCAGGGCGGTCTGCTCGGGCGTCTCGCCAGGATCCACGTGCCCCTTGGGCAGCGCCCACAGGAGGCGACCGTGGGGGCGGATCACGGCCACCTCCCAGCTCCCCACGTTCTCGCGGATGACCACACCTCCGGCGGACGCCTCGCGCGGCATACGGGCCGCACCCTACCCTGAAGCGAGCCGCCCGTGTGGCCGGCCTACGTGCCGCTCGAGAAGTGGCGCAGCTTGGCCTCGGCCCCCAGCCGGTAGGCGTAGCGCAGCTCGGACAGCAGCCGATCCAGCCGGCGCCCGGCCACATGCCCCATGAGCCGGGTGCAGAAGGTACGGGACAGCCGGTTGGCCTCCTCGTACCGCCAGCGCTCCTGAGAGGACAGGCGCGAGCGGTAAGAGACGCGCTCGAACAGCCGGTGCAGCAGCTCGTCGGACCAGGCCTTCACCCCCTCGCCCCAGCGGTGCAGCAGGCAGACGGCGAACTTGTCCACCTCCGCCTGGGCCTCCAGTTCCAGCAGTGACAGGGCCCGCCCATGTGATGCTGTGTGCGCCACGTAGAGGAAGTGTGAGACGCCTTCAGCCAGCTGGCAGTACCCATCCAGATCCCCGTCCAGGAGGTACCCCACCGGGCCTGCCTCGTAAGGCTTGAGCCGGTCCAGCAGCGCGGGCGACAGGTACAGGGCCAGCTCCAGATCGCCCTGCTCCTCCCCTTCGGCGACCAGGAGCTCTTCCTCCGCGCGGCCCGTGGCGCCCAGCTGCACGGCGGCCTCCGTGTCCACCACGAAGGTCTCGGCCCGCGCAGCGCAGGTGATGCCGTAGATGGCCTCCAGGTGATCCTGGATGCGACTGATCATGCACGCTCCCGGCTAGCTAGTTGGGCAGGCGCCCCTTGGGCGACAGCACTCCGGCGTCCACCAACACCCGCTCCAGCTTGTTGCTACCGGTGCGCACCCACGTCTCGTAGACCTTGAGCGTCCCCGTGGGCCCGCCCCGCACCATGCCGCGCGCGGAGATCTCCTCCAGCACCTCCACGAGCGCCCGGAACTTCGCGCACAGCTCCCGGTACACGTCCGCGAACCCCGCCGGCGGAGACAGCTCGGCCACGTGCCCGTACGCCGTCCCCCCCATCTGGATGTAGTAGTCCGACCCCACCACGCTGCTCTGCAGGGCGCCCGCGAAGAAGCCCGCCTTATAGAGAGAGACGTCCCCCAGGCGGCGGAGCGTCCGGATGCGCTCCTCGCGCTCTTGCTGGAGGGCCCGGTGGTACAGCACGGCCAGGGGCTCGTGGTCCTTGCGGCCCTCCTGCTCCTGGCTGAACAGCTTGTCCGAGGTCGCAAACTCAGTGAGCAGGTTGACCAGGTAGAACTCGGTCAGCTCTGCGATCACCACCCGCTGGCGCTGAATGACCTCGACCAGCACCGACTTGAAGAACTCCTTCAGAGAAGAACCCGTCACCAGTTCACTCATAGACATCGTCCTCCATCCCCCAGAGCCGAGGGGGCCACCTGGAAGGGTACCAACGGGCACTCCCCGCAGCAAAGGGTGACCCCAATCATTTCAAGCACTTACGCTGGCACTCTCTAGGGGAGAGTGCCAATCCCGCGAGGTGTGAGCACCGGGCCGCCCAGGCTGGCCAGAGGGTCAGCGGGCTGGAAAAAGGCTGTCAGGACGCTTGGTTAACTGAACACAAGGACCTGCGTCAGGGTCGCTTGACGAGGTGACTTCCCTGGTTATTATCCCGCGCGCTTGAGCATTAGCACTCGGCAGCCACGAGTGCTAAGGGCCCCGGACACTCAGGCCCCTACACACCCTGGCGCACGGTCTCTACCGGGCGCCTTCCGCAATAAGGAGACCCATCATGAAGATTCGCCCCCTGCAGGATCGCCTCATCGTCAAGCGCGTGGCCGAGGAGAACAAGACGAAGGGCGGCCTGTTCATCCCCGACACGGCCAAGGAGAAGCCGCTGGAGGGCCATGTGGTTGCCGTCGGCAATGGCAAGGTGCTGGAGGACGGCAAGGTCCGCCCGATGGACATCAAGGCCGGTGACACCATCCTCTTCAGCAAGTACGCGGGCACCGAGATCAAGATCGACGGTGAGGAGCACCTGATCCTCCGCGAGGAGGATGTGCTGGGCGTGATCGAGAAGTAGTCCCTGCTTTTCTCCCCTTTCCTCCAGAGGAATAAAACATGGCGAAAGACATCATTTTCGACGTACGCGCACGTGAGGCCATCCTCCGTGGCGTGAACATCCTGGCCGACGCGGTCAAGGTCACCCTGGGCCCCAAGGGCCGCAACGTGGTCATCGAGAAGAGCTTCGGCTCCCCCACCATCACCAAGGACGGCGTCACCGTCGCCAAGGAGATCGAGCTCGAGAACAAGTTCGAGAACATGGGCGCGCAGATGGTGAAGGAGGTCGCCTCGAAGACCTCTGACGTGGCCGGCGACGGCACCACCACCGCCACCGTGCTGGCGCAGGCCATCTTCCGCGAGGGCGCCAAGCTGGTGGCCGCCGGGCACAACCCGATGGACATCAAGCGCGGCATCGACAAGGCCGTGACCGCCATCGTGGGCGAGCTGAAGAAGCTGGCCAAGCCGACCAAGGACAAGAAGGAGATCGCCCAGGTCGGCACCATCTCCGCCAACGGCGACACCACCATCGGCCAGATCATCGCGGACGCGATGGAGAAGGTCGGCAAGGAGGGCGTCATCACGGTGGAGGAGGCCAAGGGCCTGGACACCACGCTGGACGTGGTGGAGGGCATGCAGTTCGACCGCGGCTACCTCTCTCCGTACTTCGTGACGGATCCGGACCGCATGGAGGCCGTCCTCAACGATCCGTACATCCTCATCCACGAGAAGAAGATCTCGTCGATGAAGGACCTGTTGCCCATCCTCGAGCAGGTGGCCCGGGGCGGCAAGCCGCTGCTGATCATCGCCGAGGAAGTGGAGGGCGAGGCCCTGGCCACCCTGGTGGTGAACAAGATCCGTGGCGTGCTGAGCGTGGCCGCGGTGAAGGCGCCGGGCTTCGGTGATCGCCGCAAGGCCATGCTGGAGGACATTGCCACCCTCACCGGCGGCCGCATGATCGCCGAGGACCTGGGCATCAAGCTGGACACGCTGACGCTGGCCGACCTGGGCCGCGCCAAGCGCGTCACGATCGACAAGGACAACACCACGATCGTCGACGGGGCCGGCGCCCAGAAGGACATCGAGGCGCGCGTCAAGCAGATCCGTGCGCAGATCGAGGAGACCACCAGCGACTACGACCGCGAGAAGCTCCAGGAGCGCCTGGCGAAGCTCGTGGGCGGCGTGGCGGTGATCAACGTCGGCGCGGCCACCGAGACCGAGATGAAGGAGAAGAAGGCTCGCGTGGAGGATGCGCTCAACGCCACCCGCGCGGCCGTCGAGGAGGGCGTGGTGCCTGGCGGCGGTGTGGCCTACCTGCGCTGCGCCAAGGCGCTGGACACGCTCAAGGTGGACGCGGGTGAGAAGTTCGGCGTGGACATCATCCGCCGCTCCATCGAGGAGCCGCTGCGTCAGATCGTCGGCAACGGCGGCCTGGAGGGCAGCGTGGTGGTGAACAAGGTCAAGGAGGGCACGGGCTCGTACGGCTTCAACGCCGCGACCGGTGTCTACGAGGACCTGCTGGCCGCGGGCGTCATGGATCCGGCCAAGGTGAGCCGCACGGCGCTGCAGAACGCGGCCTCCGTGTCCTCGCTGATGCTGACCACCGAGGCGATGGTGGCGGAGCATCCGAAGGCGGACGATGACAAGGCCTCGGCCGGCGGCGGCGGCGGCATGGGCGGCATGGGCGGCATGGGCGGTATGGGCATGTAGTCGCCCCCTCGCCCGGCGCCCTGCGCGCCAGGTGAGAACGGCCTCCGGTTCCTTCTGGGAGCCGGGGGCCGTCTGCTTTTACAGGGTAAGGTGGCGCGCGGCTGCCAAGCCCCTTAGGTTTGCTGGAATACAGCCAGGAGAGCTCTCGTGAAGCCGGTGAAGATCTACACCACCACCTACTGTGGCTACTGCATTCGGGCGAAGGACCTGCTCAAGCGCAAGGGCGTGGACTACGAGGAGGTGGACGTCACCGGGGACGACGACATGCGCACCAAGCTGGTGGAGATGAGTGGCGGCCAGCGCACGGTGCCGCAGATCTTCATCGGCGAGGCGCATGTGGGCGGCTACTCGGACCTGGCCCACCTGGACCGAGAAGGCCGGCTGGATCCGATGCTCCAGGGCTGAGGCAGGCAGGCGAGCAGGCCCCGACGGTGTCCCCCCTGGCGTGAATAGGTTCCTGGGAGCGACAGGAACCTCACCCAGATGGAGGCGGCACATGGCTGGTGAAGAGCAACAGACGGGGACCCGGGACGAGCACTACAACCTGATCAGCGCGCTGTACCACATGCTCAAGGGCGCATCGACAGCCGAGCAGTACATCCGCGACGCCCAGGAGGCAGGTGATCAGGAGCTGGTCCAGTTCTTCAAGGACTGGCAGGACGAGCAGCGCAACCTCGCCGAGCGGGCGAAGAACTTCCTCAGCAGCCGGATGATCCACGCGGGAGCGGGCGTCGGGGGCGGGAAGAAGGGGGCCGGCAAGGCCGCGGGCAGGCGCGAGGGGAGAGACGTCACCAACGCCAACGTGAAGTCCGGTGGCAACGCGCAGGACGACATCGTGGACGAGGAGTCCAAGGAGTCCTTCCCCGCCAGTGACTCGCCCGCCCGTTACTAGCGAGCGGGTCCGGCCCGCGGAGTCCTGCTGGATTCCGCGGGGCCGATGATCTTGACTCACCGGCCGTGAACCGTGCCGGCCCGTTGCCCCGTGGTGCCCTGCTGCTGCTGGCCCTCCTGGGCGCCGCGTGCAGCTCGGCGTACAAGATCCAGCGCGACATGCCCTCGGAGCTGTCCGCCTCCGCGGTGGTGGTCTACCCCTTCCTCTTCCGGTGGCCGGAGCCGGCCTTCCGCTCCTTCGAGCTGTCCCAGCGGCTCATCGACGTGGCGCTCTCCGAGGCCGGCGAGCAGGCCTTCTTCTTCGGCCCCTCCGAGTTCAAGCTCTACCGCCCCGAGGATGACAACGCCTGGGCCGCCAGCACCGCCGTCACCCTGCTGGCGCCCTACGGTGTCCGGCCGGACCAGGCGCTGGTGCTACGGGCCTGGGCGGAGCGCCGCATCCAGTCCGCGCAGGGCGAGCTGCTGGACGCGCAGGGCCGCCCCATTGGCCAGAGCACGGTGGAGGAGACGACCTACCTGGGCCACGTGGAGCTGGTGCACCCCTCCACCCAGCGGCGGGTGCTGGAGATCTCCGGAGAGGCCCAGGCGGATCCCTTCGCCGAGCGCTCGGATGACGGCGCGGATCCGGCCCCCGAGCTCACCCGGCTCATGGAGGAGCTCACCCGCCAGGCACTCCGAGCCCTGGACGAGCACCTGCACGCCCCGCGCGAGCCCTCCCCTGCCCCGGCCACGGTGGCGCTCGTGCCCTGGAAGGCCTTCGAGTACTCCGATGAGGGCCGCCCCGCGCATGTGGGCGCGCTCGCGCTGATGGACCCGCTGGACGGAGAGATCCTTCGCCAGCAGCGCCTGCGCTTTGCCAACCCGAGGGTGGAGACATCCATCCTGGATCGAATGATCCGGCTTCCTGAAGGGCTGTACGTCCTGTCCGCACCCGAGGCCGGCAAGCTGGCACCGGGCGACCTCCTCCTCCAGATCGACGGGCAGACCGCCCTGCCCCACGTGCTGGCGCGGACCCGGCTTGGGCCCACCCCGGCGCAGGCCCAGGTCCGGCGTGTGGACGGGGGCACCTCTCAGATTCTCCTGCCGTGAGTTTGTTTGTCTTGCCCCCCACGTCCAAACGCCCATAAACAGGGCCCCTCCAGAGCATGCCGGGCTGCTGTGGGCGGCCCGGGTTGAAGGCGAGCACCCATGAGCGACAAGCCCGAAGTCACCCAGTCCGTCTTGACGGAAGCCGAAGGTCGCCCCGTACGCATCCAGGTGCGCGAGTGGACGGTGGAGGTCTCCGCCGGGCCGGACAAGGGCAAGAAGATCACCACCCAGGACTCGCTGGTGCGGGTGGGCTCGGATTCCGCGAGCGATCTGGTCCTCACCGATCCCACCGTCAGCCGTCGGCATCTGGAGATCGAGCGCACCCCGAAGGGGTTGGTGCTGAGGGATCTCGGCAGCCGCAACGGCACATACCTGGACGGGCGGCAGGTGATCCAGGTGGTGCTGCAGTCCGGCGACAAGGTGCAGCTGGGCAAGACGAAGCTGTCCATCAAGCCGGACACCCGCACCACCGAGGTGGAGGTGCCCTCGGGTGCGGACTCGTTCGGCTCGCTGGTGGGCGCCTCGGAGCGCATGCGCCTGCTCTTCTCGGATCTGCGCCGCATCGCCCGCGAGGACATGAACCTCCTCATCGAGGGCGAGACGGGCACGGGCAAGGAGCTGGGCGCGCGCGCGGTGCACCAGCACTCGGGGCGGCGGCACGGGCCTTTCAAAGTCGTGGACTGCAACCTCATCACCGAGGAGAAGGCGGAGCGGGAGCTGTTTGGCTCCATGCGCGCGGCGGATGACGAGGACAAGGGCGTGGTCGGAGTCTTCGAGGCGGCCCAGGGCGGCACCCTCTTCCTGGACGAGGTGGGCGAGCTGCCCCTGGCGCTCCAGCCCAAGCTGCTGCGCGTGCTGGAGACGCGCGAGGTGCCCACGCTGAATGGCGGCACGGTGCCGGTGAACGTGCGCGTCATCGCCTCCACCCACCGCAACCTGGAGGAGGATGTGCGCCAGGGCCGCTTCCGCGCGGATCTGTACTTCCGGCTGGCGGTGGCGCGCGTGCGGCTGCCGCCCCTGCGCACCCGGCGCGAGGACATCCCCGTGCTGGCCCACTCGCTGCTGCAGGCGCTGAAGGCCAACTTCGAGCTCACCCCGCAGACGCTGGCCCTCTTCGAGGGCTATGACTGGCCGGGCAACGTGCGGGAGCTGCGCAACGTGCTGGAGCGCGGCGCCCTCATGCAGGAGACGGGCAACACCAGCTGGCTGGACTTCATGGCCCAGCCCCAGCAGAAGCCCGAGGAGGGCACGGCCCCCACCACCAGCGTGGGCGCCCTGGTGGTCGTCATGAACTACCACGAGGCGAAGGATCGGGTGCTCGCGGACTTCGAGCGCTTCTACTTCGCCGAGGTGATGAAGGAAGTGGGCTTTGACATGAAGGCCGCCGAGCAGCGCACCGGCCTGTCCATGCAGAGCCTCTACCGGCTGTTGAAGAAGAACGGGCTGCGCCTCAAGGACCTCAAGAACGCCGAGGGCCTCGAGAAGTAGGAGCCCGCATACCCCCACGGAGAGGAAAACACACATGTTGCGACGTCTCGCCATCGCATCCGTCCTCGTCACTGCAGCCTGCGCCGGCCAGCAGAAGCCTGCTGCCGCCGCCGCCGCCGCTGCCTCGGTGCAGGAGCGCATGCGCATCACCAACCAGCCCGTCTTCGACGTGGCGCTCTGCCACGCGCGCCAGCTCGAGCTGCCCCAGCCGCCCAACCAGGGCATCCTGGTGGGCGCGCTCGTGACCACCCGCTCGCAGGTGATGGAGTGCCTGGTGGATCCGAAGGATCGCGGCCCCGCGGCGACCACCAAGGTCACGATCAAGACCACCGTCAACGAGCAGTCCGCCACCCACACCGTCACCGGCGAGAACCTCACCCCCGAGGGCCAGGCCTGCGTCCAGAACGCCGTGAACAAGGCGATCCCGCTCCAGCCGCTGGCCAAGGGCTTGATGCCCGTGGAGGCGGAGGCCTCGTTCATCCACGAGCTGAACAACAGCCCCGCGGTGACGTTCGGCGTGAATGAGGGCTCGGACTTCTCCGGCCAGGTCCGGCTCGCTCAGCCGCAGTGGTGTGACTGCTACGCCGCCTTCACCACCCAGGCGCCGCCGGTGGTCAGCGCGAAGATCACCCTGAAGAAGGCCTCGCCGACACCGGCCGCCGTCGTCTTCGAGCCGAGCGGCAGCACCGAGGGCGATCAGCTGGCGGCCTGCCTGCAGCAGAAGCTCGCCGCGCTGCCTGCCAAGGTGAGCTCGGACGAGCTGAGCTTCCCGCACCGCTTCGTCCACTTCCACGCGCAGGCCACCGAGCCGGCGGCGAGCCTGCCGCCGGAGCTGCGCTTCTACCAGATGGAGCTGGTGCGCGGTCAGCGCGCGGCGGACTCGGCCATCGCCTTCGGCCTGCGCGCCAATGCGGCCGAGACGTACGACGCCATTGTCGCCAAGTACCAGAAGACGAAGGACTGGAAGCTCGTCCCCGAGCTGAAGGAGAAGTGCGCCGGGCTGGTGAAGGCCGCCGACGGCTGGCTCGCCGCGATCGAGGCGCAGCAGGCAGCGGAGCAGGCCACGGTGACGCTCGTCCAGGAGCTGAAGGCCAAGGAGGAGGGCTGGGCCACCGTGGAGGTCAAGAGCCAGGAAGCTTTGACGGCCACCCAGAAGGATCTGGAGACGGCGAAGCAGCGCCGCCAGGCGGACGAGGCGGCCTGCCCCAAGGAGCGGGGCAAGTAGCCGCTCGGAAGTGAGCCGGGCTCCCGCCACCTGCTGACGGGAGGCTCGAGACGACGAAGGCGTGGGACCCGCTCATGGGGCCCGCGCCTTTTTCATGGGTCCGGTGTGAATCGGAGACGTGGTTTCCATTCACGCGGCGCGGCTGGCGCG
>NZ_DASPHO010000730.1:0-5041 GCF_035629615.1 Hyalangium sp. | reverse complement strand
AAAGTTGTGGGCAAGCTGTGTGGGGCGGAGGAGGTGCCCGAGCGCGTGCCCCTGAAAAACGGAAGGCCCTCCAGCTGCACCTGGAAGGCCTGCTTGGAGGCGCGCCCTGGGAGTGAGAGGTGGGCGGCCGGTGAGAGGGAGGTAGCGCACTTCGGGCCGCCGCGCCAGAAGCCAGCCACACGCCGGGGGAGCGTGGAAGCACTCCGTTTCGGTGTCTGGCCGGGCCGAGTGCCTGCGGCGGTTCTTCCTGTGCAGCCGATGCGATCGGGGCCACCGCTACTGCGGTGAGCTGTGCCGGACGAGAGCGCGGCGGCAATCGGTGCTAGTAGCTCTGGCCGGTATGGCAATCATCGTGCTGGCGCCTCGCAGGTAATTTCCCCTAGAGCACGCGTGTCGGGCACCGCTCGCTCGGGCGAGCCTGGACGCTCGCGAGCTCCACCGGGGTCCGGCTCAACGCCACCGCTCCCTCGCCATCGTTAAGGCCGCCTTGTTCCCTACGGTGTGGCCGGGCTTCGAGCCCTCTGCCTTGTCCACGCCGAGACGGCCACCCCCGTCTTGCAGCTCGAGGCAGATCGGCACGGTGCGCCCGCCTGGAAGGTGGGCGCGGACATAACGGCCGTAGATTTTGTCCCCCGTCGTCCACAGGTGCCCCTCCAGCAGCATCCCCACAGGCGCCTTTCCTTCTGGCCTGATCAGCTCACCCGTGACGTGTCCATCCTTGAAAACGGCAAAGCTCTCCACTTCATCGCTCCCCTTGGTCACGTCCATCAAGATCGCGGGCCCCCGGTTGCTTTCTATTCTCCACCCCAGCTCTTTCATCACCTTGACGGCTCCCTCGGGGCAATCCTCGGGATTCGGGCGCGACTGCACACCGAGGCAGCCCGCTTGGAACCATGCGACAGAGGCTACGAGGAGTGCGCACCTCTGAGCCTTCGAAAGCACGCGCCGCTTGCTGGCCTTCTGGGCCTGCTGCGGGTGGGGTACGCCGTTGGTCAGCGTCGGGGAAGTGTCGGGCTGCTTCACGGAAGGGCTCGCCTCCTTCTGGGTAGGGAGAGGCGAGGGTAACTGAGTGGGACGGCTTGTCGGCTTTTCGGCCAGCGCGCTTGCGGGCGGGGGCTGAGCCGCTGGTGCGCTCTGGGCCACAGGGGGCGGCGCGGGTTCGGCTGGCCTGTGAAGCACGAACGCGGCGACGGCTGCCGCAAGGGCGAGAAGCGCCAGCGGCCCGACGAACACCGGACGGAGCCACGCACGGCGCGGGCGGCTCTGCGCAGCAGCCCCCGCAGCAGACGGCGCGGGCGGCACCTGAACGGGGAGCGGATGGAAGGGAATCGGAACGTGCGGGCCCTCGGCTTGCCGCGCCTCGGCTGGCACGGGCGCCCCTTCGGCGGGTTCTGGCGGGAGCTGCGAGGCGACCGGGTGAACGCGGGTGCTGCGCCACTCCGGGCCCTGGAATTGCGAGAATTCCTCCAGCGGGCCCCGCGCATCCTTCGCGGTCGCGTGCCGCTCCTCTGGAGTGTGGTGGATCAGCTTCATCGCATAGCGGCTCAGCTCCTGTGGAACGCGCCCCTGGGTTGCCTTGAAGGGGGTGGGCGGCTCCATCACCTCGTTACCCAGAGGGGGCCTCTTCTCGCCGCGCGTGGGCATGGGGTCCGTCAGCACGTCGTAGAGGTTGGCCCCGAGCGCGAAAATATCGTCCGTCGCTTTGAACTTGTAACGAGCCTCCGGGTTGAGGCGGTTTTCATTCCAGAAGCGCTGAGCCTCCGGGCTGCGGTTGCGCGGCGTCCCAGGGGGGAGCGGCCCATCCGTCAACTCCTCGGCGGCCGCGTAGTCCGCCGCGCCAAAGTCGATGATCACCGGCTCGCCTTCCTGGGTGACCATGATGTTCCGCAGGCTCAAGTCCCGGTGGAACACGTCCCGCCCGTGCATGTGCTCCAGGGCTTCAAACAGCTTGCGGAACAGGACGACGACTTCATGCGGGGTCGGGTGGGTCTGCTCTACCCACCGCGCCAGCGTGTAGCCGTCCACGAAGTCCAGGACGATGTAGAGGAAGCCCGAGCGAGGATCCGGCCACCGGCCATGAGCCCACATGCGGATGATGTGGCGGTGCCTGAGTTGCTGAAGGCAGGCCACCTCACGCATCGCGCGTGCGTCCACCTGCCTCGGATCACGGCTCCGCTCTGTCTGACAGGCCACCTTGAGCGCGAAGCGCTGGCCGTCTTTCTCTACCTCGTAGACGACGGCATAACCGCCTCTCCCGATGCGTCGGACGATGCGCCAGCCGTCCACCATCTGGCCGGGCTTGAGGTCCAAGGGATCCACTTGCGCCACCATGCTGGGCACCTCTCGCCTGTTGCTACAGCTTCACCTGGGGAACGGACAGGCAGCGGCTCCCGTCACTGTTGCACACCCGCAGCGTGTGCAGCGCGCTCAGCCATTCTCCCAGCTTTCTCGCGGGCATCTCCACCTCAACGGCCACTCTCACCGAGCCCCTCGGGGGGAGGGGTGCCTGTCCGGTGAGCACCGCGCGAGCGCGGCGCGGCTCCCCTCCTGCTGCGGGCGTCACCTCTGCCCACGCGGGTGCCCACGGCTCCCCCCCCGTATTGCTCACTTCCAGGATGACCACGGACCACGTGGCCCCCCCGAGCCCCTTGCACTCTACGGGGCGAAGCTCGCCGCGCACCTTGAAGCACTCGTGCTCGAAGTCCTTCCCCCTCACGCCCCTCTCGTTCACGACCCCCGCGAGCGCCACGGCGGCCGGGCTCACCACTGGGGGCCGTGCCTTCAACTCCTCCAGCTCCTTGCTCTGCGCCTCGCACCGCGCGCGCGTGGCGGACAGTTCCACGCGGTACGCCTCCACGGTTTGCTGCGGGCGGGTGACGTTCACCACGTCATCCACCACGCCCGGCTGCCCGGTGAGCAGGAACACGACACTTGAGGGGAACCCCTCGCGGTAGGTGACTCGCAGTGCGAGCCGCTCGGCGGGCCCGAGCGCTGCGGTGGGCGAGAGCGTGACGGTTCGATCCCCCACGTCCACCACCGTGAAACGGGCGCGGCCCTCCAACTCGACGGACTCACGCACGATCGGCGCGTCGAGGATGATCAGCGTGAAGGTGCCTGGCGCCACGGAGATCAACGGCGACTCGCCAGCCTTGCCCGTGAGCACGACAGCGCGAGGAGGGGAGCGCCCTGGGGGCGAGGCCTGTGCCGTAGCGGTGAGGCCCACCATCAGGGAAGCGAGCGCGAACGGTGGGGCGAAAGGTCGGAGCAAGGCGGGGGAACCTCCCAGGTAGGCCCCCAGAGTAGCAGACGAGAGAACGCGCGCGCGTTGAAGTCCGCCCATGCGCTCTCAAGGCGTTCTTGATCTCCTCGGAGACGACGCGGACGACCTCCCCAACCTCAGGCTTCCTTGACGACGGCGATCTGCTCCCGCACGGGCCGCACCGTCTGATCGATGAAGTCCACGGGCACTCCGTCCGCGCGGGCCCGTGTCGCCACCCGGTCGAGTGCCTGGAGGAGCATGTCTCGGTCCGGCTGGGAGAAGGCGGCGAAGCCATCGAAGAAGGCCTCGCAGGCCGGCGGGGGGCGGGTGCCATAGATCCGTTGCACCGCGGCGCACAGGGAGGCCCGCACCTCGAGTGCGCTCAGGCGCATCACGCCCGGGCCCTCCACCTCGAGCCCGGCCTCGTTCACCGCGAGCATCCCGCCCTCCAGGTTGTAGAGCGAGGTGAAGCCCTTCTCCGCCAGCTGCCGTCCCGCTTTCATGGAGCGCGCGCCTGAGCGGCAGATGAGGAGCAGCGGGACTTCTCGTGGCCAGGACTCCGCGGCGGCGAGGACCTTGGAGAGCGGGACCAGCTCGGAGTGGGGCATGCGCCCGAGGATGCCGTCGAACTCCGCCGGCTCGCGCACGTCAATGCGGCGCGCCGAGGCAGGGAGGGTTTCCAGCTGGTGGACGTAGAGGGAGTGGACAGCAGGCATGGGGAACTCCTGGTCTCCTCGTGGGGGAGAGGGAACGGGGGGAGTGTCTGGCCCCTCTCCCAGGAACTCAAGCCCGGATCAGGGCGGCGGCCCTGGCACGGCCCCTGGGGGGGGGCTTGCCTGGCCTGTTTCCCTGGGCTGTAGTGACAGGCCAGGATGCTGTGTTAACTAAGGTCTCAGCCGTTCTCTTCAGAGTGAGGTCCACACCATGCCGATGTTCGAGTACCGCTGCCACGATTGCTCGCAGACGTTTGAAGCGCTGGTGCGCAGCAGTGAGACCGCCCAGTGCCCTTCCTGCCAGAGCCAGACCCTGGAGAAGCTGATCTCCGTCTTCGCCATGAGCGGGACCAGCAAGCAGGGCGGTTCTTCGATGGAGGCGTCAGCACCGTCCTGTGGGCCTTCGTGCGGTTGCGGCCCCGCGAGCTGTTGATGTTCCCGCGGGGGCGCTGATCGCGGGCCTGCTCCTGGCAGGCCCTGCAGGTCCCCCCCCGCAAGCTCGGCCACTGTCAACCCCCACCTACAGTCGTTGGAAGTGCTCCCACTTCCTGTGTAAGTGTACCTCCAAGTGTGCAGCCTGGAGGGGCTCACTTCAGAGGAGAGAGCTCCGTTTTGACGCAGCACAGCAGGCAAATAGCTGATCGCTCCGTGCGGCGTTCGCTCTGCCGCCCAGTGTTAGTATAGTTTTCGTCAAAAGCGGGCCACGGGAGGCTTGGTTTCCATGAAGAAGCTGTGGGTCGGGGTTGCGTTACTGCTGTTGGCCGTCACGGGGTGTAAATCCGAGAAGTCAGGGCAAGCCTCGAAGCTGACGTTGACGGGCTCGAGCACCATTGCCCCCTTGATGTCCGAGGTGGCCAAGCGGTTCGAGGCGCAGAACCCGGGAATCCGGGTGGATGTCCAGACGGGCGGCTCCTCGCGCGGCGCCTCGGATGCACGGCAGGGGCTGGCCGACATCGGGATGGTCTCCCGCGATCTCAAGGCCGATGAAGCGGACCTGGAGGCGCACGCCATCGCGCTCGATGGGGTCGCCATCATCGTCCACGGCACCAACCCGATCACGTCCCTGACC
>NZ_DASPHO010000729.1:0-4520 GCF_035629615.1 Hyalangium sp. | reverse complement strand
GACCGCGAAGTCCGTCAGGGTGATGTTGCCGCCCGCGGCCACCTTGCCCACCACGTCATGGCCCTCGTTGTAGTCCTCGAGGAGGAACAGGTTGTACTCGCCCAGGCGAACCTCGATGCAGCCAGCCGAGCACGACAGGCTCACCGACGCCGACGTGCCGTTGTTGTCCTCGAGGCACTCCAGCTCGCGCCCCTCGCCCGTGCCGTCGTCATCCGACACGGCCCATACCTGCACGGGCCCGCCCGCAACGGTGGCGTGTGGCAGGGTGACCCAGGCCTCGGCGCCCGCGGCCAGCACGGCCGTCACGTGGGCCACGCCCAACAGGCTGCCCCCCGAGGCGGGGTTGCCCAGATAGAAGGCGACCGGCAGACCCGCGGAGGCGGCTGCGTCGCCCTGGTTGCGCACCCGGGCCGTGAGGATCACGCCCTGAGAGCCGCTGTCGCACGCGGCCGACACGTCCGAGGCCACCAGATCCGACGCCGCGAAGGGGCTGGTGGTGCCGCTGCCCTGGCTGTTGGAGCGGAAGGTGTTCAGGCCCGGGCTCAGCCAGTTCGTCGCCTGGTACAGCGGGAGCGTCCCGTCGTCATTGATGTTGGTGACGGAGTAGGCGTGCTGGTTCCAGATCCCGCGCGTGTTCACCCAGCCATCCCGCTTGTCCCGGAACACGCGGATGCCCGCCTCGCCCGGGAAGGCGTAGTTGTTGGAGGCGACGATGATCTCGGCGTTGTTGTCGCGATCCACGTCGACGATGACGGGGTTCTCATACGTGGTGCCCGAGCTGTGCGGCACCTCGAACCGGATCTGGCCGGTAGCCCCGTCGTAGATGCGCAGCCGGGTCTCGTCGGCATAGGCGACCTCGGAGAGGCCATCCCCCTCGAAGTCGAAGGTGGAGGAGCCGGTGCGGTTGGAGCTCGCGTCCTGCGTGGGGCTGGACCAGAGCACCGCGCCGTTCGTGTCCAGCACCGAGTACGCAGAGGAGCCCGCCACGCCGATCTCCGGCTGCCCGTCATTGTCGAAGTCGGCGATGTTGGGAGGACCGCCCTGCCCGCCCCCGGGGATCGCCGTCGTCCACACGGTCTGGCAGTTGTCATCCATGAGCGTCACCTGCCCGCCCCAGACCACGACCACCTCGCCCCTCGGGTCCGCGTCGAAGTTCGCCACGCCCGCCAGGCCATGGCCAATCTGGATGTTCACACACAGGGGCGTGCCGTCGGCCCTGTAGATGGCCCGGTCATTGACCACCTCCAGCTCGAGGTTCGCCGGGTCCTGGTCGATGTCCACCCCGAAGGAGAGCGGGCCGGTCCCCGCGGCGCCTCCAGCCCCGTCGCCGCCTCGCCACTTCAGCGCGCCGGTGTTGGAGTAGACGACGTTGCCGTCGATGATCTCCACCGTCCCGTCGCCGTCCAGATCCGCGAGAGAGGGGCCACCCCAGTTGCTGGCCGAGAAGGACGACGTGCGGAACTTGAACGTCCCATCATGCTCGAAGCAGATGACGCCCAGCCCGTTCTCCGGGATGGTGCATAGCTCCACCCGGCCATCTCCGTCGATATCTCCGGCCGCGATGCTCGCCGCGCCCCGCACCTCATGCGCCGCGCTCGTCACTGCCCACAGATCATGCCCATCGTCGCCGCTGATGGCCCGCATCACTCCGTTATCGGTGTAGTTGTTGCCGACGAAGGCGTTGAACACCACGTCGGGGATGTTGTCTCCATTCACGTCCACCACCACAGGCGTCATCATCACCTGCTTGTGGTTGGGCAGAAGGGAGCTGCCTGTCCACTGCCACTCCAGCTCTGGCTCGAAGTTGGGAGTGAAGGGGGGCCTCACCTCGCAGGTCCCCGTGGACAGAGCCGCGCGCTGCTGAACGGGAGCCGCCTCTTGAACCGCACTCCCGCACGACGCCAGCACGAAGAGAGAGAGTGCCCTCAGTCCGTGCCCTACTTTCCAGATCTGCTCGTGTCTCATGTTCATGGTGGATCTCCCCCCTGCATGGCGGTGCCGGCCGCCGCAGTGCCCAGCGCCATTGCTGTGCAACTGTATTTTTACTGTGCAATCAAACATTGATGCAATAGTAAATCGTGGAGATCCAGTATAGGCCCTCCACCGACATCAACCTGCAAGGTCAGAAATATCGAAGTAATGTTCAGGAGTTGGCGTTACCGCCGGAGCAGCTCGAGGGCCTGCGCCATGTCCTCGGGCAGAGGCGCCTCGAGAATGAGGGCCTCGACACCCGGGAGCTCGGGCCATTCGAGCCGTGCTGCGTGCAGCGGAGTCCTCGCCAGCACCACGGTGTCCGCGGTGCCGCCGAGCTCCCTCTCAGTCAGAGGCTCCGCGCGGCCGTACTGATGATCCACGAGCAGCGGGTGCCCCAGCTGCAGCAGGTGCACGCGGATCTGGTGCGTGCGGCCCGTGAGGGGCTCGGCCTCCACGAGCGAGGCGCGCGCGAAGGTCTCCACCGGCCGCACTCGCGTGCGTGAGGGCTTGCCCTGCTCTCCGGGCCGCGCCACGCGCATGCGCCCCTTGCGCGCGGGCACCAGCGCCGCCTCCACCAGCTGGGGCGCCTCCACCCGGCCCTCCACCAGCGCCCGGTAGCGCTTCTTCACCTGGCCGGCCTCGAAGGCCTGCGAGAGCGCGCGGTGCCGCTCGGCGTCCAGCGCGAACACGAGCACTCCCGAGGTGTCCCGATCCAGCCGGTGCACCACGAAGACCTTGCGGCGCAGCTGCTCCTCCAGCTGCTCGCGCAGGGAGGGCCCGCCCTCGCCGCGCCCGGGGATGACGAGCACCCCAGCGGGCTTGGCCACCACGAGCAGCCCCGCGCCCTCATGGAGAACGCGGAGTCCGCTCACTCGTACTCCGACACCGAGGCCACGGAGATGGGGAGCTTCAGCCCCTTGAGCAGCTTCTCCACCTCGGAGGCCTTGCCGAGCACCACGATGGCCGGCGCCTTCGGGAACAGGTACCTCGCGGCCACCTCCTTCACCTGCTTGGGCGTCACCGCGCGCAGCCGATCCCGGAACTTCTCCACCCAGTCATCTCCCAGCCCGTGCACGCGGATGTCCGCGAGGATGGAGGCCACCGAGTCGTTGGTCTCCGTGCGCATCGGGTACAGGCCCGCCAGGTACGTCTGCGCCGACTTCAGCTCCTTGGGGGTGATGCCGCCCGTGCGCACCTTGGCCACCTCGCCCAGCGCCACGTCGATGATCTCGCGCGTGGACGCCGTCTTGGTGAAGGTGCTGATGGCGAAGGTGCCCCCGGCATTCATGGCATCGAAGTAGCTGCCAACGCCGTAGGACAGGCCGCGCTCCACGCGGATCTCGTTGACAAGCCGCGAGGTGAAGCCGCCCCCCAGGGCAATGTTCATCGCGGTGGAGGGGAAGTAGTCCGGGTGGCCGAGGCGATAGCCGGGCCCGCCGATGCGCACCTGCGACTGCGTCTGGTCCGGCTTGTCCACGATGAGGATCTGGCCCGCCCGGGCGATGCCCTCCACGAGCGGCGCCGCCGTGGGCTCGAGCTGATCCGGCTGCGTCCAGCCACCGAAGGCCTTCTCCGCCTCGGCGGCCACCACCTCCGGCTTCACCGCGCCTACCACCACGAGCAGGGCGCCCTTGGGGCCCAGACGCTCGCGGTGGAAGCGCACCACATCCTCCCGGGTGAAGGTGCGCACGTGAGAGGCGGAGCCCCCCACGTCATGGCCGTAGGGGTGATCGCCCCACAGGGCCCGGTTGAAGGCCCGGTCCGCCACGGTGCCGGGATCGTCCAGGTCGTTGGAGAACTGCGCCAGCACCCGGTCCCGGGCCAGCTCCACCTCCTTCTCGGGGAAGAGGGGCTCGCGCACCAGCTGCCCCAGCACGGAGAGCATCGCCGGGAAGTGCTCGGCGGGCGTGGTGACGAAGACCGACATCAGATCCTCGCTCACGCCCGTGGCGAGGCTGGCGCCGACGAACTCGACGGCCTCGTCGATCTCGTCCGAGCGCATGCTGGTGGTACCGCGGCGGAGCAGCCGGACGGTGAAGTCCGCCAGGCCGTGCTTGTCCTTCGGGTCCACGGTGCTGCCGGCGCGAAGCACCAGGCGGACGGACACCAGGGGCAGCGGGCCGCGCTCGGCGGTGAGCACCTGCAGGCCGCTGGAGGTGGTGGTCTCGGAGACCGTGGGGAGCTTGAGCGGGCGGGAAGCCGCCGTCTTCTTCGGGGTGACGCGGGAACGGGAGGCCATCGTCTTTCCTTGGGGCTCAGGCTGCGGCGGTGCCGGACTCGGCATGGGACTCGGACTGGGACTCGGCCTCGGGCAGCAGCGTCACCACCGAGCGGCGATCCGGAGAGAAGAACCTCGCCGCGACGGCCTTCACCTGGTCGTTGGTGATGGAGGCGTAGCGGGAGGGCAGCGTGGTCAACTCGCGCCACGAGCCCAGCAGCGCCTCGTAGTGGCCCACCGCATGGGCGCGCCCACTGTTGGTGCCCAGCTCGCGCAGCTGATCGGCGCGCAGGTTGTTCTTGGCCTTCTGCAGCTCGCGCTCGGTGAG
>NZ_DASPHO010000728.1:0-5475 GCF_035629615.1 Hyalangium sp. | reverse complement strand
TCGGCCTGAAGTATCCGCTGGAGGGCATCGTCATCGCCGGCGGCGCGCGGCCCATCATCTATGGCAGCTACCGCACCGTGCTGAACGAGGGCGACACCGTCATCTACCCGGTGCCCTCCTGGAACAACAACCACTACGCGCACATGATGGGAGCCCGGAGCGCGGTGGTCGTCACGGAGGCTGACCACGGCTTCATGCCCACGGTGGAGCAGCTTGCCCCGCACATGGCGAGCGCGAGGCTGCTCTGCCTGTGCAGCCCGCTCAACCCCACGGGGACGATGATCACCCCGCAGGCGCTCCAGGCCATCTGCGAGCGCATCGTCTCGGAGAACCGCGCGCGCAAGGAGCGGGGGCAGCCGCCGCTGATCCTGATGTACGATCAGATCTACTGGACGCTGAACTTCGGCCGGGTGAAGCACGTGACGCCGGTGGAGCTGGTGCCGGAGATGGCGCACTACACCGTGTTCGTGGACGGCATCTCCAAGTCGTTCGCGGCCACGGGCGTGCGCGTGGGGTGGGGTGTGGGTCCGCCGTCCATCATCTCGCGCATGCGGGATGTCATCGGGCATGTGGGCGCGTGGGCTCCCAAGGCCGAGCAGATCGCCGTGGCGCGCGCGCTGGACGACGTGCCGGGCACCGCCACCTTCATGGAGACGATGAAGCACCGGGTGGACGAGCGGCTGGAGGCGCTCTACCAGGGCCTGGCGAAGATGCGGGACGCGGGGCTGCCCGTGCGCGCCATCGCGCCGCAGGGGGCCATCTACCTCTCGGTGCAGTTCGACCTGGTGGGCAAGGCGGGGCTGAAGACCAACGAGGACATCCGCAAGCTGCTCCTGGAGAAGGCGAGCTTCGGGGTGGTGCCCTTCCAGGCCTTCGGGCTGACGGATGAGACGGGCTGGTTCCGGCTCTCCGTGGGTGCCGTCTCCCTGGCGGAGATCCGGGAGGCGCTGCCCCGGGTGGAGGCTGTCCTTCGCGCCGCGCAGGGAGGGGCCTGAGCGCCCCTCCCGGATCGTGAGCACCCTCGCTCGAGGGGCAGGCTCACACCGGGAATAGCGGCCCCAGGCGTGAGTTGGGGCCTGCGCGCGTGCGACCTTCACCCATGCTCAAGCGATTCGTGGACGTGCGGGACGAAGAGGTAGGGGCCGTCCTCTGGTCCTTCCTCTACTTCTTCACGTTGATGTGCGGCTACTTCATCCTCAAGCCCGTGCGGGATGAGATGGGGACGGCCGGCGGGGTGAAGAACCTCAAGTTGCTGTGGACGGCCACCTTCGTGGTGATGATGGTGGCGGTGCCGGTGTACTCGGCCCTGGTGTCGCGCTGGCCGCGCAAGCGCGTCATCCCGCTGGTGTACCGCTTCTTCCTGCTCAACCTGCTGGGCTTCTTCGTGGTGCTGAAGCTGGGCGTGGCCCGCGAGCCGGTGGCGCGCGCCTTCTACGTCTGGCTCAGCGTCTACAACCTCTTTGTCGTCTCCGTCTTCTGGAGCTTCATGGCGGACCTGTTCGTCAGCGAGCAGGGCCGGCGCCTCTTTGGCTTCATCGCCGGCGGTGGCACCACGGGCATCCTCCTGGGGTTGCTCCTGGTCCGCCAGCTCGCCATTCCGCTGGGGCCCGTCAACCTCATCCTCCTCACCGCGGTGCTGCTGGAGGTGAGCGCGCAGTGCGTCCAGCGGCTCTCGCGCTGGGCCCATGACGTGCAGCAGCCACCCTCGCTGGGGGCACCAGTAGGCGGCGGTGTGCTCTCCGGCCTCAAGCTGCTGGCCACCTCGCCCTTCCTGCTCGGGCTGGGGCTGCAGACGGTCTTCTATACCGTCACCTCCACCTTCCTCTACATCCTCCAGGTGAAGCTGGTGGACACGATGGCCACCGGCGCGGCCGCGCGCACCACCGCGTTCGCCAACATCGAGCTGGGGGTGCAGGTCCTCACGCTGCTCGTCCAGGCCTTCGTCACCGGGCGGCTCATCTCCAAGCTGGGCCTGGCGGTGGCCATGGCCGTGGCGCCGGTGATTACCGCCCTGGGCTTCCTGGGACTGGCGGCGGTGCCCGCCGTCTTCCTCTTCGTCGCCGTCCGAGCGCTGCGCGGCGCCTCGCACTACGCGCTGGAGCGGCCCTCGCGGGAGATCCTCTTCACCACGGTGAGCCGCGAAGAGAAGTATAAGGCCAAGAGCTTTATTGACACGGTGGTGTACCGGGGGGGAGACGTGGCGGGAGGGTGGATGGAGGGTGGGCTCACCGCGCTCGGGCTCGGGGCCGCGGGAGTGCTGCTGACGGCCATGCCCGTGGCGGGCCTGTGGCTGGCGGTCTCCCTGTATCTGGCCCGGCACCCGCGCGTCCGGCGCAGTGCCGAGGTGGCGGAGCTGACGTCCGTTCCCGGCGACTTGCCAGCCCGTTGAGGGCATGAACCTTTCCAGGGAGGAACACGGCGATGAAGCTGTCTCGCAGAGGCATGATCCAGGGAGCAACCGCGCTCGGCTCGCTCTGGGCAGTGGGGTGTGCATCCACCAAGGACGGCAGCGCGTCCGCGCAGGCCCCGGCGGCTCCCGTCTCGAAGAAGAAGATCCTCATCCTCGGGGGGACGGGGTTCCTCGGGCCCGCGCTGGTGGAGCTGGCGCGTCCGCGCGGCCATACCCTCACCCTGTTCAACCGCGGCAAGACGCGGCCCGAGCTCTTCCCGGATGTGGAGAAGCTCCAGGGGGACCGGGACGGCAACCTCAAGGCCCTCGAGGGCCGCAAGTGGGACGCCGTCATCGACACCTCCGGCTATGTGCCTCGGGTGGTGAGGGCCAGCGCCGAGCTGCTCGCGCCCAATATCGGGCACTACGTCTTCATCTCCACCATCTCCGTCTACAAGGACATGAGCGTCTCCGGCATCGACGAGGAGGCGCCCGTAGCCACGGTGGCGGACGAGAAGACGGAGGACGTGTCCAAGCACTATGGGGCCCTCAAGGCTCTGAGCGAGAAGGCCGCCGAGGCCTCCATGCCCGGCCGCGTCGCCACCGTCCGCCCGGGCCTCATCGTCGGGCCCGGGGATCCGACGGACCGCTTCACCTACTGGCCGGTGCGCGTGGCCCGCGGCGGCGAGGTGCTCGCACCCGGAGACGGGGAGGATCCGGTGCAGTTCGTCGATGTGCGCGACCTGGCCGCCTTCATCCTTGGCCTGGTGGAGCGCAGGGACGTGGGCACCTTCAACGCCACCGGTCCCGAGCGCACCCTCACCATGCGAGAGATGTTGGAGGCCTGCAAGGCGGCCAATGGTGGTGATGCGAAGTTCACCTGGGTCGAGTCGGAGTGGCTGGTGGAGGAGCAGAAGGTGATGCCCTGGTTGCACATGCCCGTGTGGATCCCCCGCTCCGGCGAGGATCGAGGTGTGGGCCGCGTGAGCACCGCCCGGGCGCTGAAGCTCGGGCTGTCGTTCCGGCCCACGGGGGACACCGCGCGCGACACCCTGGCCTGGTTCAAGACGCTGCCGCCCGAGCGCCACCAGAAGATGCTGGCGGGTGTCGCCCCGGAGCGCGAGCGCGAGGTGCTCGCCGCGTGGCACCAGCGCGTGGGCGGCAAGGCGGCCTCCCCCTGAAAAAGCCAAGGGGGATGCCCCTCTCGAGGCACCCCCCTCGCCGACCCAGGCCTGAGGCTGCTCCCCCCTCCCGGCGAGCGTCCCCACGTCAGGTCTCCCGACCGAAGTGCCCCGCCCGGCAGCGCGACACTTCCCTCCTCCCAATGGATGAAAGGGACCTTGGCTCCCCCAAGAAGATGATGGCCAAAACACCCGTGTGGCGTTTCCGGTCCAACGCCAAACACTTGCGTGAGGACGCCACGGGTCGCGAGCGCCGCGTCCCTGGCCGTGTGGGAGCGGCCAGAGAGTGCGAGAACTTCACGGGAGGTGAGGGGTAGGATCCTCGAAGGCAGGGCAAGCAGCCGCCCCAGGTGGGGTGAGAGAGGAGGGCGTCATGTCGGCCCAGCAAGGTAAGGAAGAGTTCACCGAGGGAGCCCGAGCGCATCGGGGCGGGGAAGGATGAAGTAGGGGGGAAGGTATGAGGTGGGATGCGATGGGCGCAGGGCTCGAAGGACACAGGACCCGGGAGGTGGGCCGCGAGACGGGCCGTGAGACGGCTCAGAGGGGTCGTGTGTCCGTGCTGGCGGTGGTGGCCGAGAAGCCCGCTGTGGCGCGGGACATTGCCAAAGCGCTGGGGGCTTCTGAGCGTGGCGAGGGCTGGTTCCGGGGCAATGGCTATGTGGTGACGTGGGCCATTGGCCACCTGGTGGGTCTGGCGCAGCCGCACGAGATACGGCCCGAGTGGAAGCGCTGGAGCCGCGAGCAGCTCCCCATGCTGCCTCGCGAGTGGCCGCTGGTGGTGGCGGAGGGCACGCGCTCCCAGTTCGCGGTGGTGCGCGAGGTGATGAACGCCCCCGAGGTGTCCGCGGTGGTGTGCGCCACGGATGCGGGGCGCGAGGGCGAGCTGATCTTCCGCTACATCTACGAGGCGGCTGGGTGCCGCAAGCCGGTGAAGCGGCTGTGGGTGTCGTCGCTGACGGAGAGCGCCATCCGCGAGGGCTTCCGGCAGCTCAAGGAGGGCAGCGCGTACGATGGGCTGGCGGACGCGGCGAAGGGGCGCAGCCGGGCGGACTGGCTGGTGGGGATGAACCTGTCGCGCCTCTACACGCTGGCGGGCGGGGACATGCTGTCGGTGGGGCGGGTGCAGACGCCCACGCTGGCCATGGTGGTGGAGCGGGAGCTGGCCATCCGCGACTTCGTCCCCGAGGACTACCTGGAGGTGGTGGCCACCTTCGCGCCTCGGGCCGAGGGGGTGTCGCCGGAGGTGCGCTACCGGGGCACGTGGTTCCGCGAGGTGGATCCGAAGACCGGGGTGAAGCTGGCCGAGGGCGTGCGCGAGGCCCGGCGGCTGCCGGCGGACGGCCTGGAGGCGGGCGAGGTGATGGCGCGGGTGCGGACGGGCCGCGCGGCCATCGAGTCACTCACCTCGGAGACGAAGAAGCTGGCGCCGCCGCTGCTCTATGATCTCACGGAGCTGCAGCGGCACGCGAACCGCCTGTATGGGTACAGCGCTCAGCGGACGCTGGAGCTGGCCCAGGCGCTGTACGAGAAGCACAAGCTGCTGAGCTACCCGCGCACCTCGAGCCGGCACCTGTCGACGGAGGTAGCGTCCACGCTGCCGGACGTGGTGCGGACGATCCGCAAGCCGTACGAGCCGCTGCTGGCGTCGGGCACCGGAGAGCGGCCCCTGGGGCGGCGCTTCGTGGATGACGCGAAGGTGACGGACCACCACGCCATCATCCCCACGCCCACGTCACCGGACGAGGCGCGGCTGTCGCCGGACGAGCGGCGCATCTACGAGCTCGTATGCCGCCGGCTGCTCGCGGCGTGGCACGAGGACCACGTGTGGAATGTCACCACGGTGATTACGGCCGTGACGTCGGCGGGGGCGGGTGGGGCGCCGGTGGTGGACCGCTTCCACAGCTC
>NZ_DASPHO010000727.1:0-4248 GCF_035629615.1 Hyalangium sp. | reverse complement strand
TCGGCGTCGCGGCTCTTGAAGAGGAAGCCCTCGATCTCCGGCGCCGCGTGGAACACGGTGCCGTCCTTGGCGTACATCTGATCGGTGATGCGCTTGAGCAGGCCGCGCATGTCCGAGTGGTACGGCGTGCCGTCGCGCTCGAGCACCTCGCTGAACATCAGCACCTTGCCCGGGCCGAAGATGTCCGCGGGGAGCCAGTAGAAGGAGGCCCAGTCCAGCGAGAGGCGCAGGTCGCTCTCGGCCTGCGCGGAGAAGCCGCGGATGGACGAGCCGTCGAACGTCAGGTTGTCCGAGCTCTTGAGGAGGAACTTCTTGTCGTAGTCCAGCATGTGCAGCCGGCCTTCGAGGTCCGTGAAGCACACGGTGACGGCCTTGATGCGCTTCTCGTCCGCGAGGTACTTGATGCGCTCCTCGCGCAGCTTGTCCGGAGACTCGCGCCGCAGGCGCTGCTCCTTGACGCGGAGGTTCATGGTCTCCAGCTCGTCGTAGGGAATCTCGAGGAAGTCGCGCAGCCCCTTCGTCTCTTTCGTCTCCATTGAGTGTGCCTCCAGGCGGCCCCCGCTGTGGGTTCATCTCAGGGGCGAAATCTTGCGGGACCATGTATTTGCACTTCCAGCCCGTGATTCAAGCCTAAACTCGCGCGCGTTTAATATAAATCTCCGCTCGTTTGACTTTGTGGGGTCGAGTGGGAGCCAGGCCGACCCGCCGGAGGGCCTCCGGGCGACAGGAGCTGAACAGAAGCGGTGCCTGCTCGCCCGCTTGTGAGGACCCACCGTGTTGGGTGCTGGACGTCGGCCCTCACCGGAGAGGTGGGGCGGGGATCAGCTGGAGGGGCAGGGCGAGGGGGCCTCGGGCGATGAGCGAGGGGGCCCAGTGGAGGGGGTCGCTCGTCCGGGAGAAGTCCTGGAGGCGTGAGAAGAGGGCCTCCAGCCCGAGGCGTGCCTCCAGCCGGGCGAGCATGGCCCCGAGGCAGTAGTGGACGCCGTGGCCGAAGGCCAGGTGAGAGGCGCGCTCCCGATCGATGAGGAACTGGTCTGCCTGAGGGAAGTGGCCCTCGTCTCGCAGCGCCGCGGCCAGGAGGACGACTACGATGGCGCCGCGCGGCAGGTGCACGCCCGAGAGCTCTGTCTCCTCCGTCACGAGCCGGAGGCTCGAGTGCCCGGGAGGCTCGTAGCGGAGGACTTCCTCGAGGAGCCGGGGGATGAGGCTCCGGTCGGCCAGCACCCGGGCCCGCTCTTCGGGGCGCTCGGACAGGACGGCCAGGGTGTTCGCGAGCAGGTAGACGGTGGTCTCCACTCCCGCCGGCAGCAGGGCGAAGAGGAAGCTCATGATCTCTTCCTGGGACAGGACCGAGCCGTCCGTGTCCGGGCGGAGCAGCTCGCTCACGAGATCGTCCCCGGGGGACTCGCGCCGGGTTTGGATGAGCTCCGCGAAGCAGCGCTCCAGGCTTGCGAGGCTCTCGCGGACCCGGACTTGTTCCTCGGGGGAGTGGCGGCCCGCGGGGAGGTTGACCAGGTCATCCGCCCACTCCTTGAGTCGCGGGTACTGCTGCGGCTCCAGACCGAAGAGCAGGCCGAGCACGCTGACGGGCAGGTGGAGGGCGAACCTGGCCATGAAGTCCACGGGTCCTTGCTGGAGGAGGAGCTGCTCCGTGAGCTGCTCGGCGAGGGCGCGGATCCGTGGCTCCAGCGCGGCGAGGGCCGCGGGGCCGAACGCCCGGCTCACCCGGCCGCGCAGCCGGGTGTGGACGGGAGGATCCTTCATCACGAGGGACTCGGTGACGGGGTTGCGGGGAAGCCAGGGAGGCAGGAAGCCCTGGCCGAGTCCTGCGGAGGAGAAGCGCCGGGGATCCTTCATCACCGCCACCACGTCTTCGTAGCGGCTGACGGCCCACATGCCTCCGGGCTCCACCTGGCGGATGCCGGTGTGCCGCAGCTCGGCGTAGAGCGGATAGGGATTGGCGCGGACTTCGGGGGCCATCAGGTCCAGCGTGCGTGGCATGGGTGCGTCCTTGCGGTGAAGGGTCGAGCCCCTCCACAACAAGTCCCGCGCCAACGCATCGCACCCAATGCTTTCCGTGGGTTACCGTGTGCCTCGCCGCTGCGGCCCACCATTTTCGGTCGAAACGAAGGAGGTGGGTCCTTCATTTTGAAGGAGTAAGTCATGCGGAGGGTGGGCTGCGGCAGCCACTCGCCTGCAGACGCGGTCACATCCTGTCTGCCCAGTACCCCGGCTTCCGCCGCGCATGTGCCACCGCGAGCACAAGCAGCGTCTCGTTCTCCACCACATAGAACACACCGAACGGGAAGCGTCGGAGCAGCTCCCGTCGCACCTCGCCATGCACGCGTGGGTTGGCGTCCGGAACCCTGGCCGCTCGGGAGATGGCCGCCTCGGCACCGAGGCCTTGGTGCCTCATCTCGTACCAGTCCCAGGCCTCGATGATCTCGGTCTCTGCGTCTGGACGAAAGAGGACCGGGAGGCTCACCGCTTCGCCCGCAGGCGGGCCTTCACTGTCTCCCAGGAGACTGCTGACGATGGGTCGGCTCGGTGCTCAGCGAGTCGGCGATCGAGCTCAGCCTTCATCTCGTCGGTGACGGGTACATCCTCCGGGTGCTCTGCGATGCAGTCCCAGAGATCCTGCACGCAGAGGATGCGCTCAGCAGGACTCATTTGGTCGAAGCTTGGGTCCATAGGCCAAGTATACGCGGTCTGACCCGGAACGCCCACGGCTCCGGGGTTCTCAAGGCGAGGCGGTCGCGTCGTCCAATGCCTCGAACGCCTTGGCGGCGGCTGCGTCCTTGCGAGCCCAGATCTCCTTCAGCTCCTTCTCACGGCTGAGAACCAGGTTCACGGTGGCGTCGCCATACTGCTCGCGCTGCTTGGGCAGGCCCACGCTCTCCTCCAGTTGCTTGCGCAGCATGTTCAGCATGCCCTTGGCCAGATCGCGCTCGGGGCTCTGGGGGCCCGAGGCCTGTGTCTCGAAGCGCTTGATCATCACCTTCATCGCGGCACTCTCGGGCATGAACCGGCTGTCGCAGATGTCCCGGACCATCTGGTCGAGCGGGCTGAAGTCTGGACCGGAGAGGCCGAACTTCGCGCGCACGACATCGTCGGCCTGCTTGATCTGCTTGACCTGCTCCATCAGGTTGACGCCAGGTCCGGGGCCCTTGGCCTCACGAAGCATCGAGTCCCCCATTCCCAGGGTGATGGGGTCACTCTCGCGGCGATACTGGATGTACCGGTCCAGCGTCTCCAGGGTCAGCGGCTGACCCGAAGCTGCGGGCTCCTTCGCGGGTTGCTGGGCCTTCTTCTGCTGCTGGGGGCCTTTCTGCTGGATGGGCGGTGTCTCAGCGCCCGCGGCAAGACATAGGAACACGACTCCCAGCGCTGTCATCCGATTCATGTCTTCGCCCTTCGAGCATGGTGACGGCCAGAAGATCTGGCCGCGCACGGGCCGTGAGCTTCGCACGCCTCACCGACATCCCATGACGCCAGCGTGGAAGAAGCCTCCCACGAGTTGGGGCAATGAGACCGGGCTGACCCCAAGCCAGAGGCCACCAGGGCGGGCTGCCGGGCGCAGCCTTCGCCAACCTGTCTGCTTGTCATACAGGTTTGTTCCGGGCGCCGCCGGCAGCTGCCCCCGCTCGAGCCTCCAGGAACCTGACTGCTTGTCAGACAGGTTCGTGCCATGCGCCGCAGGCGGGGAGTCCTACTGGATGCTCCGTCTACCGGCCAGTTGCCGCTCACGCTCCCGGGGGTGAGGCGTCGGGGTGCACATCCGAGGCTGTCGCTACTGCCCGATCTGCGTCCAGAAGAAGGTCCCGCATGATGGGCTCGGTTGCGTGATAGTTGCTGTCGTCGACTCCGGGCAATAGACCTTGAAGCGCACGCTGGCCATCGCGGAGCGCACCTTCAACACGAAGGGAGGCTGCTGGTAGTAAGTCAACTCACTGAAATGGCGATTGACGAAACCGGTCGCGATGTTGCCAGTGCTGGCTTCTGCCGTCGCACTGACATAGGACTCTTGCGAAGAGCCGCTGAGGCAGTTGTAGTAGGTGACGAGGTAGGTCCCCTGTTGGAACGTGCGGTAGGGCGTGTAGAGCGCATTCGCCGTGCCCGGGGGGAGTGTGAGCGAACCGTCGTCCGTCGTCTCGCTAGGGTGCAGCGGCACCGAGCGGATGCCGAGGCCCGCTACCTCATAGTTCCGGTTGCCGGCCACTGCGCCGTCGTAGTTCAAGATGGCACCCA
>NZ_DASPHO010000726.1:0-9272 GCF_035629615.1 Hyalangium sp. | reverse complement strand
GCATGAGTCCCAGCGCCTTGATTACGAGGTCTCGGTCCCCGAGATCGATCTGCTCGTGGACCTCGCGCGGGATGATGCGGACGTCTATGGCGCACGTCTGACCGGCGGGGGCTTCGGCGGCTCCGTTGTCATGATGGCTCGTGCGGGCACCGGCGCTGCGGTCGCCGCGCGGATCTCCGAGAGCTACGCGGCCCGCTCGGGTCAGCGTCCATCGATCCTCCTCCCGCAGCCTCCTGCTCCCCAGTCAGCCTGAGGACTCCAGTCGATTCCAGAACCCGGGCTCACACAGCCTCGGGATCCACAGGTCGCGGGTCCCTCGCTGCGGGACGGGTCCTCCCGCCGGCTGGCGGGTCCTCCCGCCCCGGCGTCCCGCTCTCTCAGGTTTTTTTGGTCAGCGCACCAGGAGATCCGGCCGGGCACGGCCCTCCACCTGGAAGGTCGGCCAGCGCGGATCCACCGTGAGGATCTCCAGGCCCCCTTCGGTCAGCACCACCGTGTCCTCGATCTTCGCTCCCGGCAGAGAGGGGTTCCAGGCCATGGCGTTGTTCGGCTGCAGGACCACCTTCGAGCCAGGCCCCGCCACATCGTCGCGCGAGAGGTATCCGCACGAGCCTCCCTGGTGATGGAAGGCCTCGGCGCCTGGGTGCCCACAAGCCGCATACGCCTCCACCATCGCCGCGTACACCTGCCCGAGCGTCACTCCAGGCCGCGAGCCCCGGAAGGCCGCTGCCTCGACCCGCGCCACGTCCGTCACGAGCCGGCGCTCCTCCACCGTGGGCTCCCGGAAGTAGACGAACCGGGTGAGGTTGGCGAACAGCCCGTGCCGACGCGCGCAGAAGACCAGCATCGCCCGCGAGCCCAGGCGCTCCCGGCTCGCCGTGGCATGCCGGTGCAGCGGCAGGCGACGCTCCTCTCCCACCAGCGTCAGCGCGGGGTGGATGCCGCGCGCCCAGAGCGCCTCAGCTCCGGCGCCCGCGAGCTGCCAGCCCGTCCAGTCCGGCTTCGCCGCGAGCAGCACCTCGGTCATCGCCTCTGCCGCGTCGCGCCCGAGCACCCGGTAGCGCTCCAGCTCCTCGGGAAGCAGCGAGTGCCGCGCGTCCACCAGCTCTGCTGGCAGCGGCACCTCCTGCCCCGAAGGACGATCCGAGGCGACCAGGCCTCCTCCCCGCTTCGCTTCGACGAAGGCCTCGCGCTGCCCACGCTCTGCCCACGGACACGCCCACACCCGGAGCCCCGGCGGAACCTCCTCCTGCTCCATCCTTGCCGCTTCAATGGCATCCGTCAGCACCCACGCCGCCGCACGGGTGATGAGCACCTCCGCCACCCCCACGTCCGTCGTGAGCAGGACCACGTTCGAGCCACCACAAGTCGCCCAGGCGAACCAGTCCACCCCTCGCAGCCGCACCGCGCTCAGGCCGTGCTGCTCCAGGATCGCGCGCACCCGCGCCAGCTTCACCTCGAGCTCTGACGCCGCTGACACCTGCCCCTCCTGGGGAACCCTCGCCACGGAGACCCCGCTCCGCGACCCGGGCTGGAACCGCTCGCGCAGCCGGGGAGTGACGAGCTCCAGATCCTCGGGCGCCTTCACCGGCTCGAACCGGGAGATTCGCGGATCCTGCCGCGGCACCTCGATGAAGGCCACGGAGAGCAACGGCCGCCCGTCCGGCCCTACCAGCGTGCTCGCCTCTCCCGTGACCTGCTCGATCTGCAGCACCTCCTGGCCCTCTACCTTCTTGCGGGCGACACGGTAGGGAACCTCGATGTCCTTCTCGAGGAGGGCTGACAGCTCGAAGCCAAGGTTGTTGGTGGAGATGAGCGCGTGCTTCTTCGAGTCCACGTGCTCGATGAGCTGGAGGTGCTCACCGATGCGGACAGGCGCCGCCCCCGTGTCCAGGGTGCCTTGTGTATTGGCGCGCGGGGTCACCTCCACGCTCATCTGCTTGCCGAGCTTCACGTGAAGCCCAATGACCAGCGGATCGAGCGTCGCTCCCATGTTGTCGACGTTGGAGAAGAACACGTGCAGCACCCCTCGTCGGCGGAGCTCCTCTGCCGTGCCACTCTCCCGAAAGGCCCGGAAGAAGTCGCCGTGTCCCGAGGGCGCGAAGGACAGCTGGCCGTCAGCGCCCCGGAACAGCTCCCAGCCCGGCGTCAGTCGGGGCAGCATCCGCTGGCGGAACAGGAGCACCTGCCGTCCAAGCCCACTCCGAGAGACGTAGGCCTCGATCGCCTCATGGCTCAGCGGCGAAGTCATCATCGCCACATGCACCGAAGTGTCGTAGCGCTCGCCGATCTGGCGGATGTTCTCCATCCTCAGATCCAGGATGGTGCGTCCATCGAGGACCGGTGCCAGCGCCTTCACGGCCCCGCCGAAGCGAGTCCCCGCGCCCCCCACCAGAAGCACGACGGCGACCGCTCCTCGACGCAAGGCCTCCTCCCCAAGCCGCAGGCACTCCGCATGGAGCTCCGTCCCGGGGCGAGGCATGGGCTCGAGATCAGCGAGGGCCAGCGGCTGAGGCTCCGCGGAGCGCTCAGCGGTGGGCTTGCGCTGGGACTCATCACGGAGTCGTGACACCAGTCTCTGGAACAGCGCCGCGTCGAAGCCTTCGATGTCGTTCATGGGCGCGGGCTACATAGCCCTCGGCGTCGCCCGCTTCAATCTCTGGAAGGTGGCGCGCTGCCAAAGGAATGTGGGTGGCAAGCTGGCAGCTTGTCTCCGCGGGCGCCATCATCGCCGCCCTGCTGCCCGCCACGATGTTCTTCTTGATGCAGAGGTACTTCATCGCCGGACTCACACTCGGGGCGACGAAGGAGTAAGTGGAGGAGAGGGAGCTTCCTGATGCTGGGCGTCTGCTACTACCCCGAACACTGGCCCGAGACGCGCTGGGCCGAGGACGCGCGCCGAATGAGGGCGCTGGGCCTCACGTATGTCCGCATCGGCGAGTTCGCCTGGAGCCGGCTGGAGCCCCACCCGGGGCAGCTCGACTTTGGCTGGCTGGATCGCGCGATCGACACGCTGGGCTCGGCCGGCCTGCGCGTGGTGCTTGGCACTCCCACGGCCACCCCGCCCAAGTGGCTGGTGGATCGCACCCCGCGCATGCTGCCGGTGGATCGCGAGGGCCGGACACGCGGGTTCGGCTCGCGGCGGCACTCCTGCTTCTCGTCCGCCACCTATGCGCGGGAGTGTGAGCGCATCGTCACGCTTCTCGGGGAGCGCTACGGCCACAACGCCTCGGTGGCGGGCTGGCAGCTCGACAACGAGTACGGGTGCCACGACACCGTGCGCTGCTACTGCGCCAACTGCCAGGAAGCCTTTCGCGCGTGGCTCCAGCGCCGTCACGGCTCCTTGCAGGCGCTCAACCAGGCCTGGGGCAATGTCTTCTGGAGCATGGAGTACCGCGCCTGGGAGGAGGTGGAACTGCCCCACCTCACCGTCACCGAGGCCAACCCCTCGCACTGGCTGGACTACTACCGCTTCGCCTCGGACCAGGTGGTGGCCTTCAACCGGCTGCAGGTGGACCTCCTGCGCCGCCTCTCGCCAGAGCGCTTCCTCGCCCACAACTACATGGGCTTCTCCACCGACTTCGATCACTTCCGAGTGGCCGCGGATCTCGACGTGGCGAGCTGGGACAGCTACCCGCTGGGCTTCACGGATCAGCTCCCCCTGCCCGCGGACGTCAAGCAGCGCTATGCCCGCACTGGCCACCCGGACATCGCCGCCTTCCATCACGATCTCTACCGCGCCGTGGGCCGCGGCCGGTGGTGGGTGATGGAGCAGCAGCCGGGCCCGGTGAACTGGGCCTCGCACAACCCTGCACCGGCTCCGGGCATGGTGCGGCTGTGGACGTGGGAGGCGCTCGCGCACGGCGCCGAGGTCGTCTCCTACTTCCGCTGGCGCCAGGCGCCCTTCGCCCAGGAGCAGATGCACGCCGGGCTTCATCGGCCGGACTCTGCGCCGGACGTCGGCTTCTTCGAGGTGGAGCAGACGGCCCGGGAGCTGATGTCCGTGAAGCTCGGAGCCACCTTGCGTGCGCCCGTGGCCCTGGTGTTCGATCATGAGGCGGACTGGGTCCTGTCCATTCAGCCCCAGGGCAAGGAGTTCCAGTACAAGTCCCTGGTGCTCGAGTGGTACACGGCCATCCGGCGGCTCGGCTTCGACGTGGACATTGTCCCGCCGGGCGCGAGCCTCGATGGGTACCCGCTGGTGCTGGTGCCCTCGCTGCCCATCATCAGCGATGCGGCGTTGAAGGCCTTCGAGGCCTGCAAGGGGCGGGTGATCTTCGGCCCTCGCAGCGGCTCGAAGACCGCGCACTTCCAGATCCCCGGCGGACTGCCCCCCGGGCCGCTCCAACGGCTGCTGGATGTGAAGGTGACCCGCGTGGAGAGCCTCGCTCCCGAGATGACGGAGACACTGGACTGGCAAGGGCGCCGCTATGAGGCGCGGCTCTGGCTCGAGCACCTGGATGTGGGCGCCGTCATCGAGGCCCGCTTCAGCGACGGCAAGCCCGCAGTCATCTGCAATGGCCGTGTCCACTACCTGGGGTGCGTGCCTGACTCCGCGTTCCTGATGGACTGGTTCGAAGTCCTGGCCAGGGAAGCCAACCTGGCTCCGCTGCGGCTGCCCGAGGGAGTGAGGCTCCGCAGGCGCGGTGGCACCACCTTCGCCTTCAACTCGGACTCCGTCCCCTGGCGCGCTCCCGTGCCGGCGTATGCCCGGATCCTCCTGGGCGATGGCATGGTGCCTCCCCAAGGCGTCTGTGCCTGGGGTTGAGCCTGGCTCCCGGAGTCGGGTGCTTCTCTAGAGAGTGCGCGAGAGCACGAACGCCGCGGCCACGGACAGCGCCCCGGCCGCCGAGAAGCAGCCCCAGGCCCGGCGCGCCAGCTGCTGCCCCGTGCCCATGGCCTCGGCCCCGAGCACCAGCATCGCCGGGCCGCCCTGCTTCCCGCGCAGCACGTACGAGCCCGGCGCGGGCCCGCGCTGCAACTCCCCCACCACGAGGCACGGCTCCCCGAGCTTGCCCACGCGCTCGTAGGACAGCACCTCCTCCACCGGCTTGCCCTGGACGAGCTCCCCTGCGTCCGGCTCCACGAGCCGCGGATCTGTCTGGCTCCGTACGACGCGCACCGGCGCCAGCATCGTGGAGGGCGAGAAGCTCACCGCTGCCTCCGTCAGCTCGCCGCGCACCGTGATGAGCAGCGAGTACGCCTTCTCCTGGGAGATCAACGGCCCCTTGCGCCCCTGATCCCCCGCCGAGCGCAGCTCCGCGTCATAGAAGGCGCACACCACGCCGCCCGGAGAAGTCACCGGCTCGCTGGCCCCGAGCCGCCCCCGGTACACCCCCCACCCGGGCTCCCGGCCCGCGCGCAGCTCCGCCACGGCCTCATCAATGCTCTTCGGCGCCGAGCCTTTCAGCGCGTCCGCACGCAGCCGGGCCCGCGAGCCCAGGAGCGCCAGCCCTGCCGCCACCCCCAGCAGCACCAACCCCATGCCGCGGCCCGCCGTGTCCAGCGAGACCTGCAGCGAGGTGGGCACGTAGTCCGTGCTCAGCGCCAGGGAGACGGCCGCCAGGAGCCCGAACCACGCAAGCGGCCAGCGGGGCATGAATGCGCGCGCGTCCTTGCGCCCGAAAGCGAACGCCAGGCCCACGAGCCCCAGCAGAGCCGCTCCGTACAGCGGCGTCAGCATCATCCTCGCGTCCATCCCTTCCCCCGCGGCTGATGGCGTGCGCACGCCGTCGCACGTCACGCCTGTCGAGGGTGGGGATGGTGCAATGGGGGTGCAAGGCCGCCCGGTACCTCAGGTGCAGGGCGTCGCCCACTGGACCTTCCAGGGCAGGAGGTCCGTTCACTCCTGGGCGCCCGCGACCCTCCGCTTCGGCCGCTCCTTCAGGATCCCCTGCACCACCAGGTCGTCGAAGCTGCACTCCAGGTTGCGGCAGCCCAGGGCCACCTTGCCCACGCGCCCCTCCAGCCCGTGCAACATCTTGTAGGCGAAGCGCCTGTTGTTCACGAACGCCTCCGCCATCACGCCGTTCTTCTTCCGCTTGAGCTGGAGCCGCACGCGGAATGGGCCCTTCGCGGGCACGGGCATCTCGTCCGCCGTGAGGTTCTCCAGATCCTGGGAGCTGTTGCCCACCACCTCCTCGCCATCCTCCAGGAGGTAGCGCCAGGACAGGCGCATGCCCACATCCGGGATGGCGAACGCCGACACCTGGAGATCCTTGATCCGGTACGTCAGCTCGCCGAAGTGCTGGGCATCCGCCTCGTCCGGGTAGCCAGGCCCCAGCGGGCGCACATCCATCTCCACCTCGGCGGTCAAGTCGTCACTGGAGAAGTACCGGTGCGCCACGTATGTGCGCGGCAGGAAGCGCCCCTTCGGGCCCAGCTCGCTCCCGCCCTGAGTCACCAGGAGCTTGCCTTTCTCCAGGCGCCACGTCCCGGACCAGGCATTCATCTCCTCCTCGCCCACCAGGAAGTCCAGCGTCACGCGCGAGAGCCCATCCGGCTTGTCCGCCTTCTCCACCTGGGAGGTGGCGAACAGCTCGCTGTCCGTGTTCGCGGGCCACGGCTTCTTGCCGGGCTTCACCGCGATGCCCGACGTGCCAATGGTGATCCCGCCTTTCTCCCCGCCGTCCACGTGCAGATCCACCGAGCCGAACACCATGCGCACGCCGGCAGCCAGGAGGATGAGCCCGCCCACCACGGCCAGCCCGGTGCGCACGCTGCGCCAGCCCATGTGGAGCCGCTTCGCCACGGAGCCCGGCGCCAGCTTCCGCGCGGAGCGGGCCCCCGAGGAAGCACCTGGTGCCAGGGCCGGTCCGGAGCCGGAGCCCAGCACCCCCTCGAGCGCGGCGCACACCTCACCCGCCGTCGCATAGCGCGCCTCGGGCTCGTTCTCCAGCAGCCGGGCCACCACCTCGTCCACGCGCGGATCCACCCCCTGCACCCGCTCGGAGGGCATCCGGAAGCGCCCCACCGGCAGCTCCCCGGTGAGCACCTCGTAGACCATCACGCCCAGCGAGAACAGATCCGCGCGCCCGTCCACGCTCCGGGCATCCCGCCGCTGCTCCGGCGCCATGTAGTTGATCGTCCCCATGGCCACCGCCGTGGCCGTGAGGTTCAGCCGCGAGTCCGGCCGCCGGATGCCCGCCAGGCCGAAGTCCGCCACCTTCGCGTGGCCCCTCGCGTCCAGCAGGATGTTCTCCGGCTTCAGGTCCCGGTGGATGATCCCCTTCTCGTGCGCGTACTCGATGGCGCGCGCCACCTGGAGCAGGATGCGCAGGCCCTGCTGCGGCGTGGGCCGGTTCACCCCCAGCAGCTCGCGCAGGGAGCGCCCCTCCACGTACTCCATCACGAAGTAGTAGTGCTCCCCGGCCATCCCTCGATCGATGATCTGGATGATGTTGGGGTGGCTGAGCGCCGCCAGCGCCGTGGCCTCCTTCTCGAAGCGGGTGACGAACTCAGGATCCTTCGCCAGCCGCGGGGGCAGCAGCTTCACCGCCACCGTGCGCTCCAGCGACTGCTGCCGCGCGAGCCACACCTCGCCCATGCCTCCCCGCCCCAGCACCTCCAGCATCTCGTAGCCCGGCAGCTCCACCTTGCCCTGGGAGACAAACGTCCCATCCAGCTCCGCGTGCTTGCCAGGCCCTGCGGCCACTTCGGAAGGCCGCAGCACCGTGGCCGAGCTGACGTCCAGGTCCACCATCAGCGGCTGGCTCGGAGGCGCCACGCCGCCCCCAGGCATCGTGGGGACCGACTCCTGGGGCGAGAGCACGACACCACTCACCCCCGCCGCGCCCACCTGCCCGCCTGCCTGCACCTCAGCGCCGCTCGAGCCCCCCGCGGCAGACAGCTGGACCGCCTGCATCTCCGGCACCGTGACGCGCGAGCCCACGGTGGTGATGACATTGCGGCGCACCTCGAAGCGGATCCCGCAGCGGCACAGCAGACGCTGGCCGCTGACGTACACGCTCACGTCGTGCGTGCGCTCGCAGTTGGGGCAGACCTGGGTGATCATGCGTCCCGGACAACGGTGCGCTCCGAGCCCGTCACCCGGAACGTCTTCACACCCTTCTCCCGGCCCTTCACCTGCATCACGGGGAGCTCCACCGCGAAGAACCCCGGCCCGGCCTTCTCGATCGTCGTCCCGGAGGCCAGCACCTCACCGCTCTTGGCCAGACCGCACAGCCGGGACGCCGTGTTCACCGTGTCGCCAATGGCGGTGAACTCATGGCGCTCGACGCTGCCCATGTAGCCCACAACGGCCTGGCCGGTGTTGATGCCAATGCCCACCTCGATGGGGGGCTTGCCCTGCATCTTGCGCTTCTCGTTGAGCTCGTCCACCGCCTCCATCATCTCCAGCGCGGCCTGCAGCGCGCGCGCCGGATCGTCCGGGTGCGTCAGCGGCGGGCCCCACACGGCCATCACGCAGTCGCCGATGAACTTGTCCAGGTTGCCCTCGTGGCGGAACACCACGTTGGCCATGGCGGTGAAGAACTCGTTGAGCATCTCCACCACGGCCTGGGGAGACTCGCTCTCTGCCAGGGTGGTGAAGCCGCGGATGTCCGCGAACAGGCAGCTCACCTCCGCCATCTTGCTCTGCGCCAGATCCTCCGTCTCTCCCTTGATCACCGCGTCCGCCACGGCCTTGGAGAGGAAGCGGCTCAGCTCGGCGCGGGTGATGGCCTCGGCGCGGATCTGCTCGGCCAGCGCCGCGTTCTCCAGGGCGATGCCCGCCTGCGCGGCGATGCCCGTGAGGATCGTCAGATCGTTCTCGGAGAAGGCGTTGATGCGCTGGCGGCTGTCCAGGAAGAGCACCGCCTTGATGGAGCCATTGCTGGTGAGCGGCACCGCCATGGCGGAGCGGATGCCCTGCGCCACGATGCTCTCGGCGGCGGAGAAGCGCTCGTCGATGATGGCGTCCGCGGTGAGCACCGCCTTGCCTGTCTCCACCACGCGCCGCAGCACGGTGTCCGACAGCACGACGGCCATGGCCCGGCCCTGGCGGTGGTGCACCGCCACCGCCTCAAAGGTCCCGTCCGGATCGGGCGTGAGGATGACGCCGTTGTCCGCGGGCAGCAGCTGGAACGCCACGCGGATGATCTGATCGAACAGCTCCTGCTGCGTGCCCGCCAGGCTCACCTGGCGGTGGAACTCGTAGGCGATGCGCAGCTTCTCGTAGTCCCGGCGCAGCGCCTCCATGTCGCTCAGCTCGTCGGCCGGGCGGAAGTTCTGCGGGCCCTGATCCATCTGCGCCAGGAACGCCGGCACAGAGC